>JAGKWZ010000016.1 GCA_021151605.1 Verrucomicrobiaceae bacterium
AGCGCTCGTTGCAGTTCGTGAAATGGCTCGTCAAAGCGAACCCTGAGGGCAAGTGGCAGCAGTTCCTCACCGACGACGGCAACGGCCTGCGCTGGGAGAAAGTCACCATGAGCGGCATCTCGCACGGTAGCACGACATCAGCGCGTTTTGCCATGCATCAGAAGGTGGATCGCGTGGTGATGTTCTCCGGCCCGCGTGACAACACCGAGACCTGGCAAGGCGGCCCCTCCGCCACGCCCTCGAACCGCTTTTTCGGCTTCACGCACATTCTTGACGGCGGCTGGACCGCCGATCACTACTGCCGCTCCTGGCAACTGCTCAAAATGCACAACCACGGCCCCATCGTGAACATCGACGCCGCCGAGCCACCCTACGGCAACACGCGCCGCCTCATCACGAACATCGACGTGAAAAACAATGCCGGCCGCGCTCACACCATCGTCGTGCCCGGTCGCAAGGATCTCATGGGCCAGTGGGTGTATGATGAGGTCTTTCGCTACCTCTTCACTCATCCCGTCGATCAAAGCGGCCCAGCAGTGCCGATGGATGCGGATTGCGAGATGGATCAACAGCAGCGGAAGTGAACCTGGAAACCATTCTTCTGCCTAAACTCAGTCCATTGCTCCAAAACTCCACCTCTCCAATTCCCCGCGCCCCATGACCACCCGCCGCCATTTCCTCCGCAGCACCGGCACGCTCATCGCGCTGCCTGCGCTCGAATCCATCGGCTTCAAGGCCTTCGCCGCTCCGAAAGTCGCGACACCACCGAAGCGCATGGTGTTTCTCGGCTTTGGCTGGGGGGTGACGAATGAGACGTGGTTCCCGGATGCGAAGAAGACGGGCACGGCGTGGGAGTTGTCGGAAGGGCTGAAGCCGCTCGCGAGGCATCAGAAGGACATCACCGTGGTGCAGGGTTGTGCGAACAAGTTTGCGAATGAAGCGCACTGGGGCAGCACGTTCTGGCTCACGGGCGCGAATCGTTATGCAGAACCGGGGCAGAGCTTCCACAACAGCATCAGCGCGGATCAGGTGGCGGCGGCGCATCTGGGGAAGGAGACGCGCTTTGCCTCGATCCAGCTCAACACGCCGGACGTGGCGAACTCGGGCCACGGACCCGGCTTGTCGATGGCCTGGGACCCGCGCGGCAAACCGATGGCGGGGCTCGAGAATCCCGTCGCGGCATTTCATCGCCTGTTTTCGGATGACACCACGCCGCTGAGCGAGCGCCAGGCGATGCTCGCGCAAAAGCGCAGCGTGCTCGATGCCGTGCTGGAGGATGCGAAGCGAGTGCAGAACGGCCTCACGAAGACGGACATCGACAAGCTCGACGAATACTACCAAAGCATCCGCGACATCGAGGTGCGGCTCGGCAAGGACGAGCAATGGCTCAGCGTGCCGAAGTCCAAACCGCCCGTCAGCGAGCCCAAACCCGGCCTCGCGGGCAAAGAGGAAATCAAAGTGATGTATGATCTCATCGTCGCCGCCTTGCAGACGGACAGCACGCGAGTGCTCACCTACCGGCAGCCGGTGGGCACGTTGCTCCAAAGTCTCGGCACCAAGGTCGCGCCGCATGACATGAGCCACTACAGCCCCGGCGACCGCATGGCAGCCTCGCAGAAGCGTGATGCCACGCAGAGTGAATTGCTCGCCGGTCTCATCGACAAGCTCAAGGCCACGAAGGAAGCCGATGGCACGACGTTGTTTGATCACATCGCCCTCGCCTACGGCAGCAACATCCGCACCATCCATTATCTCGACAACTGCCCCACCGTGCTCACCGGCGGAGCCGCGAACCTCAAACTCGGCCACCACCTCGTCCTGCCCAAAGACACACCGCTGTGCAACGTGTGGCTCACCCTGCTCCACGGCCTCGGCATCGAAGCCGAACGCCACGGCGACAGCACGGGTGTGGTGAAGGAACTTCGAGCATAAGGACAGAGGAATGGGAACATGGGAATGACTCTGAATCTTATTCCGGTGTCCCCATTCCCTTGTCCAAAGTCCAAAACTCACTTTTCAATCGTCACCATGCTCATCGTCGTGCCGCGAATATTGATCCACTGCCATGCCCGAAGCGGCAGGCAGTCCAGCAGGGATCTCAGATGTCTCTCATGAAGCCTTCCATCGTCCAACGAGGTTACGACAAATCCAACCTGCTCCCCGTGAAGCGCTACGCGATGATGGCCGAGCGAGAGTCCGTCTCGCGTCACCGGCAACCGCTCCATGCACCCCACTTCGCATCCATTGAAATGAATCAAGGCCTCCTCAAACAAATGCCCATCCAAAAAGCCGCCCCACTCTCGGAGACAAGCCTCCGCTGTTTCGGCCAGCAGTCCACATCGGTCCGAGATGGCTTTCCATCGACGGCGATTGATCTCAGTGGCAAAACGGTTTGTTCGGCGAAAGGGGCAGCGTCGCAGCTTGCCGTCGATTTCCACTCCACCGAAGTTCAGGAGCTTGATTCGATCCGTCTCCACCAATGCCCCGTAGTGATAGACTTGGGCATCGTGAGCTCCGCTGAGCCGCTCCACCGCCTTCAACTCGTAGATCATGCCTTGGACGATCAGATCCAGTCGGTAAACCTTCTCAAATCCTCGGAACGAAACTGCGACAGGCACTTGGGTATGGACCTCGCTGAAGCCCTCGGCACGCAGTCTCGCCGCGAGATCGTTCTCATAAACTGCTTCTTCACAAAGACGGCCCAGTTTGTTCTGCGAGGCATAAGCACAACGCATCACAACCTCATCAAGTTCGTCAAACTGTGCGTCCGTCAGAAACCGGACAGGGGCGTTGTGAAGAATAGGCATGGCAGGCAAAAATGGACTAAACGCCTCCAGTTTGGCAAGTCGGATGAAGGACAGAGGAATGGGGACAGAGGAATAAACCCCAGAAACCTATTCCCTTGTCCCCATTCCCTTGTCCTAATTCTGCTATTTCCTCTGTTTGCTCTCGCCGAGCCACCCCAGGCCTTGCTCGACGCCAAGCACCGCGTCTTTCTCAAAGACAACTGCCTCACGTGCCACAATGCCGAGAAGCAAAAAGGCAAGGTTCGGCTCGATGACATCGCGTTCACGCTCGATTCAGTCGAAAAGGCCGATCTTTGGCAAAAGGTGCTCAACTCGATCAACTCAGGCGAAATGCCGCCGGAGGACGAAAAGCAGCCCTTACCTGCCGCGAAGACCGATTTCCTCGACGACCTCTCTCGCACGCTCGTCACGGCCCGCACAGCCCTCAGCGACTCCGGTGGCAAGATCACGATGCGCCGCCTGAATCGTCGCGAATACAAAAACACCATTCGCGATCTGCTCGGCGTGGACTTGCGGGTGAACGAGCTGCCTGCGGATGGCGGTGCGGGCACCTTTGATACCGTGGGCTCATCGCTCTTCATGTCGTCGGATCAGTTCGAGCAATACCTCGCGCTTGGTCGGCAGGCGCTGGATGAGCACTTCGCACGATTCATTGCGCTCACGCCCACCAAGCCGCGCTTGATGCATGTGGAAGCGGAGGCGCGCAATGCGCGCATCGCGGTATCGCTGAAGGAGCGAACGGATGCGCATGAGCGCTACGAGAAGTGGACGGCGGCGGTGAATGCAGCGGCGGCGAAGCCTGAGAATGCGGACGTCGTCGCGCAGGTCCACGCCGAGAAGAAGGGCGATACGACACATCTCTTCTTCGCGTGGCAGAGGATCCAAGGAGCGCCTTCACCCGCAGACTTCGGCTTCACCGATGCGGTGCATGCGGACGAGCAGGGTCGGCGGAACTGGGTGCATTCCGTGCCGCAGCAGCGCGCTTACCTGGCGCATCCGGCGGCGAAGACGGGCAGCTTTCTGACCATCGAGGATGTGTTCGCGAATCCGTATCAGCCCTTCCGCATCCCTGGCGATTGGCCTGCGGGCGACTATGTGGTGCGGGTGCGCATCGCGGCCACGAGCAACACGCCCAAGGAGCGGCACTTCGTCGAGTTTGGCTCGCAGCATGACAGCGGCGTGCGAGCGGTGACGAGCAGTCATCAGGTCACTGGCACGATGGAAAAGCCGCAGGTGATCGAGATTCCGCTGAAGTTTTCGCCCGTGAACGGCCACGGTTTCTTCTTCCAGGAGAAGGGCAGCTACGAGTCCGAGGAGGTCGCGCATCGCCTCTTCGCCGAAGCAAAGAAGCGCAACGGCATCGGGCCGGAGTTCGCGCTGTGGATTGACTGGATCGAGGTGGAGAGCGCCAATGGTGCAAAGGCCGCGCCTGTCGCGACGAAGATCGAGAAGCTTCGCAAAGACCCCGAGCAGTGGGCGAACAAATACATGCCCATCTATGCCGAGGGTTATGTGGAGAAGTATTCGCGCTTCCAAAAATGGTGCGCGGCGATTGATGAGGCGGCGAAGCAACCGGCCAACGCGGACATCGTGAAGAAGCTGCGGGATGACCCGAAGGTGAAGCAGTCGCCGCATGTGTTTTACAATCGCTTCGCCGACATCGCGGGTGCACCCGCGCCGACGAAGTTTGGTTTCAAGGACGTGGATGATGCGCAGTTCGCCCGCAGCGAATACAGCTACCATCATCAATACTATGCCGACTATGCGAAGCTGCCGGAGCGCGAGACGGGCACCTGGCTCATGCTCTACTCCCTCGGTCGCTACACGGGCATCACTGCACCGGACAAATGGCCTGCGGGCAAATACACGCTTCGCATCCGCCTTGCCGCCTCGGATGAGTCGCCCAAAGAGCGTCGCTTCATCGAGATCGGCACCGGCAAAGCCGACGCGGCGGACTTCAACGTGCTAAGCTCGCATCAAGTCACCGGCACGCTCGCCCATCCGCAGACGCTGGAGATTCCTGTCGAGATCAATGCCAGCGGCGACCGCAACTTCGCCATCCGCGACAAGCGCCCGAATAAGCGGGAGGCCGAATACGCGATGTTCCGCGAGGCTTGGGACAAAACCGGCACCGGCCCGCGTCCGTGCATCTGGGTGGACTTTGTCGAACTGGAAGGGCCGGTGAATGACGCGCCCGCTTTGACCAAGACCATCAAACAACGCCGCGAAGTCGAGCTGCATGCGAACGCGATGGTGGGCGGCACTTACAAGGGTTACTTCAAAGGCGGCTACGAGGCGGCGAAGAAGTTCCTGGAGACCAAGCAGCCGCAGAAGGGCATCCCCGACGAGCAGGAGGCGAAGTTCCGCATCCGTGGCTTTGAGCAGCATGGGCCGAGTTTTGAGCGATACCTGAACGATCCACTCACCAAGACCGGCGCGTATTTGACCATCTACAACGTCCACAAGGAAGAAGTCATCACGCTGCCGCCGGATCAGCCCTCCGGCTGGCTCAAAACGAAGCACGAGGTCGAAAAAGCCGAACCGGGCGACTACATGCTGCGCTTCCGAATTGGCGCGGTGAAGGGCACGCCGAAGGAGCGGCACTTCGTCGCGCTCGGCAGTCGCAAAGCGGGCGATGAAGACTTCACGCTGATGCAGACCTTCCAAATCAGCGGCACCACCGACGCGCCGCAGATCATTGAGGTGCCGGTGAGCCTCGCTGCCGATGGTCCGCGCACCTTTGTGCTTCGTGAGAAGCGGGATGTGAAGCTCGATCACGAGCTTTTCACCACCGCGCAGAAAACCACCGGCGTGGGACCGCCTTCCGCGCTGTGGATTGACTGGGTGGAGTGGGAGGGCCCGCTGGTGAAGCAAGCGCCCATCGCCAAAGTCGGGCGCATTGAGCCGGAGAAACGCCGCGCCGATGTCGAGCGCGGTCATTTGCGCTTCCAATACCTCAACGAGCAATACGCCAAGTGGAAGGCCGCCGGTGGCGATGAGAAGCGGCTCAAAGAGTTCGACTTCACCGACAAATCTCACGCCGAGTTCGCCAAGGTCGTGTGGGACAGCAACAACCGCTGGTTCCAGCAATACCTCGACCGTCCGCTCTCGAAGACCGGCCTCTATCTCGACAACACCGTCCAGGAAACCTGCGAGCACGCCATCGACCTGCCCGCCGATCTCGCCACCGGCGACTATGTCATGCGCGTGAAGATCGGTCGCGTGCCCGACATGCCCACGGAGCGTGCCTTTCTCTCCTTCGTCGAAGCCAGCCACATCGACAAAGACGACCGCACCTTCCTCGCGAACAAGCAGATCACCGCCACGCTCGACCAGCCCGAGATCATCGAGCTGCCCTTCCAAATCCGCCCCGGCGGCCCGCGGAAGTTCATCCTCATGGAAAAGCGTCCGCTGAAAAAAGAAGCCATCAGCCTGCCAGGACGCACCCGCCAGATCGCCGACGCCAAACAACGCGATCCCGTGCTCTGGATCGACTGGATCGAGTGGCAAGGCCCGCTGAACAAGGCCGAAGTCGGTTCGCAGGTGAATCCTGTGATCGCTGCCGGAGAGACCAATCCCCGCACCGTGCTCCAAACCTTCGCCGAACGAGCCTTTCGAGGCAAAAAGCCCTCCGCCGCCTTTTTGGACAAACTCACCACTCTGTATGATGTGCGCCGCAAAGCAGGCGATGCGCACGAAGCAGCCCTCAAAGAGCCACTGAGCGTGATTCTGGCTTCACCGGGCTTTTTATACATCCAAGAGGTTGGGACAAAGGAATGGGGACAGAAGAATAAAACTTCTGAATCTCATTCTCCTGTCCCCATTCTCTTGTCGAAATCCGAACTCGCCTCACGCCTGTCCTTCTTCCTCTGGAGCGCACCACCCGATGAAGCTTTGCTCAAAGCCGACCTCACCAAGCCAGACATCCTCACTCGCGAAGTAGACCGCCTCATCGCCAGCCCGAAGGCGGACGAGTTCGTCAGCGGTTTCGTGCATCAATGGCTCGGCATGGACCGGCTCGACTTCTTCCAGTTCGATACCAAGCAGTTCCGCGACTTCGACGAAAGCGCCAAGGCCGCCGCACGCCGCGAGGTCTATGAAACCTTCGCCCACCTGCTGCGCAACAACGGCAGCCTCACGAAACTGCTCAAGAGCGACGAAATCCACGTCAACGGCCTGCTTGCCACCTACTACGGCATCGAAGGCATCAGCGGCGATGTGTTTCAAAAGGTCAAACTCCCCGCCAACTCCCCACGCGGCGGCCTGCTCGGCATGGCCGCCATTCTCGCCATGGGCAGTAACGGCGAGCGCACCAGCCCTGTCGAGCGCGGCGCCTGGGTGCTGCGCAAACTCCTCCACAACCCGCCACCGCCCGCCCCGCCAAACGTCCCGCAGCTTGATCGTCTCGCCGGCAAACCCATCAGCCCACGCGAACGTCTTCTCGCCCATCAAGAAGAGCCGCAGTGCCTCCAGTGCCATCGCAAGATCGACCCCATCGGCTTCGGCCTCGAAAACTTCAACGCCGCCGGCAAATGGCGCGACGTCGATCACGACCCCAAAACCAAAAAAGACTGGCCCATCGACCCCGCCGGCCAATTCCACCACGGCCCCGCCTTCAAAGACTACTTCGCCCTGCGCGACCAAATCGCCGCCCAGAGCGAAAATTTTGCCCAGGGCTTCACCGAAGCCCTCATCGAGTATGCGCTCGGCAGGCCATATGGCTTCACGGATGCCGAGCTCGCGGATGACATCGTCAAAAAAGCCAAAGCGAAGGATTTTGTGATTCGCGAGGTCATCCTCGCACTCGTCACCAGCCGGGAGTTTGGTCGGAAATAGATGTAAGGCAGAAGAATGGGGTCATTGTGCCAAGATAAACACACAGACAACGAACCACCGGCCCAAGGCCCCAAGCATGAATCCAGAAGCTTCGACTCCCTCGGGTTCACGCACTAATGGGGCCGCTCAAGAAAGGGCAAGCCGGTCATCCAGCGTAGCACAGTGAATAAGCGGCTCGGCCGAGCACTCGCTGTGCTGCGAGAGTGGATGCGCCAGCACCGGCACTACCCGGTGAATGAACAATGGCACAGCCTGAAGCGCAAAGTGCAGGGACATAACGCCTACTATGGAAGCACTGGCAACAGTCGAGGCATAGGCAGCTTCAACCCATGGTTTGAGTGGCTCAACCGGCGAGGCGGCAAAAAGCCGCTGAGCTGGGAGAAATACAGTCAATGGCTTAGAGAAGTCTTCCGCTGGCTCGACTCGGCGAAGAATGAATGGGTTCTCCTGTCCCTATTGTTCTGTTGTAGTCTGTCCAGAGTCTTTTCGAAGACATCGTTACCGGCCGCCGTTACCTCCACATCCTTCCATGAAGCGCCTCACCTTCCTCCTCGCCGCCGTTTCTGCTTTTCACACCTTTGCGGCCGAAACACCGGTCGAGACGGATCCGCGGCTGCATTCCGATGGCCAAGGCTGGAAGCTCAATCAGGCGACGATCAAAGACCCAAAGCGTCCACGCGTGCTGCTCATCGGTGATTCGATCCTCAGCGGGTACATGGCGCATGCGATCAAGAAGCTCGACGGCATGGCCTACGTCGATGCCTGGGTGAACCCCTACAACCAGTCCGAGCATCTCAACACGAAGATCCTGCCCGACGTGCTCGCGAAAGGGCCGTATGACGTGATCCACTTCAACATGGGCCTGCACGGCTGGCAGGAGGGCCGCATCAAGCCGGGCACCTTCGAACCGCTGACGAAAGGCTACGTCGATGCCATCAAGGCGAAGCTCCCCAACGCCAAGCTCATTTGGGCCAGCAGCACGCCCGTGATGCTGGAAGGCGATGTCAAAACGCTCGATCCCGTCATCAACGGCACTATCCTCGACCACAACCGAATGGCCGCCAAAGTCATGGCCGAATGCGGCGTGCCGGTGAGCGACTTCTACGCCCTGCTCGTGGACAAGCTCGACCTCGCCCGCGGTGGCAAAGACAAGTTTCACTGGAATGGTCCCGCCTATCAGATCCTCGGCGACAAATGCGTCGAGGAAGTGCTGAAGGCGCTGCCAGCCGCTCATGGTTCATAGGGCTATCCAGCGTTCTTTTGGCGAAACCAAAGTCCTATCGCTTCCGCCGAGACGGAAGAGGGCAGGTTGCCCGTTCATGGGCGTGATCACCAGTTGAAGGCCATGCCGCCGCCACTGGCGCGTTGGAGGCCCCAACGCATCATGAGACTGCCGTCATTCCAGATGTATTTCGTCTTGGTGCCGAGCTGCACGAGAATGACGCTGCGCCCACGGCTCGTGGCGGTGGAAATGAGGCAGCGACCGCTGGCATTGGTATAGCCTGTCTTCATACCGTTGCACTCGGGCATGACACCGAGGAGTTCGTTGGTGTTTTTCAGCGTGATGGTGCGGCCATCCCGGCGGGTGAAGGTGTAGTACTTCCGGCGCACGGCATCGCGGATGATGGGATTTCGGTAGGCGGCCAGGGCGATGCGGGCCATGTCGCGTGCGGTGGAGTGTTGGCCTGGGACAGTGAGTCCATGAGGATTGTAAAAGCGGCTGTTCGTGCAGCCTAGCGAGCGTGCTTTGGCCGTCATCTTTACGCCAAAAGCGCCGATACTGCCGGCATTGTCACGGGCGAGCACGTTGGCGACGTCGTTGCAGCTTTTGATGAGGAAGGCGTAAAGAAGATGGCGGCGGGTGTAGCTGTCACCTGGACGCAGACCGAGAACGGTGGGCTCCACGCGCACGTCGGAGGCCTGGACGGTGACCTTTTTGTCCAGATTCCCGGCATCCAGCACGACGAGGGCGGTGAGGATCTTCTGGGTGCTGGCCACGGCACGCGGGGTCTCGGTGGCACGTCCAGCGAGGTGTTTTCCCGTATTTGCATCGATCATGATGTAGGAAGCTGCATGGATGGGAGGGCCGCTGGCCGCCGCCAGCATGGGCTCTGCGCCGACGGAGTATCCACCATCAAAAGCCACCGGTGTGGCGACGGGGAGGGCGGAACTGGCGTAATAGCCGCTACTCATGTCTCCGGACATGCGTGTGCCCGAATGGTCTGCTGCGCAGGCCGAAAGGAGGATCGCGAGCGTGCAGAAGGAGAGATTCAGGAGAAAACGGAACCGGGGCAACATCATGAAGAGCAGGGGGAGACAAGAGCGCAGCTTTCGTGCCGCTGCCCTGATGGGAATATGTAGGCGGCGGCGGCGTGCGCTGTCAACCAAGCAGGCCGCGCAGCGTGGGTGCCTCTGAGGTGAAAACTTACCCGTCGGTCTTGGCAAAGCCTCTCCTTTGGCGATAGTGCGTGTATGAAGAAATCCTGGGCCCGTCTTTTCCTACCCTTTGTGCTTCTTATCGTGGTCATCATCGCTGCCTGCACGCAGCCCATGAACCGGTCACGAATCAGTCAGTGGGAATCACGGTTTTATGGAACGACACTCGACCGGGTGACACCTGATCAGTTGCTGCGTGAAGTTGGCCTGCGCACTGATCTTATCCGTGCTGGCACCGTCGGGCGGAAGATCTACCGGCCCATGAGGCCAAAGTACATTACCATTCACAGCACGCAGAACTACACGGGAGATGCCTACAATCATGCCCTGGCCCTGAAACGCGGCGCCCTCCGCGCCACGAAGCGTAAAGGCGGCAATCGTATCGGCTATCTCACTTGGCATTTCACCGTTCAGTCAAATGTCGCCATCCAGCACCTGCCCTGCCGCGAGCAGGGTGAGCACGCGGATTTTGATGGGCCTGGGAACAACTACAGCATCGGCATCGAAATGTGTGAGCATCGCGGCAACGACATCGGGATGACGATCGACAAGACCGCACGTCTCGCCGCCTATCTCATGTACACTTATGGAATTCCGCTGAACCACGTGGTGCCTCATTATCACTGGCCGCGCATCAGCCCCTACATCAAAGATCCGCACAAGAATTGCCCGCATTTCCTCATGGACGGTGGCAGGCCTGGTGGTACTTGGCAGTGGTTCCTCAATCGTGTGAACATGCACTACAGCCGTCTCATCCCGGGTCCGGTCCGCAACTTAGGCTAATTTGAAACTCCATCTGCCAGCACTGATTGTCGCCTTCGCATCCACCGCGCTGGCGCAGCAGATCGATAAAACCCGCACTGAACGCGTGGCTGTCCTTCAGGACAAACGAATCAACGAAAGCTCAGGCCTCACTCGCAGTCTGCTGGAGCCCGGCGTTTTGTGGACTCACAACGACTCGGCCAGCGATCCTTGTATCTATGCGATCGATCAGGCGGGTAAAACCCGGGCAAAGGTGCGCCTTCCGCACGCGGTGAATTTCGACTGGGAGGACATGGCTTCCGCGAAGGATGGGAATGGCACCTCTCAGCTCTTCATTGCAGACATAGGCGACAACCTGCTTCTTCGTCCGAGCATCCAGGTATATCAGATTTCCGAGCCAGATTTGCCAAAGACCGCAGACAAAGAGATCCTCTCTGCCGATCCGCAGATCTGGCATGGCCAGTATCCTGACGGACATCACAATGCGGAGACGCTGCTCGTTCATCCCCAGACACGCCGGATCTACATCGTCACGAAAAGCGAGGAGGAGAAAAGTGCCGTGTATGCCTTTCCCGAGACCCTGACCAAGGACAAACCGATGAAGCTGGAGAAGATCGCCGATCTCCGCTTCCCGCAGCGTCAGCTCATCGGCAAGCGCCCGCACGATGCCTGCCAGACCACGGCGGGCTCCTTTTCCGCCGATGGCAGCCGCCTTGCCATCTCCACTTACAGCTTCATCTATGAATGGCGGATCAAGCCTGGTGAATCCCTCGTTGAGGCATTGAAGAAGCCCGCCAGACTCATCACGATCCCGCTCATACCGCAGCTCGAAGCGATCTGCTATGATGTCGATGGCAAGACGCTATGGTTCACCAGCGAACGGCTGCCTGCACCGCTCTGGCGCATCGTTCGCGAATGAGTCCGCCATTTCGCGCGGAGCGTAGGTTTGGCATGAAACGTATGCTTTGGATCATACCCAGTCTCGTACTGCTCTCCGCAGGATGGTTCTTTGTCTCGAACTCACGTGCGGCCACAGAGACTGCTCCGTATCAAGTGCTCCAGCAGGAAAAAGACTTCGAGCTGCGCGAGTATGAAACCCTCCACCTCGCAAAGGTCTCCCTGCCATCGAATGACAAACGCTCGAAGAACATGGATGGCAGTTTCATGAAACTGTTCCGCTTTATTGATGGTGGAAATGAGCGCAGCGAAAAAATCGCCATGACCACACCGGTCATCGTTCAGCGAGGGGAAAAGGAATCCTCAATGAGTTTCGTCATGCCAAAAGCCAGCGTCGCCAAAGGCCTGCCAACGCCAAAGGGAGAGGTGAAACTTGATCAGATTCAGGCCGTGAAAGTCATCGTCATCCGCTATTCAGGCGTCAGCAAAGAAGCGAAGGAGCTGGAGAAACTCGGTGCCCTTAGAGCATGGGCGAAGACGAAGAGCATCGATACCGAGGGCGAGCCATTTTTTGCTTTTTATGATCCACCTTGGACACCCGGCCCCATGCGCCGCAATGAAGTGCTGCTTCGGGTGAAGGAGAAATGAACGTAAGTTGGCGCGTTGATGAGTCATGCGCCTCCTCCTGACTCTGTTCCTCCCGCTGGCTGCCGCCGCGCAGCTCCCCTCAGCCAAACCGATCCCGCGTGTGCAGGCGGTGCCGATGCCGCACCATGTCACTTCGTTTCAGCTCGATGGTCGCGAACTCACGGCCATGCATTTCGATTCGCAGGATATGCGCCCTTTCTGGCACCCCATCCGCGCCTCACGCGATTTCAGCCTGACGCGCATGGGGCATCCGCATGATCCGCTCACGCACAGCCACCACAACAGCGTTTGGGTCACGCACAACATGGTCAATGACCTCGATTTCTGGGGTGACTATGCGAAGAAGCAGGGCCGCATCGTGAACGTTGAAGTCTCCCGCGAAGGCTACGAGGACATGGACGACTTCGCCTCCATGCGCATGGTGAACCACTGGCTCAGCGAGGCGGACAAAAGCATCCAGCTCATCGAAGTCCGCCGCACCGAGATCCGCCCGCTTGATGGTGCAAAGAGCTGGTTCATGATCATCGATCTGGAGTTCGCGCCCTCGAAGGGAAAGACGACGACTTTTGGTGCCAGCGGTTTTGGTTTGGTGGCCGTGCGCATGGCGAAGAGCATCGGCGTGCATGACGGCGGCGGGCGCATCCTGAACTCCGAAGGCCAGCTCAATGAAGAGCAGGTCTTCCGCAAACCAGCACGCTGGTGCGACTACAGCGGCCGCATCACGAATGAGGCAGATGGCTTCGGCGGCATCACGCTGATGAATCACCCGATGAACCCGCATAACCCCACGGCCTTCCACGTTCGCAATGACGGCTGGATGGGCTGCTGTCTCAGCTTGGATTCTCCCGTCGAGGTGACGGAGGAAAAGAAGCTGCGCGTCCGCTACGGACTCTGGGTGCATGATGGAGTCGCCACGCAAGAACAAAGCGAGGAGCACTGGAAACGCTTTACCGAGCTGCCCGTAGCGGAGCTGCATCCGCCGAAGAAGTAGCGTTGCTATTTCCTTATCCAGCGCGTGCCGAGCGCGACGCTCCACTGGTACTTCCGCGCGTGTTCGCGGATGAGGAAGGGCAGGTCTTTTTCCAAGGCGAGATCGAAGTGCTCTGACAGCACGGCTTTCAGCCAGTCACGAGTGGAGCCCTGCGGCCAGTTACCGCGTGGGGTGAACTCTTCCAGCCAGGTGCAGGGCGTGGTGAGCAGGAGCTGGCCGCCCGGTTTTACGAGGTCGTGCAACCGCTGGATCAAGAGCTGCGGATCAGTCAGTCGGCAGAGGAGATTCGCCGCATGGACGAGATCAAAGTTACCCAGATCTGCGCGAAGGTGCATCGCATCGCCTTGCTCGAAATGCACTCGCTCGCGTGGAGAACCGGCGGGGGCTTTTGCGATGAGTTCTGTCATCGCGGAAGCTTCATCGAGCCGCTGGTAGGGCAGATCGCTCGTGATCAGTGCATTCGCTGCATCGACGAAGCTGTGACTGTAATCGATCCCGATGACGTTCTGGCAGTGCTTAGCCAGTTCAAAGCTCGATCGACCGACAGCACAGCCGAGATCGAGCGCGGTGGCTGGCTTCAATGCGAAGTCAGCAAGTTCCGTGACCGTGCGCACGGCAAACCCAAGCGCCGAACTCGGCCCCTGCTCCCACGGCAGCACCTCATGTGGCGCTCCGTAGTGGAAGAGCAGGTATTCATCGAGCAGGCGCCGGGTTTCGTAGATGTTCATGCGGTGTGCCTCATTCTGCCGCGAGGGCATCCAGCAGATATTTCGAAGGCTGGAAGTGCTCGATCAGGATCTCCTGCTGAGCGCCACGATTCATGCGAACCTGCTTGATGTCGAAGTTCGGCGTCTTGTGTGGGGCGAAGAGGATGTCGTCGTGCGTGGCGTTTTGATGACGCTTGAACTGAGCCGGTGTGATGTGACCGCCGAGATGATCATCGCGCCCGGTGGCGAGGTGGCAGGTGCCGAGCACTTTTTCATCCTGAATGTCGGAGCCGGAGACGGGCAGCACCTGGGTGCCGAAGCCGAGTTCACCGAGCACGCCGGTCATCGGATCATCCAGAAGGCGGGCGTTGTGAGTGTCGATGGTGGCCTGTTTGCCTTCGATGAGTTCGCTCTTGATGATGCGTCCGCCAACGACGGTGAGTTTGCCGAGCGTTCCGTCCTCGTACTTCATGGGGAAGAGGCCTTCCGCTCCAGTCGGGACGAAATAGACTTCGCCAGCGGGCAGGTTCGCTACATCGGGCGTGGTGCCTCGGCAGAGGCCGTGGCTTTTTTGAGCTTCCTGGCCGCTGAGTTCGAGCTTGGCGGTGAGTACTTCGCCATTTTCGAGACCGAAGTCGATTTCCACGCTTTCAGCACCGGTCATGGCGAGACGGAGTTTTTCAGCATCGCGGCTGACTTCCTCATAATCCACGGCCAGACCGGAGTTCAGAATGACTTCATTCAAACCATGGAGCGTTGCCCCACGGAAACCATATTGCTTCGCAAAGGCCGTAAGTGGCGCGGTGGCGGAGAAGGTGGAGATGCAGAGGATGATGTCGTAGTTCGGGTAGATGTCGCCTTCGAGGCTGAACTTGTTACCATCCATGTCCACGCACTCGTCGGGGAGGTCGAGATTGCTGCCCGTGGTTTGAGTGTAGGCGTAAATTTCGCCACCCTTGAGGGCGAGTTCGTCCATCACGCCGTTTTGCAGGCCGAGATAGAAATACTCATGAGCGCGGCGCTGGATGGCACGGGCCGGATTCTTCAGGAAGGCCATACCTTTGGCTTCGCTGAGGTCGGGCAGGTCGATAAGGATGCAGATCTTGCAGCCGAACGTGGGTTGGAAGACCGTGTGCAGCAGGCGATAGAGATCAAACTTGGGGAACTGGCGGCTCTTGGCCGTCGATTGAACAGTGGACATGGAGGCGGTCATCATAGTCAGCGTTGTGGGGTATTGGGTAGCGACTTTTACGGGCGCAGACGAAAACACGGGCGCGCTTTTCTTTTTTGAATTTCAGGCATCCAAGATCTGGTGGCTCGGAATAAACCTGGAATCGCAAGTCTTTGACGGCGCCGGACGAACCCGCCAGAGTATCACCGTAATTCATCTGAATAGCGCTTCCTGCGCCGCCGTCTGTAACCCCGCCATCCTTCTGTAACAATGCCCGCCTCCACTGCGCCTGATCCTGGCGAAGTCCCGGACATCGACCTGGTCAAGCGCTGCCAGGCGGGCGACACGCGTGCGTTTGACGTGCTCGTGAGTCGTTACAGGGGGCGGATTTACGCTATGACCTACCACATGATCCAGAATGAAACCGAGGCCTGGGACCTCGCGCAGGAGGCTTTTATCAAAGCCTGGCGCGCCCTGCCGCGCTTCAAGATGGACTCTGCCTTCTACACCTGGCTCTACCGGATCACGCACAACGTCGTCTACGACTGGATGCGCAAAAAAAAGATCCAAGGGGAAGGGGAGTTCGATGACTCCCGTACTGAGCATCGCGTGGCCGCTGGTGCGGAGGCCGTGCCGCGTGGTGATGCCGCCCCCGACCTTGCTTTGAAAAACGCCGAACTGGGTGCCCGCATCCAGGAGGCCATCGCCAAACTCAGCCCCGAGCACAAGCAGGTGATCCTGCTTCGCGAGGTGGAGGGCATGGCCTATGAAGAAATCGCCGCCACCGTGCCGTGTTCCCTGGGCACGGTCATGAGCCGCCTCTTTTACGCCCGCAAGAAACTCCAGGAACTCCTCAAAGACTGCTATGAAAACGCCGACTGAAGACCACGACCTCCTCCGCTGGCTGGATGGAGAAATGAGCGCCGCCCAGAAAGCGGCCTTCGACTCACGCCTAGCCTCCGATCCCGCCCTCAAAGCGGAAGCCGAGCTGATGCAGCGCCTCAGCGCCGATCTGCGCACGCATCTCCCCGCCGAGATGCCGGTGCCGTATGCTGATTTCTTCAACAGCCAGATCCAGGTCCGCCTCGCCCAGGAGGAAAACAAGCAGCTGTCCGTGCCTACTGCAGAGGGTTGGTTTGGATGGCTGCGCAAGCCCTGGCTGACCCCGGCCTTCGCCGCCGCAGCCATCGCCATGGCCGCCCTCACGATGTGGCAAAACGGTGCGCCTTCTGAAGATGCGGACAGCCTCGTGAACAGCATTTACGTGCCGAATTCTGCCGTGCAGGCCCGCTCCTTCCACTCCGACGAAGCCCGGGCCACTGTGCTCATGCTCGATGGACTCGAAGAGATGCCTGCCGACCGCAAGATCGTGGGATTTAACATCGACCGCAGCGAGGTCGATGAAGCCGTGGCCGCCACCACCCTCTTCGGTTCTGATGGCAAAGCCGTGGCAGTCATGGCCAAAGATGCCCGCAATCAACCTCTGCTCCTTACCTCCACAACACCGCGCGGATGAAGCTCGCCACTGCCATCCTCGTGCTTCTGACTTCCGCGTTGGCCACAGCGCAGGACACTCCGCCCGTGCAGCCTTTGCCAGCAAAGAAGCCCGCCACTGACGCCAAAGTCTGGGGCGCGCTCATCTTCGCCACGAACGATGCCAAGGAAGCCGCGGCAATGGAAAAGGTGCAGTCCCCAGCCGAGTTTGCTGACATTCCCCAGCGCCTCGGGAAAGTCTTCCCCTACGAGCGCTTCGAGGTCATCGGCCAGCATCTCCAGGATGTCTTCCGCGAGTATGAATCCTGGGTCGTGCCGACGAAGGACCTGTTTTTGAAAGTCGATTCCAAAGGCCCTGCTGAAGGCGGTGGCATGAATCTCCACCTTCAGTTCTGGCGCGATCAGCAGGTCGTCGTGAAAACAGACACCGTCCTGAAGCCCGGTAGTCCTCTTTTCATCGCCGGTCCGAAATGGCGCGGCGGCCAGCTACTCTTCGTGCTCGTGCTCCAGCAGGGAAAGTAAGTGCTGGCGGCGATCAGTGATCGTTCCGCACGTTCAGTTCCCGCCCGAGGAAAAACGCCAGCACGGAGCCCGCGAGCGTCCACTCGATGAAGTGGTCCGCCATGTTCACGATCAGATCCCGCGTTGGCAGCTCAAACCAAATCCAGTCTGGGACGTCTGCCCCGAGTCCGATCAAGGCACCGATGGTGGCTGCAAAGGCAAGCTTTCCAGGATAACTCATCGTTAGCTGAGTCATCAGCGCTCCAAGCAGGATCGCTGCGATGAAGGAACGGACGAAGCTGCGGATCAGGTTCTGCTGCATGCTCTCCTCAGTTTTGCCAGGGCGGACGATGGCATACATGAAGGGGCCATCTTTCATCGCTTTCTCATACTTCGCCTGCATCTCTTCCGCCTCCTCGGGTGAGGTGATGTCCAGCGGCTTGTATTGGAAAGGAAGCGCATAAATGCCACGGCCCTGAGTCGCATTTTCCTGGATGACCTGAGTCACGGCCTGCTCATCTTTGAAGTCGTGCATGCCCACCTGATGCCAGCTCATCACCATCCAGGAGATGTACCCCCAGAAGAAGGAGGCAAGGGCGGCGAGCAGGGCGGCAAAAAGGAGTTTCATGAGTCCCAGAGTGCCTCCCGCCGCCTTTCGTGCAAGCTGCGGATGCGTTTTATCCCATCTTCAGTCTTGCCAACGTTGCAGCTTTTTGATGCAATTGCAGATGTCGGATAACCCGATTCCCCCCCGCTATGAAAACCAACCTTCATTGCTTAGTGGTTCGTTTGGCGCTCGCCCTCGTGGCAGGTGCATCCATTGGAGTCGCGCCTCTGCGCGCGGCTGATGACATCGAGAACCTCTTCAAAATGGGCCGAGAGGCCTACTACAAGGGCGACCTCGAGCAGGCCCAGCAACTCCTCACCATGGTCGCAGCACAAAATCCGCGCCATCAGGAGACACGCATCCTCCTCGGAGATATCCGAACGAAGCTGCGCACCTCTGCTGGCTCCTCGCTGAAAAAGAAATACGAGGGCGTCAAACTCGCCAAAATCGAGTTCACAGACGTCACCCTCCAGGAGGCCCTGGAAGGCCTGCGCGCCCTGTCAAAAAACGCCAGCGGCGGCCAAGTGGTGCCGAACTTCATCGTCACCGATCCCAAGATCGGCACGAATAAAGTCTCGCTCACCCTGACCGACATGCCCCTCACCACCGCCATCGACTACGTGGCGAAAGTGTCCGGTGCTAAAGCCACCTACGACCAGCATGCCGTGCTCTTCACGAGTGCGGCGGGTGGTTGATGTCGTCGGCATCCGCGCTCGACATGGCGCGGGATTGCGGAATGATCTCGCGCCATGTCATTTGAATCCGCTTCATCAGCCCTCCTGGCTTTCACCCCGCTTGCCATAGAGCACTGGGGCTTGATGGCCGTTCTTGTCGTTATTGCCGCAGGGGGCGTCTGGCTTTTTCAGGAAAAGAAACTCAAAGCGCTAGCCAAGCAGTTGGCAGATCAGGCCAGTGCCGCCGCTGAGACACTGAAAAAAGAAAAAGAGGCCGCAGCAGCCCAGGCCGCCTTGGCAAAGCAAAAGCTAGATGAGGCCGCCCTCGCGTATCAACTGCTGGATGAACGCCACAACACCCTGCGTGACGTTTCTCAGCGACGCGAGCAGGATGCCAATCAGCGCATCGCCTCCCTCAGTTCGGATCTAGCTGCAACTCGTGAACTCGCTGCACAGCTGGAACCGACTAAAGCTGCACTCGTCTCAGAGAGAGGCCGCATCAGTGCTTTGGAGCAGACGATCGAAGTCTCAAACAAACGTGCTGGGGATTTCGAGCGTCGGCTGGAGCAGTCTATTCGTGAAGTAATCGAACTGCGTCAGACCACAAACCAGCAGACTGCCGAACTGCAGGCCGAAGTCGCCAAGCTGCATCAGACCATCAAGGCCAACGAAGCACTTGTCGCCACGGCTGACAGTCAGGTTTCGGAGGCGACTGAGGCATTGAGTTCCTACAAGCAGCAGGCCGAGGCACGCATCGCCAATCTTCAGCGCCAGGTGACTGCCGCCGAGGCACGATCAGCGATGGTACAGAAGGAGTTCATGAATGCCGTGGGAGTGCTTCCAGACAAGTCTGAGCCCTCCAAGGCTGGTGCAATGACTGCTGGAGATGACAAGCGAGTCGCTGAACTGGAGGCAAAAATCACTCAGATGGAGGCAGACGCCCGGAAAAAAGCTCGGGAAGACGGCTATAAAATTGCCGAACTCGAATTTCGTCTCAGTGAAGCCCAGGATGCCTTGGCCCAGAAAGAAGCCCCGCCACCGGAAGGGTAATCTGCTGCTAAGCTGATTCTATCCAATCCAACCAGAAGGTAGCTAATGGGGGCATTTGAACAGCTTGGCGTTAAATGAACTACGCACGCTACTACGGTTACTTCCAAGACCACAATAAGCCAAAACCCACTTGAGAAGCTGCTTGCCAAATCAAGCTTGACCCCCATATTCGCGCCCCCTTATGGACATCCTGATCGGCATTCTCACGGTGGTCGAAGTCATCGTCTGCCTCCTCCTCATCCTTCTCGTTCTCATGCAGCGCCCTCGTCAAGAGGGGCTCGGTGCCTCCTTTGGTGATGCCGCCATGACTCAGCTCGTTGGTGCTCAGACCACCAATGTTCTTCAAAAAGGAACCGTCTATCTGGCGGTAATTCTTTTCGTTCTGACCCTCTCACTTGCTGTCCTGACGACTCGGAAGCAGACCGCAGGGCAAGCTAAAAAGGTCTTTGATGAGCCGCCTCCCGCAGCGCCAGCGGCTCCCGCAACTCCAACTGTCACGCCTACAGCTCCTGCTCCCGCTCCCGCTGCGGCACCTGCAACTGGCGATGTGAAATCTGCTCCTGCAACTCCCGCGAAAGCTCCAGAGCCCGCCAAGGTGGGCGATGCAGCCAAGGCTGAGACCCCGAAAGCACCCGAAAGCAAGCCTGTGGCCCCCGCCATGAAGGAGCCATCTGAACCGAAAGCTGTCTCTCCAGCGGTTCCAGCGCCTGCGCCTCCTGCGGCACCAGCAACCGCTGCTCCAGCCCCAGTAGCTCCAGCCCCAGTAGCTCCAGCCCCAGTAGCTCCAGCCACACCAGCACCTGCTTCGGCTCCGAAGAATCCGTGATTTAGTTGAGCCCGCCTCTGCAACCAAGGCGGGCTTTTTTTGACAAGTTCTGCTCCAACCATGACTGGCGGATCGATCCATCAACCGCTCCCACTTAGGATCGGCATGGTTGTGTTGGTCTTCGCATTTGCCGTGCTTGGAGCTCGCTTGCGGGCAGCCGAAGCCATCCGATGCCAGTTAGCAGATGGGTTTGATTTTCCAGTCGGAAAACCAAACGGCACAGGATACTACAAATTCCGTGGATACTGGCCAAATGGGCACTTGGGTGAGGATTGGAATGGCCGCGGAGGTGGTGACAGTGACCTTGGAGCACCCATTTATTCGACGGCCAGAGGAGTGGTCGTGATCTCTGAGAATATCGGCGCAGGGTGGGGAAACTGCATTGTCATTCGGCACGCTTATCGCGATGAGACTGGCAAGATCGCCATGGTGGACAGCCAGTATGGGCACCTGCACCAGCGCATCGCGAAAGTCGGACAGATCGTTGAGAAAGGACAATTGATCGGCACCATGGGAAGCAACAATGGCATGTATGCCGTTCATCTTCATTTTGAGATGCGAAAGAATCTTCGTATCGGCATGAATCGCAGCCAGTTCGCTCGTGACAACACGAATTACTACAGCCCCACGGATTTCATCAACAAGCACCGTGTTCTCCCCACAAGCTTCACGAAATACCCCATACCTACGCGACTTTTCTCACCCTACGGGCGCTCGGCGGCAGATGCACGCAGCGATGGAGGCGGCCCCAGCGTGCAGGTTCCAACATTGCCAACCAGTTCCATCCGCCCAGGCCTGCCTGCCAGCGGCCCATCGGATGAAGATGAAGACTTCTGGGGCAAACTCCGCAATCGCTTAAAGCAGGGCAAACTCACCCCTGGGGCGACTCCGGAAAATTAAGGTCGCACGCTCAGCGGTCTTTGCTTTTTGAGATGCCGGGGATGCTGGATGCCATGGCCCAAATGCCCGACTTGGTCTGTCTGGCCTTTTCATCCAGTGCTTTCAGTTCCGCCATGTAGGTCGGCTGGTCACGGCGATCATCTGGGAGCTCAGTGCGCAGGCCGCCCACTCGGGCAAAGCCTCGCCTCACCAGCAGATCTGCCAGATACACAGGGCCCTCGGGTTGCTCGACCTTGATCACGGCATAGTAGCGGACTGTATTTGGCACCCGCTCCCAGCGCGTCAGCACGTTGAAATGCCTCTCTTTGAGCAGGTCGGTGACATATTTAGCGGCGTCCTTGCCGACTTCATTGATCGCTTTGTCAGGCACACCTCCGAACCAGCGGCCCTGCTCCGCTACACGCTGAGGGTGGTCCATGGTCGTCTCTAGAGCATCCACAAAGTAGAGGACAAAAACATACTCCTCATTCCCGTAGCGGATGCGCAGAGTATCCGCCTCATTTGCAGCACTCTCCACAAGCACAGGTGCAGGCAGAATTTGGAATTTCTCGATGGGTGGCTTAGGCACACCGCCCTCATCGGGCTTGGTCTGGCCGGGCACTCCGGCCACAGGGATTTTCACGGCTTGTACCGCCTTGGGTTGTTTGCCCCGCATGGCTATCCCCACCAGCACCACCACCAGCAGGAGCATGAAAGTGATCGCCAGATTGAGCAGCGCAGTTCGGAATGGCATGACAGAAAGTAGGTCGGGATAGTCCGGGAAATAGGACTCGGCTCAAGCGATTAACCGCGCAAGTCTCACGGTAGCTTTTGCAGTCACTAAAGAGACTCGAGGCCTCGGCATGGTCATTTGAGATCCTGCAAAACCTGGTGCGCCTTTGTTTCAAAGATCTTCTGCCACTCTGGAGCTACGAGCGTGTCGCAGTCCTCCTGTGCGTAGCCAGTGTTGTTCCTCTGTTGCATTGTCGGAGTGTAGTAGATGTAGCCGTTCGTGTAGCCTGCGACATAGGCGTTCGCGTCTTTCGCCGCCTTCTTGATGTTTAGCCCAATCTGGACGGTGAGTTCGCCAGGGAAGGTCACCAGCTTGAAGTCACCGACACGCCAGCCGCAGACTTCGACGTCCAGCGTATTTTTCCCTGCGGCCTGGGTTTCGGCTAGGTGCCTTTTTAGCAAAGCGAGGTTCGTATTCAGCCGCGTGAGCTTTTCCATGATCTGGATGTTGCCGAGGTAGTTCTCCACCAGAGCGAGATTGTCGGCATCGAGCTGGGATATGCCCTTTCTGCCTAGCGCCTGATCATGGAGGTAACTCTGTGAATGATGTGACGGCATTTCGGGATCCATCCGATGCTGGATCAACAGGGGAAGGAAGGCCTTGAAGTTGATGTTTGTCGGCTTCAGCGCGGCAAGCTGCTTCTTCTGTTCGGCCTCAATCGTGGAGATGCGCTTCTCATAGTCTGCCGCACGGGGCAGGGAGATAAGATCACGACTGACATTCAGCGCAGGGGCATCTCGGGTTTCGATCTTCCTGGTGGCACTGAGCACGCTGGCTCCGAGCATCGTCCCGAGCGGCTCCGCATCAGCCGGGCGGGTGACTTCCTTGTAGCGGATGGGATTGATGTCCCCGCCACAGCCCTGAACGAAGAACGCCATCGCACCACCACCGAGAGCCTCTTCGATGACCTTGGAGGCAAATCCGGGATAGTCTGCCGAGTTGCCCTTGCTCGGCGGGTTCATGATCGGATGACAGGCGAAGTTGTACACGACGGCCATCGGCGTGCCGTCTGCACGATTCAGCTTCAGCAGCCCGATCTGAGGATCGATGGGCCCTACGCTCGCCACATCTTCATCGCGCGGCATTGAGTAGGCGCGGCGCATGTCCACCTCGCTACCGTCCTTCATCAGCAGGCGGCGATTTTCACTGATCCGAGTCTCTGATCCGCACCCCGTACCCACTTTCACCGGCACCAGATTCTTCGCCGCTTCCTTCACTGCCTGAACCACAAGTTGTGCTGTGTCAGCTCGGATGATGCCGTGGCAGTGGCTTGCATTGATGATCACGCTTTCAGGCGCAATGCCCGCCTCTTTCTCCAACTGCCCGCGCACCACAGCCAGGAAGCCACTCCCGATGCGTCCGATCTCGCCAATCGCCACAGCATCCACCGTGATCAGCACCGCCGTGGTCTCACCGCTTTTCAAAACGAGGGCTTTGGCAAAGCAGGCATCATTCACCGGCACCGTCCGGTCCGTGATGTCGATCTTTGCTGTGCCTGCTCGCAGTTCGGCGGCGTGCAGGGACGCGGTGGCTAGCGCTAAGGTGCAAAGGATGGCGGCGTGGAGATTCATGGCGATCTCACAAAACGAAGATGGGAGCGGAGTTTCAGCCACGTTCTTTGGCTTCCACCAGCCAACCTCATGGAAACTCCGCTCACGCCCCTCGATTTCGCCCGTCGTGCCCGTCGCCTCTATGCTGATCGTGAAGCCCTCGTCGATGGCGGGCAGCGCTTCACCTATCGGCAGTTCTTTGAGCGTTGTGACCGCTGGTCGTCAGCTTTGCAGAAGCTCGGTGTTCAAAAGGGAGACCGCATCGCGCTGATCTCGCCGAACACACATTCGCACCTTGAGGCCTATTACGCCGTGCCCCAGATCGGAGCCGTCACCGTGCCGATCAATTTTCGCCTCACTGCGGACGACTTCGCCTACATCCTCAGACACAGCGGCGCACGGGTGATCTGTGTTCATGAAGACTATCTCGATGCCGTGGACCGCATCCGCGATCATGTGCCGGACGTGCATCACTTCGTCGCCCTCGAAGGCAGCAAGGAGGGCTGGCTGGACTACGAAGCCACGCTCGCCGCCGCGTCCACACAGCTCACGCCTGTCACCATCCAGGAGACGGACATGATCTCGCTGAACTACACGAGTGGCACCACGGCGAACCCGAAGGGCGTCATGGTCACACACCGCAACACCGCCCTGAACATCATGGGTCACCTCATGCACACGCGCATCACCAGCGCGGACCGCTATCTCTGGGTGCTGCCCATGTTTCATGCGAACGGCTGGTGCTTCACCTGGACGATGACCGCCGTGGGCGCGCGCCATGTCTGCCTGCGCAAGGCCGATCCCAGGGCCATCTTTGAAACCATCGCGCGTGAGGGCATCACCATGCTTTGTGCCGCGCCGACCATCCTCATCGGCATCGCCAATGCTCCCGAAGAGCTGCGCAGGAGTGCTCCACGCGGTGTGCGCGTCTTCACCGCAGGAGCGCCACCAGCAGCAGCCACCATCGAGCGCATCGAAGGCGAGCTCGGCTGGGAAATCACCCACGTCTATGGCCTCACCGAGGTCTCACCCATCGTGACTATCAGCGAGCCTCGACCCGAGCACGCCAGTCTCGACCCCACGTCCCGGGCCAAGATCAAGGCACGCCAAGGTGTCGAGTATCTCGGTGCCGCCGAAGTGCGTGTGGTCGATGATGAAGGCAACGAAGTGCCCCAAGATGGCACCTCGCTCGGAGAGATCATCATTCGCGGCAATGCCGTCATGGCGGGCTACTACAACGACCCCGAAGCCACGGCCAAAGCCATCCGCGACGGCTGGTTCTACAGCGGAGATGCCGCCGTCGTGCATGACGATGGCTACATCGAGATCCGAGACCGCTGGAAGGATGTCATCATCAGTGGCGGCGAAAACATCTCCTCCATCGAGATCGAGGGAACGCTGCTCAGACATCCCGCCATCCAGGAAGTCGCCGTCGTAGGCATGCCCCATGAAAAGTGGGGCGAGACACCCCATGCATTCATCGTGTTGAAAGCAGACGCGCAGGCCACGAGCGAGGAACTCCGTCTCTTCTGCCGGGATCACCTCGCTCATTTCAAAGTGCCGCATGGCTTCGATTTCATCACCGAACTGCCCAAGACCGCGACTGGCAAGATCCAGAAATTCGTCCTGCGCGGAGGCCGGGCCAACATCGCGAAGCAGTAGGCGGATCGTCCACTTGCCAGGTTTCAAACTCGGCCTAGCCTCTGATCTCATGCGCCGCTTCATACTCCTGGCCGTGTTCATCTCCATTACCGCCACCGCGCGTGAATGGCGCAGCGCTGATGGCACCAAGACCATCGAGGCCGAATTTGGTGGGGTGAAAGACGACCGCGTGCTGCTGAAGTTGCCCGATGGGAAAGCCTCCGTCCTCGCCCTTAGTGCGCTTTCCACTTCTGACCAGGAATACGCTAGAGCCGCGCAATTCGCCATGAATGGCGCGCAGGTGCTTGCCCCGCAGACCTTCGAGATTCAAACCGTGGTCGATGGTGGATACATTGCCCGCATGGGCTCACAACTCACCGGCGCGAAAGGCCCATGGACCTTCAGCGGCGAGACCTTCTTTCTCCCCCAAGGCAGCCTCAAGCTGGAACGTGGAGACAAGCTCGAAACCAAGCTGCTGTATTACGCCGGCAATCGCACCTTTCAGCCCATCGAGGGTGATGCCGCCATCATCCGCGCCTTTGATCTGACGCTCGATGCCGCCGTGAATGCCGACCTCCGCATCCGCATGGTCGCCGGTGCCGATCCTGCCAAGCTCGCACCTCTCATTGCCGAGCCGTTGATCGAACTCGTCAGCACACGCGGCATCGCTTTGCCCATCGGCAAAGGCTACTTCATCACCGAGACCGACGTGCTCAAAGATGCCAAGACCCTCGTCCTGCACGAAGACGGCAAAGACCTGCCTGCCAAAGTCATCAAGTCCGACCCCAAGCTCGGCCTCGCGCTGATCTCCTGCGCCTATGACGGCGAGCCCGCACGTCTGCTGCCACGCCAGCCAGCGCAGGTCGGGCAGAGTATCTTCGCCCTCTCCATTCCGCTCACCAGCACGCGAAAGAACCTCGCCCCGCCGACACTGACGCGCGGCATTGTCAGCAAAGCTGGCTCGGGCAGCACCTTCGAGCACGACGCCAGCATCGATGAAGACGCCATCGGAGGCTTCGTGCTCAGCGACAAGTGGGAGCCGCTCGGCGTCTTCTTCCGCTCCGCCTCGCGAATCGAAGGCCAGCGCACCTCGCGCTCGAAATCCACGCCCACAGAGCCCGCCCCCGCCCTGCTCGACTGCCTCCACACGTCCACTTTGGAGAAGCTCTTCATCGAAGGCGAAAAAGACAAAGCCAAGCGCATGAACGGCATCCCCAGCCTGCGATCCGGCAGTCTCGGCAACGAAGCCAAGGAAGTTATTGATCTCCTCCGTAAAAGTACCGCCCTCATCGTCACCACGCATGAGGTGAAGCGTGATCCACCCGCTCCAAAGTCCACGCCCGCCGCCACAGGCACCTCACTGCCCGCAGGAGCCGCCGCACAATTCAGTCTCAGCGGCTCCGGCCTCCGCCACAATAACCGCTGCCGCTACTTCAATGCCGCCAAGCTCTGCCCGCCCACCGAAGGCACCCCCTGCAAAATCTGCGGCGGCTGATTCTTCGTTCGTAGTTCCGCCTTCAGGCGGTTCAATGAACTCCCCAAGTCTCCGTGCCCTCCGGCCAAGCCGAGAGTTCCGAACGCAGAACCACGCCTTGACCTCTTGACCATTCCTTGACCCTCCCGACTCTCCCCGCCCATGTCCGACGCCGCCACCACTCCCATGATGAAGCAATACCTCGCCATCCGGCGGGAGCTTCCGGAGGATGTGCTGCTCTTCTTCCGCCTCGGCGACTTTTATGAGCTGTTCTTCGAGGACGCGAAGGTCGCCTCGCCCATCCTGAATGTGGCTCTGACGAAACGCAACGCGGTGCCCATGTGCGGCGTGCCGCATCATTCGTCGCAGGGTTACATCGCGAAGCTCATCAAGGCCGGCAAACGCGTCGCCATCGCCGAGCAGACCACCGATCCCGTGCCGGGGAAGATCGTCGAGCGAGCCGTCTCGCAGATCCTCAGCGCCGGCACCATCAGCGACCTCAATCTGCTCGACTCGAACCGCCCGAACTACCTCGCCGCCGTGTTCCGCGAAGGCAAAAAATTCGGCCTCGCCTACGTCGATCACACCACGGGCGAGTTTGAAGTCGCCGAGTTCAAAGACACCACCGAACTCGCCGACGAACTGGAGCGCCTCCAGGCCAGCGAACTGCTCTTCAGCGACACTCAGCGCGAGGTCATCGATGCCCTCGGCAATCCCGGCAGCGCCCAGCCCATCGAAAGCTACCTCTTCCTGCTCGATCAGGCGCAGCACAGCCTCACGCAGCACTTCAAAGTGCAGTCGCTCGATGGCTTCGGCTGCACCGGCATGAACGCCGCCATCTGCGCCGCCGGTTGCATCCTGCAATACCTGCAATTTCAGCTCCGCCGCAGTGTCGATCACATCCAGCGCCTCCGCGTCGGCCAAACCAACGACGTCGTGCTCATCGACGCCGCCAGCCAGAGCCACCTCGAACTCGTCAGCGCCCGTGGCGGCAATGCGCACACGCTTTTGAGCGCCCTCGACCGCACCTGCACCCCCATGGGGGCCCGCAAGCTCCGCCATTGGGTCCTCCACCCGCTGCGCGACCTCGACGCCCTCACGCAGCGCCAGGACATGCTCGCCGCCTTCCTCGACGAGCCCATGCTCCTCAGCCAGGTGCGCACACTCCTCAAAGAAGTGCGTGACCTCGAACGCACCAGCTCCCGCCTCAGCCAAGGCAGCGGCAATGGCCGCGATTTGCAGGCGCTTGCTGTTTCGCTGGAGGTCGTGCCTTCACTCAAAACCCTCCTAGATCCGTCCGATCAGACCGATCCGTCCAATCTGACCGATCTCTGCCGAAAGCTCCACGACCTCACCCCCATCTGCCAGGAGATCCAACGCGCCATCTGCGATGAGCCGCCGATGCAGATCAAAGAAGGCGGCGTCTTCCGCGAGGGCTGGCTGCCGGAGCTCGATGAGCTGCGCAATGCCTCCACGCTCGGTCGCCAGTGGATCGCGGATTTGCAGGCGCGTGAGATCGAGCGCACCGGCATCAAGAGCCTCAAGATCAAATACAACGCCGTCTTCGGTTACTTCATCGAGATCACCAAGGCCAACGTCGGCAGCGTGCCCGCCGACTACCACCGCAAGCAGACCACCGTCAACGGCGAGCGCTACATCACCGATGAGTTGAAGCGCATGGAGGACAAAATCCTCGGCAGCGAAGAGCGCAGCAAGGCGCTCGAATACGAGCAGTTCATCGAGTTGCGCAGCCGCGTCTTGGAGCACCTCGCGCACATCCAAGAAACCGCCGAAGCCATCGCCGTACTCGATTCACTCGGCTCGCTCGCCGAGACCGCGCGTCTCTTCAATTACACCCGCCCCGTCCTCAACGAAACGCGCAACCTCTTCATCCGCGACGGCCGCCATCCCGTGCTCGATCAGAACCTCACCAGCGGCGAGCGCTTCGTGCCGAACGACGTCACTTTGGAGCCCGAGGAAAGCCGCCTCATCCTCATCACCGGCCCGAACATGGCCGGTAAGAGCACCTACCTCCGCCAAACCGCGCTGCTCACGCTCATGGCGCAGATTGGCAGCTTCCTGCCCGCCGCCAGCGCCGAGATCGGCCTCGTCGATCGCATCTTCACCCGCATCGGCGCCAGCGACGACATCGCACGCGGCCAATCCACCTTCATGGTCGAGATGAACGAGACCTCGCTCATCCTCAACAACGCCACCGAGCGCAGCCTCGTCATCCTCGATGAGATCGGCCGCGGCACGTCCACCTTCGACGGCCTCAGCATCGCCTGGAGCGTCGCCGAGCACCTGCACGATCACATCGGCGCCCGCTGCCTCTTCGCCACGCACTACCACGAGATCACCGCGCTCGCGCAAAGCCGCAGCGCCGTGAAGAACTACAACGTCGCCGTGAAGGAGTGGAACCAGCAGATCATCTTCCTCCGCAAGATCCTCCCCGGCTGCGCCGAAAAAAGCTACGGCATCCAGGTCGCCCGCCTCGCCGGCCTCCCCGAAAACGTCATCGCCAGAGCCAAAGAAGTCCTCCAACAACTCGAATCCGGCCACCAACCCGCCGAGAGCGTCAAAGAAGTCCCCGTCGCCACCAGCGTCCCCGCGAAGACGAGGAAGAAAGCCGTGAGCGATGAAGCCGCGGGGCAGATGAGTTTGTTTGGGTGAGGCTACTCATCCTCCTCAACATCATCCATGAACTCAGGGTCGAACTGAGTGTAGCCCCCTTGAATAATGCAGTTCATGTGATGGGCGGGTTTCTCCAAGAAAGCTTCAATGGTCAAGTCTTTCATCAAACCCCACGACTTGTGTTCCTCATCAAAGGTTCCGAGGCAGCCTTCATCCACGAACCAGCACAGTAGTCCGCTGCCGCCGTAGTTCTGAACTGTCTGCAAGAGATCCAAAACACGCATATTCTCCCATATGTAGTGAGACACCTCAACGATGGTGTTAAAGACGATGTAGTTAGTCACGCAGGCATCTTCTGGGGAGAATTCAATCCGACGATTCACCTCCCCTAGGACATCCAAAATTGGCTCTGGAAGCCCAAGGCCAGCTAGACGTTGCCTACATACTGGAACGTCGTGCCACTCTTTGGGCTCAATCGCTGCCAATCTCGCAGCTAGCGAATCAAAACCATTGGCGCGGGCTAAGTGAAAGGGGCGACGACCATACCAATCCTCAGCCATTGGGTTGGCACCATGATCTAACAGATAGCCCGCCATTTCTGGATTCGAGACCTTCAATGACATGTGAAGGGGACTGTCCTTCGATATTCCAAAAGCATCAGTTTGATTTACATCACATCCTCCCTCAACCAACGCCTTCACAATATCGAAGTCGTTCCTAAGTGCTGCCGAATAAACCAATCCCGTTTCACAGGACGCTCCGAGTTGAATTAAGGACACAACATTCTCGTGCCTTTGCCAAGACACGGCCGTGTTCAACGGCCGGTTGCCGAATTGGTCTGTGCCATTCACATCTGCCCCTAACTCGAATAAGAATCTGATAAACTCTGGATTAGCACGCATTGCAGCTTCCACTAGCGGACACTGGGAAGGCAGATCGACTCTTGCTCCTTGGGCAATCAAGAAGCGGGCAACTTCAAATCGACTCGCAAAAATCTCATCATTAAGGGGAGCTCTACCGGACGAAGTCGGCGCATTGAGGTCGCAACCAGCCACCAGCTTTGCTCGCCACTCGTTAATTTGGTTCGTTTCCATCATGTTATATTTGGACCTGTGCAGAGGTGGTCATTTTCTTCGTCCCTGCAATTTCCAAATCCTATCAAACCAGTCCAACCGCTCCTCATCCTCGTCTTCCTGCTCGGCGCAGGCTTGTGGCGGTGGCGTGTGGGCTGGGGAGGTGCGGACGGCGCGGAGGCTGGATCGGCCCAGGCAACAGGTCGCCGAGAAGATCGTGCCGGTGATTGAAGATCCGTCCTTGGCCGGCCAGACACACTGGACTGCCGTGAAGCTCCACGGCTTGATCGCCAAAAACGCGGCCCAACTTCAAGATCGGCTCATCGAGGCCTTGCAAGCCATGATCCAGCAGCCAACCGTCCACCAGTCCTCAACATCGACCATGATATAGCTCATACTTTTGAATGTGGGTTAAGGTGCCCCAAATTGGCTCCACTAGGTGCCAGTTTTTGTCGCTGTTTGCCTGTTCTTTGCACTGAGGATCTCGGTTTTGGCAAAAGTTTGTCAGGATTGCGTCAAGGCGATGGCCGCAGGCAAAAATGCCTTCATCTTAGCTCATGCGCCTTCTCATCATCGACGACGACACCGAGCTTTGCCAGCTCGTGGCAGATTACCTTAAGCCGATGGGCTTCGAGGTCGAAATGGAGCACGATGGTGAACTCGGAGCCGAACGCGCCACCTCCGAGGCTTGGGTGGCCATCATTCTCGATGTCATGATGCCCGGATGCGATGGCTTTGAGGTCCTCCGCCGCATCCGTGCGAAGTCCAAGGTGCCGGTCATGATGCTCACTGGACGCGGCGAGGAAGTGGACCGCATCGTCGGCCTCGAACTCGGTGCCGACGACTATCTGCCGAAGACCTTTTCCTCCCGCGAACTGCTTGCCCGCCTCCGTGCTTTGCTGCGGCGCACCGGTTGGATCGCGGAGACAGCGCCGCTGGCTCCTATCAAAGAACTCGTCGTCGGCGAGTTGCGCATCAATCCCGAAACGCATGTCGTCGTGCTCGGTGCTGAGGCGCTGCAACTCACGCCGGCCGAGTTTGGCCTGTTGCTCTCGCTCGCCAAGGCACATGGCCGAGTCAAAACCCGCGAGCAGCTCATCGAAGAGGTGGCTGACCGTGAATGGGATGTCTTTGACCGCGCCATCGACATGCACATCTCCACGCTGCGCAAAAAACTCGGCGATGACCCGAAGGAGCCGCGCTTCATCAAAACTGTGCGCGGCTATGGCTACCAACTCGTGACTCCTGGACGATGAGCCGCCTCAAACTCCCGCTCTACGGCAAGATCCTCTCGTGGTTCGCCCTGAATCTCGCCGTGCTGGCGCTGCTGTTCTTTTTCTTTCTCAAAGCGCAGTTCCGCCTCGGTCTAGACTGGATGCTCTCCGGCGAGCCCGGTGACCGTATCTCTGCTATCGGCGAGAGCGTGACCTTCGAATTCTCCCGCCTCGCGGAAAGCGAGTGGCCCGCCCGCTTGAGCGCCTACGATCAAAAACACGGCGTCACCTTCGGCCTCTTCAATAACCAGGGTCAGCAGGTCTATGGCAAAAGCATCACTCCGCCGCCGGAGGTGATGCCGCGCCTCATTGACCGCCGTCCGCCCGGCGAGCAACTCAACCGCCGCACCGTCTCGAAACGCCAGCCTGGCCCCGTCTCGAAGCGCCCGGCCGACGCCCCGCCTAAGCCGCGCTTCATGCTTCGTGCTGGGAAACCCGCCCGCTACTGGGCCGGAGTGCATCTCGATCTCGTGCCGCAGGGCGGGAATCCAGTGACACTCGTCATGGTTTCAGACAGCATCAGCGGCGGCGGCCTTTTTCTTGATCTACGCCCCTGGCTGGGCCTTGCCGCTGCCGGACTCATCATTTCCGCGCTCATGTGGATGCCCTTTGTCCGAGGCATCACCGGTTTCATCGGCACGCTGAACACTGCGGCGGGCCGCATCGCCCATGGCAAATTTGACGAACGAATCGAAAAACAGCGCAGCGACGAACTTGGCGAACTTTCCACCTCCGTGAACGCCATGGCCGCCAAGCTCGGCGACTACATGGCGCAGCAGCGTCGCATCACCGCCGATGTCGCTCACGAGCTGTGCAGCCCCATCGCGAGGATGCAGATGGCCCTCGGTGTGGTGGAGCAGCGCAGCACGCCGGATCAGGCCACCTACCTGCAAAAGCTAGACCGCGAGCTGCAGCACATGGCGAAGCTCGTCGAGGAAGTCCTCGCCTTCTCCAAAGCGGCAACCATCCCTGATCGCGAAACGCCGGAGAACTTCGACTTACTCGAGCTGATCCAAAACGTCCTCGCCCGTGAGGCACCCGACAACGGCATCAAGCTCGAAGTCGGTGACATTAAGCTTCGCAGCCTCCGAAACGCCCTAGATCGAGGAATCGGCAATATCGTCCGCAATGCCATCCGCTACGCCCAAGACCTCGAAATTCAGGCAAAAGAAGAAAATGGTCGCGTGATCATCCAGATCCTCGACCGAGGCCCCGGGGTGCCGGAAGAAGCCATTTCACGCCTCTTTGAACCCTTTTTCCGCCCTGAGGCTGCCCGTGGCCGAAACACCGGCGGCAGCGGTCTCGGCCTCGCCATCACGAAACGCTGCATCGAAGCCTGTGGCGGCACGGTGACGGCGCGGAATCGTCAAGGTGGTGGGCTAGTCGTCGAGGTTCTGATCGAGTCCATGAAGCCCAGCTAGTTTGCGCGCGGACTTCGAACGACGTCGTTCGCCAGTTTGAGTAGCGAGTAAGACCTTCATTAGGTGTTGATAATTTCCATAATTTAAACTGGCTAGGAGGCGTTAATTAGAGATTATTTATGGTAATTATGGGTTCATCGCGCCATCCTCTCCTTCGAAAACTCACTTTGGGGGCACTTTTGCTTTTCCTAGTAGGGGCTGTCAGTCTCGGCTGGCGTTGGGCAAATCAGCTGAAGCGACCCACAATGACTCAGGTGGAGGCACAGGTTCTTGGAGGCGCTGAGAACGAGCCTTTTGAACCTTCGAGGACGGGGAAACCACTCCCTTTGCGGGGTCAGGAACAACGAAAGCGGATGGTGCCAGACCTCGAACCTGAAAGAGTGCTGTTAGAAACAGGTCATGTGACGCTGCGTGAGAGTACCCATGCGGTGCGCAGATATCGTCTGGCCCTGAATGAAATGTACGAGATGACTCCTGGGCGTGAAGGACTGCGGAGCATACCAGCGCAGGAGAGCGCCAAGGCCTTGGCTAGTTTTGCTGAGCGCGAAGTCGAAAATGGATCGCCATGGCCTGCGCTGGTGCTTTATCCCGAAAAAGGACCGATGGATCGCACCACCCGCCGTATTCTCACCGGAAAGATGCTGGTGGCCCTGGAGGAGGCTACATCCGCTGTCCCAGCTCTCGCTGCGGCCGGGCTGGAATTGGTGGAGCGTCCAGCTTACTCGCCCGGCCATCTGATCACGCAGAGCAAAAGCGGTAGTCCGCTGGAGGCACTGGCGAGCATCCGAAAGCTGGCCAGTAAGGCGAAGGTCGTTTCCGTGACACCACTTCTAAAGCGCGCAGTAGAGGCCATGGCCCTGCCAAATGACCCGCTGTTTCCTCAGCAATGGCACCTGCTGAACTCAGGGCAGGGTAGGGGTGTGGCGAAGATGGACGCGCAGGTGACCGATGTCTGGGATCAGTATCAGGGAGATGGCATCCACGTCGCGATTGTGGACACGGGCATCCAGATGGGCCATGAGGATTTGCTCGGCAATTCCGCGAACTACGGACATCTGGAAGTCAGCACCCGTGTATCAGGCCTGACAGGTGAAGATGTGGAAGGTCACGGAACCGCAGTCGCGGGAATCGTGGCCGCAGTGGGAAACAACAGCCTGGGCGGCATCGGTGTGGCACCTCGGGCGACGCTGCACAGCCATCGCATCCTGAACGGAAGTGCCAATCTGGATGACAGCCAGATAGCGGAGAGCGTGGTTTACGGTGCCTACGACACGCGCACGGTGACAGACGAATTGGGCAACACGACGACTGATCAGAATACGAGGTTCATTGAGGTGAAGAACAACAGTTGGGGCTGGGTCACCGGACCGATGACACTGGGGGAAAGCGGCCCACTTTTTCAGGATGCCATGAAAACCTCTGCTGAAATTGGGCGCGGCGGGCTCGGAGTCATCTCAGTATGGGCCTCCGGCAATGGCAGGACCAGCTACGAGCAGGGAAACAAAGGCGGTCTGGCCAACGACATCCATGCCATCGCCGTCGGTGCGCTGACAAACAAAGGCCTGCTCGCCACCTATAGCGAGACCGGGGCGCATCTCACCTGCGTCGGCCCATCTGGCGGGGGCACCTTGGATGTTCTCACCACGGATATGACGGGTGTTGCAGGGATGAATCCTGACCCGGATAAAGCTGACTTGGAGGACAATAACTACAGCTACACGCGCAATCTCCAGGGCACCTCGTTTTCCGCCCCTGTCGTCTCCGGTGTCTGCGCCCTCATGCTTCAGGCGAATCCAAATTTAAGTTGGCGGGATGTGAAGGAGATCCTGCTGCGCTCCTCCCTACAGGTCGATCCAAAGTCCACGACCTGGGTAAAGCGCAGTGGCAATCAACCACAGCTTCCGCCCATCAAGCACAGCAACCTCTACGGCGGTGGCCTTGTGCAGGCAAAAGCCGCCGTGGACATGGCGAGAAACTGGACCGTGCTCGGCCCGCAGATCAGCGTGACAAAAAAGATCAATCCGAACCTCGCCATCAATTACACGGGTACCCAACCCAGCCCGGTCGCCGCGAAGTACGCCACCATCATCAAGCCACCGAAACCGCCGAAGCGGGTGACTTTGAAGGCGCAATTCGACATGCGCGGCATCCAGCCCATGCGCGTCGAGAACGTGTCCGTAACTCTGGACATCTCCCACGCCTACCGTGGAGACATGATCATCGTGCTGCGCAGCCCTGGTGGAGTCGCCAGCACCCTTGCCAGTGCCAGCGACTGGGATTTCGGGACGGACTATGCGAACTTTACCTTCAGTTCGATGCGTCATTGGGGCGAGTCCGGTCAGGGTTTGTGGACGATCGAGATCACCGACACTCGCGTTGAGGGTGACGGGACCTTTGAATCAGCCGTCCTTTCCCTCACTGGGACAGCGGCCCCGGCGGCACAGATCACCAGCCAGTCAGGTCCACAACTCGTCCCAGAAGGGCAGCCAGCCACACTCAGTGTAAACTCCGTGCTATCTTCAGAAGGAGGCACGCGGATCTGGCGAAAGAATGGTCTAGTCATCCCAAAGCAGACTTCTGACACCCTCGCTGGCGTGGGCCAGAAGGTGACGGATGCGGGGACCTATGATCATTTGATCTCCAATCAGTGGGGAACCATTCCCTCCACCTCCATTCCGATCGCTGTACTGCGGCGTAGCCTGCCGGCGGTCACATTGACCGAAGGCAAAACGGCCACTTTCAGCGTGGTCGCCGCAGGTGCTGGGCTCATCTACGAGTGGTATCGTAGTTCCAGCTTAAATCCTCTGGTGGACAATGGCCGCGTCACAGGCACACGCACACCCAAGCTTACCATCCAGGCCAGCACCGCATCGGATGAGGACACCTACTTTTGTCGTGTGACCATGCTGAACCCGAACTTCGATCCCGAGACGAAGCAACGCCTGCCGCCTTATGGGGTGATGGATACTTTGCCCGCGCAGCTCACTGTGCGCCTTCTTCCGAAGGTGAACCCCTCGGTGCTCACCCTACCCAGCATCGTCAGTGAAAGCCTGCTTCGCCAGCTAACTGCGGCGGGTGAAGTCACTCAATGGAGCATCACCGGTCTGCCGCCAGGGGTCACCTACAATACCAAGACAGGAGCCATCAGCGGGTCCCCGACGAAGGCCGGCTATTACTGGGTCACGATCACCGTGAGTAACTCCCTAGGCGTAGCCACACCGGTCGGCCTCACCTGGGAAGTCAAACCTCTGCCTGCTGGCGTGCTCGGCAGCTTCCATGGCCTCGTGGAGAGAAACTCACGCTACAACGGCGGATATGGTGGGGTGCTCAACCTCACCACTAGCAGCACGGGCGCCTTCTCCGGAGCCATCACGCGCGGCATTCATAAGCACAGCTTCACAGGTCGGCTAACTGCGACAACGACAGCTGATGCCCCTGTTTCTGCTCAGGTCTCTCTTACCCGCCGTGCTCCTTTTGGACCGCTGACCTTCCGTTTTGAGCTCATTCCCACAGAGGGAAAACTCGAGGGCACGCTTACCGACCCCACCATCACTCCCGCTGAGGTCGCCATCATCGAGGGCCTGCAGGCAGCTTTCAGTGCCTCAGTTCCAGCCACCGCCTATGTCGGCCGCTGGAACACCGCCTACGAGCTGCCATCCCCGCTGGTGAATAATGTCATCTACCCACAGGGAGCCTCCTGGAGTACTCAAGTCGTCAGCGCCTCCGGCATGGCCGCATGGACCAGCCGTCTCGCGGATGGCACCACTGTGACGGGCAGCGCTGGCATCGCCGCAGATGGCTCCACGCCTCTTCATGCCATGCTTTACAGCAACCTCGGTTCCGTTCAGGGCTGGCAGCAGCTCGACTCCGGCACCCTCGCCTCCGGCGGTTCACTCAGTTGGGTGAAGTCCTCCGTGGCCGGAACACTTAGCTACGCCTCCGGATTCCCTTTGCACGACCTCGCCGGCAGTGGGGCGCGCTATACTACCCCCGTCGGCAGCGAGATGCTCTTCGGAATCACCCCCGGCACGGACAATGCCGCACTTACCTTTACCCAGGGCGGACTCTCCCAGGCCTTCTCGCAAATCTTTAGCTTCGGGGCGGGTAACCTCATCACGATTCCATCTGGCAGTGCCAATCCCCATCAGATCAAATTCACCCTCGATCTCACTACCGGCATCCTTTCTGGCAGTGGTGCCACCATGGACATTGATCCACGGAACCCCTCTCTAAACCGCCAGCGACCTGGTACCTTCAGTGCTCTGCTCATCCCAAACTTTGAGCAAGCCATTGGCCACTTCCTCCTCCCCACCAGCAGGAGTGCCTCTGCCCCGATACTCTCTGGCAAGCTTCTCGGGGCAGAGAGGGTTCGCTGAACCTGTCATTATTCGGCCTTCTTCTTCGCGGCGGCTTTGCCTTTGCCCTTTCCTTTGCTAGCGCCCTTTGGAGTGGCCGCAGGGGCGACTTTTTCGCCGGGCTTTGGCAGCGTGGCTTTCACAGACTCCCACTCGGGGTTTTGCGTGGCCTCGCGGATGCTGAAGTTACGGAAATCCACGGACTGGCCGCCGACGGTGAAGCCAGGGGACGCTTTCTCTGTCTTGAATAGATCGTTCGCACCCCAGGCGACGAGGTCATCGACCTTGCCGAGCATCAAATCGCCCACCATCTCGAGGCGGACTTTGTGCCAGCCTTCGCCGAGTTCGGCAGGGAAGCGAGCGAAGACGACAGCCTTGTCCGGTCCCTCGTGGTCGTTGTCGTCCTTCTGGATGGTGACGGACTTCGGCGTGATGCTGATGCGGGCCATGTGGTCCTTGGTGGCATTGATCGAGAGGCTGGTGCTGCGGGCACCGGCGAATTTGAATTCATACTCGACGACGAAGTTTTGCAGCTTGTTCGGCAGGCGAGTGACGGCGCCGTGCTTGTCCTCCACAAGTTCGGAGCCACGGGTCACGCCTTCGGCGAGTTCCCACTTGCCCTTGGCGGCCTTCCAAGGCGCAGCTGGTGCGCTATCGAGCTTGCTCTCGTAAATGACAGCACCGGGGACGGCGAGCAGCGGTTTGTCATCGGCGCGGAGGCCAGAGACGGTAGCGAGACTGAGGAGGAAGAGGGCGGTCGTTTTCATGGGTGCGCGGAAACGATGCCCTTGGGGCGATGTTTCAGCCTTAAACTTCGTCCGCTGAGGGATCGAAGGGCTTGTTGAACTTCGGCCCGCGCTCTCCGCCGTAAGTCTCGCGGAGGTACTCATCCCCTTCGCTCTTCTTCCGCCGGATGTTCGCAGGCGCGACGAGGTTCCCCAGCCGGCGGCGCTCAGCGCGGCCTGCCTGCCATTGTTCCCAGGTCCAGGTGCGCTCAGGTTTGATCGGTAAAGTGGTAGGTGTCATGCGACTAGGATAGTTCAGGAATGGTGTTTTGCCAATTCGGCTTCCACTTCTGCTTTTACGTCCTCGAAAACAGCCAAGCAGTTAAATTTCGGGCAGGCGGCAATTCGACGAGCTTCATCCCAATCTATCGGAACACGTCCAGTGACGGTAGCAGCCATCAGTTTCTTGGCGCAGTCGTCATCTTTTTCGTCGTAGCCGCTGCAGTAGCAGCGGGCGGCATAGACTCTACCTACGAGGACGTCCTCAACTGGGATCAACACGACTTGGCCGAATGGGGTAAAGATACGGCCGCAGTCCTTCTCCGCCCGATAGTCGATATCACCGAGCAGATCGACCCACAGGTCATCCAATCTCCAGCTCTTCGCACCGCCATGCGACTGCACACCCGGAATCTGACGCATGATCTCTTCTTTCTGCTCTTCCGAAGGCGTGTTCCATTTCGCCCAGCAAATATCCGTATCTCCAGACATATAAGCACCGTCCGTGTAGAACTCGATGGCCGATCCGCCGACCACCACGGGCTCAAACCCGCGCTCGCGAAACAGCTCGGAAACCAGTGCCGCCAGCAGCAGGGCTTTGGCGTTTAAATCTGTCTCCTGTCGGATCAAGGTGAGCGCAGAGGTGATTTCGGTGGGCGTCATTGCTCTTCAATCTGAGCAATCCGCCGGAATTCGACAAGCCTCTTGCCGTGATTTTCGCGGGCTGGTAGAAGCGGTGGATGCGCACGACGGCTTTCTGTCTCACCTTGCTTTTTACCTCCATGCACGCCGCTGAACCACAGGCCGAGAAATGGCTCGCCAAGACGAAGATCGCGCCGCCGATGACGGTGCCGGCAAACGTCGAGGCATGGCAAAAACAGCGTGGCGAGATCCAGGCGAAGCTGAACGACCTACTCGGTGATCTGCCGCCGCGGCCGCCAGTGTCGGCGTTTCAAGTGGTCGGCACGGAGGACAAAGGCAGCTACACGCTGGAGACGATCCAGTTCGACAACGGCGCGGGTGAGATGGTGAAAGGGTACCTCTTCGTGCCGAAGAAGGCCACGGCGCAGAGCAAGGCTCCGGCCATCCTCTACTGCCACTGGCATGGCGGGCAGTATGACATCGGCAAAAGCGAGCTGCTGGGCACGAACGCGACGCCGGTGGCTCCCGGTTCGGTGCTGGCGGAGGCCGGTTATGTGGTGCTCGGCATTGATGCGCCGTGTTTTGGAGAAAGGAATGGCCAGGGGCCGGATGGGCCGCAGCAAAAGGGCAGCGCTGGGGAGATGACGGCGTCCAAATTTCATCTTTGGGCCGGGCGCACGCTCTGGGGCATGATGATCCGCGATGACCTCACGGCGCTGGATTACCTCTGTGCGCGTCCGGAGGTGGATGCGCAGCGCATCGGCGTCACCGGCATCAGCATGGGCTCCACGCGGAGCTGGTGGATCACGGCGCTGGACGACCGCCCGCGTGCCGCCGTGTGCGTGGGCTGCATGACTCGTTACGAAGAGCTAATCCGCGCCGGCATGTTGAAAGCGCATGGCATTTACTACTTCGTGCCCGGCATGTTAAAGCACTTCGACACGGAGGCCGTGATCGCTCTCGCCGCACCTCGCCCCATGCTTTTTATGACGGGCGACCAGGATGGCGGCTCGCCAGTCGAAGGCGTACGGCATCTCGGAGACATCGTGGGCAGGGTTTACTCCCTCAGCGGCTCATCGGAGCACTTTGAAAACGTCATCTATCCCGGCGTAGGCCATGTTTACCTGCCGGAGATGTGGGAAAAGACGATGACCTGGATGGACCGCTGGGTGAAGGGCCAGTGATCGAGATCGCAAGGCACGGTGGGCTAAACTTTTCATCATTCGGGTTTCTTCATTCCGGCATTCGGAATTAATGAGCTCCCCCCACATGCCCGCCACCGACCCGCTCACCACCATCGAAGCCCGCATTCTCGGCTGCCTCCTGGAAAAGGAGATCACCCTGCCTGACTACTACCCGCTCACGCTGAACGCCCTCACCGCCGCCTGCAATCAGACCACCAACCGTGACCCCATCATGACCCTGGATGAAAACCAGGTCCGCCGGGCAGTGGAGGCCATGAAAACACGGGGCTGGGTCTTCGAGATCAGCATCGTCGGCGCGCGTGTCAGCAAATACCGCCACAACCTGAAGTCCAAGCTCCCCGGACTGGAAAAGCCCAGCACCAGCCTGCTTTCCGTCCTCCTCCTGCGCGGGGAACAGACCCTCGGCGAACTCCGCCAGCGCACCGAGCGTCTCCATGCCTTCCCCGACCTCGAAAGTGTGGAGGCCGAGCTGCTCAAACTCATCACCTACAGCGAAGGCCCACTCACCGCCTGCCTGCCCGCTGGCCCAGGCCGCCGAGTCGCCCAATACGTCCAGCTCCTCACCGGTGAGCCCGACACCCTCCAGAGCCCCGCGAAAGCCGAAACCATCATCGAGCCCGCGCCCACGCCTGCCGCACCCGCAGCTCCCGCCGCCGCCGATGACCAGGCCTGGAAACAGCGCATGGAAATGGAGATCGAGATCCTCAAAGCCCAGCTCAATCGGCTCAAAGTCCGCCTGGGTGTGGAGGATTGAGAATAACAGGCCACTTGTACACAGCCTGCTCGTTTGCCATCGCCATCATCCCGGCTTTAAATGGCCGACTTCAAAACCATGGATTGCCGACAGGAAGAGATCGTTCAGAGCCTCATGGCCTCGTATTGCGAGGTCGGTGGGATCAATCACGTCGATAGCGGCAACTTGCCGTCCAAACGCGCCATCGCCGTGCTTTGTGAGGACCTCCTCCAGGTGCTCTTTCCCGGCTTCTTTTCGGAAGACGCCCTCTCCTCCCAGGACCTCGAGCTCCTCACCCATGAGCGCGTCGCCGGGATGCGCGAGCGCCTGAACATCGAGGTCCGCCGCAGCCTCCGCCTCAGCGATGGCAAGAGCGACAACCACCGCGAGCAGGCCATGAAGCTCGTCTGCGACTTCATGGTGCGCCTGCCAGAGGTCCGCCAGCTCCTGCAAACCGATGTCCAGGCCGCTTTCGATGGCGATCCCGCCGCGCGCAGCTTTGAGGAGATCATCCTCGCCTACCCCGGCCTGGAGGCCATCGCCATCCAGCGCAGCGCCCACCTCCTTTACACCGCTGGCGTGCCCCTGCTGCCCCGCATGATGACCGAGTGGGCACACAGCCGCACCGGCATCGACATCCATCCCGGAGCCCAGATCGGCAGCCACTTCTTCATCGACCACGGCACCGGCGTCGTCATTGGAGAGACCTGCCAGCTCGGCTCCCATGTGAAGCTTTACCAAGGCGTCGGCCTCGTCGCGAAATCCCTCGCCGCAGGTCAGGGACTCGCCGGAAAAAAGCGCCACCCCACCCTCGAAGACCACGTCACCATCTACGCCGGCGCCACCATCGTCGGCGGAGACACCGTCATCGGCGCGCGCAGCGTCATCGGCGCCAATGTCTTCCTCATGGAAAGCGTCGCCCAGGACATGGTCTATGCCCTCGGCGATCAGGAGCACCGCATCCGCGACCGCAAACAGACCCCCGTGAAGAAGTCCCCGAACATCGGCGACGCCTGAGCCATGAACTTCGCGCGGAAAATCTCCCAACTCTTCTTCGACTTCGGCTCCCAGCCGCCGTGGAAGCCCGCCGACGGCTCCCTCTTCGAGCGCAGCACCGAGCCCAGCTCAGCCCGCCAGGAAGAGCCCATCAAAGAACTCACCACCGATGAATCCCTCACCCAGACCTGCCGGGAGCTGCTCATCAAGCTCGACATGCCCGGCATGGCCAAAGTGGTGCAGGTCTTCTGGAATCCACGCCTGCGCAGCACCGCCGGTTACGCCTCCTACCCCAGTTGGCGCATCGAGCTAAATCCCCGCCTGCGCGAGTTTGAAGGCCAGACCGAGCGCACCCTGCGGCATGAGCTCGCCCACCTCGTCGCCTACCACCGCGCCGGACGTCGATCGCTTCGTGCTCATCGAGAAGGCCAAGTGACTCCAGGGGAAAGATGCCAGGCATGATGACTGCCATCCTTGTTAAAGAGAGCGTTGCGCGTAAACACTCGCTTCTGTTAGAAGATCAAAACTGTTCTCCTGAAAATGAACCTTCGCGACAATATCACCAAAGCCGTCGGTGAAGCTTGTATCGAGGGCTTTTCGTTTGTCCGACTGACAAAGTGGGAGGACATCCTTCATAGGATCGCCGAAAGATTCCTCAAAAGAGGCGTCCGTGACCTCGAATCGGTATGGCTGTGGAACGAGTTTCGAGAAGTAACGTCCAGTTCACAACCAGCCGATCAACTTGGATACCTCCGCGAGCAGATTGAGCCCGCCGAGATCTATTGGTTCATCGCCAGCGACGAGAATGGCAAGTATTGGGTCGCAGATGCTACGGGTTCAGCGATCATTCGGACCGTCGAGGAGATGTATGCCTTTGAATACTACGTGGTTGAGCGGCACTTCAATTGGCTCCTCTGCGAGAACCATCATGGCATTTTCATTAAGTCCCAACCAAAGAATGCAAGAGGAGAACCAGCCGCGCCAGAGCAACCCCTGCCAGCCGCCCTGGAAAGATACTAACCATAAACGGCACACGGTGAAGGCATGACATCGTGGGGTATTTCTGGAAAGGACGGACGCCGCCAGCCCCTCGTAGGGCGGATGTGTTCGGCGCGTCAAAGACGACCTGCACGGCAGATCTTCTTCGCCGAACTATCCGGCGGATTCCGGAGCGTAGGAGTCTGCGGCGCTCAAAGAAGCCGGATAGTTTGGCGAAGATGACGCGCAGACTGGCGGCCCCTAACCCGCCAAACACATCCGCCCTACGGGGCTCCGCGCAGCTCTAACCGCGTCCCATCTGCCTCACGCACCTACCACCTTCGTCACCGTCGGAGAGGCGGCGGCTTCACCGCCGGGGTTGGCGGCGATGACGTAGGCGGACACCGTCGCGCCGGGGGTCAGGTCGGTGAAGGTGTGGTCCAGGTCGTTGTCTCGTTTGATGAACTCGAAGTCCGTGTCCACGCCATGCACCTTGCGGAAGAGGCGGTAGTAGGTGGCGCGGGTGGCGGCGGTCCAGGCCAGCTCCTCACGGTTCGTGCCCACGGCGGTCATCGTCACATTAGCCACGGGTTCCGGCGGGTTCGGGTTCGCCGGGATGTTCAGGCCGAAGTTTTCCCAGCGCGGATCACCATCGTCCAGCAGGCCGCTCAGTTCGGCGGTGGTGCCGCTCACCTCGTCAAAGAGAGCCTGCTTATCCGCATCGCGGACGTTCTTGCAGTTCGCCTGTTCCGCCTCACGGCCGTTCACCAGATCAAAGGCCGCCTGGAAGGTCGCACCCAGCGCCAGGGCCGCCGCCGCCGTGACTGCCAGTGGCGGGCCGCTGGGCTGCGGAAGGCTGGCCTCATGCCCCGCATTTGCCGCCAGGTAGGAGCGCATCGTCGCCAGCAGGCTCTGGCGCTTGTCATGCTCACGCGGCACCGTGATGCCATCGGTAAAGCCCGCCGCGCTCCAGCCTGCGTTGTGCTTTTTGCCATGGATGCGCTCCAGCACATCCCGGTAGGCCGTGAGCAGTCCACTCACCGTCCCATCGCTCAGCGCTTTCAGGGCGCTGCGGGCGTCCTTGGCCAGATCTTCACAGCTTTTAAAGACGAGCTGGCTGCCCTTGTTCGCGTTGCTGCCCGGCGCAGCGGCGGGATCGCCCTCCAGTTTTAAAATGGCGGCGTTCAGGGTCGTGTCACGGTGATGATGCAGGCCGATGACGTCCTGCAACGAAGCCGCTCCAGCGCGCATCTTTTTAGCGAGCGCGAGCAGCACTTTTTGGTTTTTGGGTGTTTCGTTCATGGTTCGGTTTCCTTTCCTTTTCGGGTGTGCACCGGTGGCCGGTGCGGTGTTCACGTAACCGGGATCACCCGGCTCAAGCACATAAGAGGGCTCCCCCCATCGGCTATTGGGATCATCCCAGCGCGTCCCGTCGTCCCAGCGCAGCGCTCTCATCCCCTGAGCCCTCCTTTCAGCACGTCTAAGGTTCCAGAAGGCCTCCCGTGCCCAAATGTTGGCGCAACATTCCGCCGATCCAGCCTGTCACGCCCAAATGTTGGCGCAACATTCTGCCGATCCAGCCTGTCATGCCCAAATGTTGGCGCAACATTCTGCCCGCAGAGGCTCTGGTGACCCATTCTCCAGGCCTCCTCTTCCACCCCTCTCCCAGTCTCAGAGTCTCCCGCTTTGCGGGTCTGCCCATCTGGCAAAAGATCCTCCCTCGCGGCGGCCACAGGGCAGCGTCGTGTTCCAGGCACTCGAAATGGCGTGAGCAACTTCATAGGCGAGAGCGCGGCCGGTTGGAACCGCGTCAGGGAATAATCAAGAAATACCAAACCGGCCCTTATTTGAGAAGAAATTTTTCGCAGAAGCCCCAAAACTTAGCGGCAACAAGGAACAAAGAACCTCAAAGCCATCTCCACACCCCACCAGCCAAGACGCCTTTCCCCATCCGCGGTGGCAGACATCAAAACACCCGCCGCTTCGACGACCCGGTGCACCCAAATCTTGACCCCGGGCGGCCTTTTCGCTTCCATCGGTGCATCCATCAAAATCTTCTCTTTCTGTGAACCGCCCTTATTCACCTCACCTCAACCCTGTTAATCCACACAAAGCTGTGGGCGAATCTGAATCGTTCGCCAGTTAGTGTGGATAAACAACGTTCGGCCAAGAAACAGAGTCCATGGCCCTGACCACGAGCACCGACATCTTCCGCTAATGAGCATGACCTCCTTACAGAGCATGATCGAACGGCCAGCGATGTATTTTGGGACTCGCGAGGGTTATCTGAGGGATATTGTGGCGTTTGATTTGGGTGTCCGCTTCGAGTCAGGTTGGGACGAGTCCAGCATGGAGCATCGTCAGTCATCGATTCCGCCCGGGTTCATATCATTCGTTTGCTCTCGTTTGGCGGAAGCAGATGGTGGGCCATCGTGGAGTGCCCGAATCGAGGGACATTCAGCGTCTGAGTGTGATGCATGGTCGCTATTCCTCCGTTTGTGGACCGAGTATAATCTTTATGAAACAGGGACTGACCCCACATAACCCACCAAGGCCGAACAAAACGAATGCAGGCAACGGCCCGAATGGCATCTGTCGTGTCAGCAACGTCTTGCACTCGCCGCCGGCTGATCCGAGTCGTTAGGCCAACAAACATCGCGCCATGTCAAGAAGCCAACAGGAGATGAGTGCGCCCAAACAGGTATCGATCTGGTTGGGCCACTTTACCAGTGAAGAAGACTTCGATGCATATTTCAGCGAAGAATTTATGAACGACTACGGATTTGAGATTCATTGGCCTGCGGGACCTGAAGGAGCATTTAAGCCAGAAACGGACATCAGGTCGCTATTGGTCTCATTTTCATCATCCAGTCGATTTGTTGATTCCGCCGTTGAATTGGCCGCCAGAAGCGGAGTTCATCGGGCAACTAGCGCACTTGTATTTTACAACCTTCAGTATGATCCCGCACTTATTACGAACTCGAGTGCCAGTATGCAATTCATCGGTGTAGTCCCATATGCCGCCTGAGCGCCGCGATGTTCGCAAAGAGCCACTTCAAATCTCATTCGAATTGGAATGAACGCGTCGAAAACAATGGCCGAACAAAACGGATGCAGGCAACAGCTCGTATGGCATCTGTCGCGGCATCGACGCCTCCCGGTTGCCGTCGCCTGATCCGAAGTGTTCTGCCAAAACAAAGCCCCTCGTCATCACATGAAGCAGTTTTTCCCTCTGATCGCAGCGTTGGCAGTGATCACCCCGCTATGTGAAGAAGATTCCACCGCTCGATTGAAGGAAACGGCGGAGGTGACCGCTCTTCTGAACGCATTGCCGCCGCAGAGGGTGATCTGGCAGGATATCTGGCTACTAAGACAGCAGCCTCCGTCGGCAGATGTGGCCGCGGTTGCGTCAGCAAACAGAACAATGAAAACTGTTCGTGAACTGATACCGAAACTCAAGAAGCTTTTGAAGCCGGGTGTTTCCATCTTTGAATATCCAAGCCTGCTGGCCCACGGCGACATAACCTACACAGTGATCAAATACGCCGAGGGTGCCGAAAATCCATTCGCATCCACCTCCTCTCGGTCCGCAGAGAGCAAGCCTGCGGAATACGGATATCGACTTTATTTGGGGATTCCCAAGTCAGAGTTTATGCATCCTTTCGATTTTGAAATTCTCTTTGACTCAACTGGGATCATCCGAGCGATCAACAGCGTGGACTGGAAGAAATGAATGTCCCTCACCTATCAACCCAGAGTCAGACAACAAAACGGATGCAGAACCGACTCGGATGGCATCTGTCGTGTCATCAACGCCTCCCGCTCGCTGTCGTATGATCCGAAGCCTTAGGCGTCGGTACCCGCATCCTGTAATGGCCAGTAAACAAGAAAAGCAAAGACGCCGCGCCATCGTGCAGCAACTTCGTGCGACGGAATGGGAGGAGGCGTGTGCCCGAAAACCGATTCCAGACGAAGACCTTGTTGCTCTGATCGATCATCTGGAGGCCACCCTTTTCACCCGAATCGACGGTCAGATCGTTACCCGCTGCGACCACACTCTCAACCGCAGTCGTGCTTTCCTCAGCGAGAGAGGAGTCAGCAACAGCGAACAGGTATGTGAGTGGTTCGGCGAGTATGGGGGCTTTTGCGATTGCGAGGTAGCCTACAACGTCGCAGACTATTGGTATGCCCGCCTCCGTGACGCCCAAACGCCATGAATTCTCCGATGCAGGAGGCGCTCGAATCCCATCTGTCGTGCCATCGACGCTTCCCGGTCGCCGTCGCCTGATCCGAAGCGGTTGCCCAAAAACCAAGTCCATCGTGTATGTTCTATTGGCGAAAAGATTCCTTCGAGAAGCTAGCCACGCTCCAAGAGCTTCTAGCACAGCATCCAGAGCTCACAGAGTATTGTGAGTATCTTCGCCTCTTGGATAGGGGGCTCCGTCGTGATGCACTTGCTCGTCTTCCCCTGCTGCTTCAGGCACTCGCAGCACCAGATTCGTCCAGACGCAGAGCCATCGCCAGCCTGCTTCTCAGAGTGACCGAGCATGAGCCCGGCCATCGTTTGATGCCACAGCCGCTCTTGGTTGGCTTCATAGAACCCACCCTTGCTGAATGGAGATCTGCTTGCCCCCAGGATCCCGAACCCTTTCGCTGGTCGAAGTCTATTGATGACCTGGCGTTCGCTTTGTCACTCGACCCTGGGTGTGATTACACTCGACGGAAACTCGTTCTGCGCATCCTTGGCCATGTCGGATATGCGGCACATGAGTTGCCCGCAGGTTATCTCGGGGAAGCTCAAGATGATTTGGAGTTGCTCAGATTTGCTCGGCAGGAGGCCAGCCTTCTTCAGGACGTAGATGCCCGGGCCAAGTATCTTGATATGATCGACCGGGACGAGCTAGACATCGCGGAACACCTTAACGCCCGTCCCCCTGAATGAACCAACACCGCCCAACAAAACGGATTCAGGCAGCGACTCGAATGCCATCTGTCGTGTGATCGACGCTTCCCGCTCGCTTTCGCCTGATCCGAAGCGGTTGCCGTGAACAGCCAAAACGCGCCCCATCACTCGATAGCCTTCAGAGCCAAGCGCTGCTCTAAAGTTCACTGATTGATTCCAGGGGGATCGTGTCGCAGAATGGCTTGCCCTGACACTGTCTTCTGAATGCCGTCTTTCCTCCTGCGCCGCCTGCTGAGCAGCTTCCTCGTGCTCTTCTTTGCCGTGTCGCTCACCTTTCTCCTGACGCGACTGCTCCCCGGCGGGCCGTTTGACCGTGAAAAAGGCGGCTCTGCGAAGGTCGAGGCGGCGCTGCAGGAGAAGTACAAGCTCAATGGCACGCTCTGGCAGCAGTACACCTCCTACCTCGGCGATCTGGTGCGGCTCGATCTACGTGTGTCCACGAAGTATCGCGACTGGAGCGTGGCGGAGATCCTGGCGCAGAAGATGCCGTCATCGCTGAAGCTGGGCGGCATCGCCTTCATCATCGCCAGCACGCTCGGCGTCCTGCTTGGCTCCATCGCCGCCATGCGGCGTGACACGCCCATCGACTGGGCGGCGATGTTTGGCGCGCTGGTCGCCATCTCGATCCCGAGCTTCATCACCGGGCCGTTCTTGATCGCCATCTTCGCGCTCTGGCTGCGCTGGTTGCCTGTCGGCGGCTGGGGAAATGTCTCCCACCTCGTGCTGCCCGCGCTTTGCCTCTCCGCGCCCTACATCGCCTACGTGGCGCGTTTGATGAGAAACAGCCTGCTCGATGTTCTGAAGAGCGATTTCCTCCGCACGGCAAAGGCGAAGGGGCTGACGGAAACTCAGGCGCTCTCCCGCCATGCGCTGAAGGTGGCCATCCTGCCCGTGGTGACCTACCTCGGGCCGCTGGCCGCGCATTTGCTCACGGGCTCGATGGTCGTGGAGACGGTCTTCAACATCTCCGGCGCGGGCAGCATCTTTGTGAACTCCATCCAGAACCGCGATGTCTTCCCGCTCTGCGGTGCGGTGATCGTCTATTGCACGCTGCTCATCGTCTTTAACCTCATCGTGGACCTGCTCTACAGTGTCCTCGACAAGCGCATCCGCCTCCATGCCTGACGCGCCGAAAACATCCGCTCTGACCCGCCCGGATGGCTGGGACATCGTGCGTCGGAACCGGCCCGCGATGATCTCGCTGGTCTTCCTGGTGGCGATGGTGCTGCTGGCTTTCACCGTGCCCTTCTTCCTGCCCGCTGCGCTGAAGACGACGAGCAATGGGGCCTTTCTCCCGCCCCTCTCCACCGGTGTGGACGCGCCTGTGACGCACCTTTGCGGCACCGACAAAAACGGCCAGGACCTCTTTTATCGACTGCTCACCGGCGCGCAGGTCTCCCTCGGCGTCGGCATCGTCGGTGCGGGCATCTCTCTCATCATCGGCACGCTGTATGGGATGATCAGCGGCTTCATCGGCGGTCGGGTGGATGCGCTGATGATGCGTGTGGTGGACCTCATTTACGCCGTGCCGCGCATCCTCTTCATCATGATCTTCATCGCCGCCTTTGATGGTGTCTTTAAAGACTGGCTGGATGGTCTCCGCCTCAGCGCGCAGCAGTCCGGCTGGAGCAGCATCGAGACCGCCGCGCGCTACCTGATGCCCTACTCGAAGATCGTGGTCATGATCCTCAGTCTCGGCCTGGTGGAGTGGCTGACGATGGCGCGCATCATCCGCGGTCAGGTGCTGGTGCTGCGTGAGCTGACCTTCGTCACGGCTGCACGCGCGATGGGCCAGAGCCCCTGGCAGATTTTAAAGAAGCATCTGCTGCCGAATCTCAGCACGATCATCCTGACCTACCTCACGCTGACGATCCCCGCCGTGATCCTGGATGAATCCTTCCTCAGCTTCCTCGGTCTCGGCATCGAAGACCCCGCTGCGAGCTGGGGTTCCCTGCTGAAAGACGGGGCGCAGGTGATCAATCCCATCGAGAGCAAGTGGTGGCTGCTGGCCTTCCCCGCCGTGCTGATGTCTCTGAGCCTGCTGGCGCTGAATTTCCTCGGCGATGGCCTGCGGGATGCCTTTGACCCGAAGAGCGGCGACTGAATCAGAGCCCAGGAGGACGCTCGGTGATCTTTTTCCCACCGACCCTTTTACCTTCCATCTCGTCTGGCTTGCTCGGATCGAAGTAAGTTCCCCCAGCGATGGTGATTTCTCCAGTGTCAGTCTGCTGCATGATCGGGCGGCCCGACTTTTCATCGTTGTAGTAGGAAAGCTTGATGACCTGTCCGTCGGGGCCGACGATGGCATGGGCAAAGACATGAGGCTGGGCCATGAAGACGATTTGCAGCTGGTTCTTCATATCGAGCGTGATCTGCGGATTATGGATCATGCTGAGTGGGCCTAGCCGATAGGTGCTGAGCCGGTCGCCAGTTTTGTCATCGATCAGACGGAAGTAGAGGGAGGTCGTCTCATAGTCGCGGAAGGTGTAGAGGGCATAGCGGCGGGTTTTGCCTGCATCCTTCATGCCCTCGGGCACACCGAAGCTGCGCTCCCACATGGGTTTGATCTCGATGATGCTGAAACGAGCGCGATTGCTCTCGTAGTAGTCGCCCGACTGGGTATGGAGAACTCGGGCCTTGATGGCGTAGTTGCCCATTTCCGTCGGGGCATAGGCTTTGGTGACGACGATCTTTTGCTGCACCGTCCCACCAGGCGGCACCTGAAGGATTTCGGAGCCATCCACATTCATCTGGGCGAGTGCCGTGCCATCAGTGGTGGTCATTTCAAAAGAGAGCCAGTCCGCACGCCCTGGGCCGCCCAAGACGGCCGTAGCTCCCGTGCGGTTGGTGACGGTGACCGTGGCGGCGATGGCCTCCAGAGCCATGAAGTTCGCGCGTGGCAGCTTCAGAGACACGTCAAACTGCGCATGTGCATGGAAGGCACTGAGGGCGATGAAGAGGGTAATAAGGTGGCGCATAAAGGGGGGAAACAGATTGAAACCTGAAAACTGGCGGATGGGAATACTAAAGTTCAGCCGCGTTCAGTCTCCGAGGCCGTAGGCGGTGCCGATGACCTCTCCGTCTTCCTCATCAAAGGCGATGCGCATGGGGCGGCAGCAGACTTCGCAGTCGTAGTCCACATCGCATGGGACCTCCGTGAAGTGGGGCGCGGGCACTTCGAACTCCTGAAAGCAAGCAGGGCAGGTAACGGGCGTGGTGTCTGTCATGCTCTGAGTTCCGCGAGTCGTTTGCGCCGCCGCTCCATGACCAGTTTGACCATTCGCACCAGATCCTCGGAGTCATACGGCTTGGGCAGCACATCGGCAAAACCATGGACGCTGGGCTGGAGCATCGCGGGATCTGACCGGTTCCCACTGGAGACGATGGCGTCCACCTGCGGGTCGATTTCCAAAAGCAGCTGCATGGCCCGCACCCCACCCATGCCGAGCGGAATGGTGAGATCGATGAGGACGAGGTCAAAGGGCGTCTTCGCGAGCAAGGCCTCGCTGTAGGCCTTCACCGTGTCGCTGCCATCCGAGGTCTCGGTGGTCTCATAGCCTTCCCGCCGCAGGGTTCGGGTCATGAGGTTTCTCAAAAGGACGTCATCTTCCAGCACGAGCACACGCCCGGCGAAGGGTTTCGGCGTGGATGCGGGGCCGCTCGCTGGCTTCGTGGCAGGAGCCACGGGCGCATTCTGGGCGACGCTAATGACCGGGGCGGATGGGGCCGGCGTGCTCTGAGTGGCCAGAAGTTCGGCTTTGAACTCCGCCGCCGAGGACTGGCGCTGAGCTCGGTCAGGATTCAGAGCGCGGGTGATCACGGCATCCAGACGCGGGTCACAGGAAATCATGGATGAGGGCGGGTGCCAGGCTCCGCGCGGGAGGTGCCCTGTGATCGACTGGTAGAGCACCACGCCCAGCGCGTAGATGTCCGCGCGGTGGTCCAGCTCCGCCTTCGAGTCATATTGCTCCGGTGCAGCATAGTCAGGCGTGCCCATCGCCATGTTTGTCTGCGTCAGCATCGTGCCCTTTTGGTCGAATCGCTTCGCGAGGCCAAAGTCGGCCACTTTGATCCGCCCATCATTGGCCAGCAGGATGTTCGCCGGCTTGATGTCACGATGAACGATGCCCTTCGAATGAGCGTAGGTGAGCGCGTCACAGACTTTGGCAAGAATCTCAATGGCCCTGGCAGGCGGAAGCAGTCCAACCGTCAGCTGCTGATGGAGATCAACCCCCTCCACAAACTCCATCACATAATGAAGGTACTCACCCACGATCCCAAAGTCATACACGCTGACGATGTTCGGATGGTTCATCTGAGCCAGTGACTGGGCTTCACGCCGGAAGCGCTCTGCATAGGAGTAATCCGTGCCATGGTCGCGATGCAAAATCTTGATGGCGACGGCGCGTCCAAGATTCAACTGACGTCCACGATAAACCGCTCCCATGCCCCCCTGACCGATCACGAGATCAAACTCGTACATGCCTCCCGGCATCATTTGAGTCAGCTCCAGCGGCGTAGGGTAGGCCTTCACAGGCATCCAACCCGCCACACCTTCGGAAACCGATGGCACGCGCGGTGGCGGCGTGGCGGTTTTTTTACCAAAGGAAAAAAGACGTTTCATGAACAGGAAATCAGGAGGGAGCCGCAGACTGTCCCGGAGACAGCTCAAGGCGCAAGTCCCGTGTGTTCTTGAAGCGCGATTGTTCCCCCCAGCGGTCAGGGCGGGAGATTCTCAAAAGCATAATGTCCCCGGTTACCCAATGATCTCCTTGATCGGATGCTGGCTCTCTACGCCAGTCAGCCGCGCATCGAGCCCGGCGAACTTATACGTCAGCCGCTCGTGGTCGATGCCGCATTGGTGGAGGATGGTGGCGTTGATGTCGTTGAGGTGCGCGGGGTCTGTGGCGATGTTGTAGCTGAAGTCATCGCTCTCGCCGTAGGTCGTGCCGCCTTTGATGCCGCCGCCGGCCATCCACATGCAGAAGTTTCGCGGGTGGTGGTCGCGACCATAATTCGTCTGCGAGAGACCGCCTTGCGAATAAACCGTGCGGCCAAATTCGCCGCCCCAGATGACGAGTGTGCTGTCGAGCAGGCCGCGTTGTTTGAGGTCGGTCAAAAGAGCGCCGATGGGTTGGTCGGTGTCGCGGCATTGCAGGCGGATGTCGGCAGGCAGATTGCCGTGCTGGTCCCAGCCGCGATGCAGCACCTGCACCACGCGTGTGCCTCGTTCGATGAGCCGACGCGCGAGGATGGCGCTGGCGGCAAAGCTGCCCGGCTTGAGCACCTCGGGGCCATACATATCCAGCGTGGCCTGGCTTTCCTGTTTCAGATCGACCAACTCCGGCACGCTCGTCTGCATGCGAAAGGCCATCTCATACTGCGAGATGCGCGTCTGGATCTCCGGGTCGCCGAATTTCTCAAAGCTGTGCGCATTCATCTGCGAAAGCGTGTCGAGCATCGCTCGACGATTCGCGGGCGAAACGCCGTCCGGGTTCTGCATGTAGAGCACGGGATCGCCCACGGCACGCAGCGCCACGCCGCTGAATTTGCTCGGCAAAAAGCCGCTGCTCCACATGCGGGTGAAGAGCGCTTGCGCCATCGCCTTCGCGCTCCAGTTCGGCGTGAGCACGACAAAGGCCGGCAAGTCATTGCTCTCGCTGCCGAGTCCGTAGCTCAGCCAAGAGCCGAGACTCGCAAAGCCAGGCACCTCACGCCCGGTCATCACAAAGGTGCAGGCGGGATCGTGGTTGATCGCATTCGTGTGCACTGTCTTGATCAAAGCGATGTCATCGACGTGCTTCGCCGTGTGCGGCAGCAATTCGCTCACCCAGCGCCCGCACTGCCCATGCTGCGCGAACTTGAATAAACTCGGTGCCACCGGAAAACGAGCCTGCTTGCTCGTCATACCCGTCAGCCGCTGCCCGCCCTGCACGCTCGGCGGCAAATCCTTGTCATACCACTGCTGAAGACCCGGTTTGTAGTCCCAAGTATCGAGCTGCGACGGCCCACCATTCATGTGCAGGTAGATGACCGCCTTCGCCTTCGCTGCGAAATGCGGAAGTCCCGGCAATGGCTCATGCACCTGCGTTTTGGAAGCCGCGAAAGCGTCTGCGCCCATCGCATACGTCAAACCGAGCCCGCCAAGGCGCAGGCCGCTATGGCCGAAGAACTGACGGCGGGTTTGGAGGAGGTTGGATTCGAAGAGAGAGCCATTCATAAAATCACAAACAGGAGATGAACTCTGAAAACGGCTTTTCCTCACGTCCGGGGCCGTTGAAAAAATAGTCAGCCACATCTGGTTGGAAGGGCTGCACGAGCCATTCGTCCAGCCTCTGCCGCATCATTTGGCGGCTTAGCGTGCCTGATTTGAAGAGTGCCAGCGACTCGCTTACTTGGCGTTTCAGATCATTGAGTCTGAACAGACGGGTTTCCTGCACAGCCTCGCGGTTCAAATCGAGAATCTCCATGGTCGAAACAGCGCGCTTATCTGGGGTGCCGGCTTTCTTGTCCCAAACGGGGGTGAGCAAACCAAACTCGTCGATGAAAAAGAAGTCCCAGGCATTTTCCTCAACCGGGTTGACTAGCATGCCGCCAGGCTCTGTTTGAGGCGGGAAGCGGTTGCCTTTGCCGCGATTGCAAGGTGTGCATGACCAGAGGTAGTTCTCCCATGTCAGTGCTAAATCAGGAAAGACGGACTTGGGCTTGTAATGCTCGACATCGGTGGACTCGCTGCCGCTACAGAACATGCAGCGCTGGCCGGGGCCAGTCATTTTTTTCAAGGCGTTGACCACTGCCGAGAACCAGACGGCCTTCCTGGCGTTGGAGTAGCGCCTAGCTGCCTCTTCTTTCGAATTTGCATGACCGGATATGGCCTGGCTCTCTTTTTTCAGTCGGGCATTCGTAGCGCCTGGCAATGAAGGACGTTTGGGAAGCTGGCGCATGTTCAAAGACTCTCTAAAGGTGCGCCATCAAGCGCCATCTCCAGCTGGCGGTGCAGGCTTTTGTAGATTTTTGATTCTCCGGTGGTCATTTTGACGCCCTGCTTTTTCTTCGAGCTAAGTTCCTGCCACTTTCTCAATTGCTGGGCCGCCCATTGTGTCCGGGTGCTTCTCAAACCGAAAGCCACGCCCAGAACGGTTTTATGCGCCGTTCCCCAGCGTATTTTTTGAAACTCCGTGTCTGTCGCGGGGCGTGGTTCGCTCGTTTTATCGGCCTGCAAAGGCAGGATGAAGAGACCGTTTTCATCTGCGGCCTGGGCAATGAGCGGACTGTGGCTACTGACAAGGAACTGGATGTTTGGAAAGTGCCTTTTCAACCATTCAGGAATGTCGCGCTGCCAGGACGGGTGCAGATGCGCCTCGATCTCGTCAATGATCACCACGCCAGGACGCAGCACCACCGTTCTGTCTTCCTTGTCCTTGCCGAAGAGGTCCTCCACCCCATAGACCTCATACAAGCCATGAACGAGATCCAGAATGGTCGCATAAATACTCCTGCAGCCATCACTGATGTCACGCATGGGCAGCTCGACACCTTTGCCGTCGGTCACGAATACATGGTCCACGGTGATACGGCTGATTTTCATGCCATGAGGCAGGAGACCGTCTCCCAGAAGCTCTTGCACACCGTCCAGCACCTGGTCAAAATCCGTGGATTTCGACTCCAGTCGGCGCGCATGCATTCGTCGTAGCCACTCCTCGCTTTCGCTCAGTGCGGCATCTTCCCGGAACAGCGTGGCAAACCGGCTGTCCACCTCCTTGCTTACCGAGAAGCGCATCGCCTCGGAAGAACTCCCGGTCAGCCGACGCATCGGGCCATACCCTGCCGCAAACCATCCATAAGCATTGGCCGACCAGGGGCCGCGCTCAGGCGTTTGAATGCGACCACCGGAATTGTTCCGTTTCTCCACAGCCCTGAACTGCGGGATGTCATCTTTTTTCTCGATCACCCAGCGCACACCTGCATCAAAGGTTTCTCCGGGCAGTTTGCCCATGGACTTGAAGCGGTCATGCTCCTTATCCCAGAAAAGCTTGGTCTGCGATGATGCCTTGCTCTGTCCCTTGTTAATCCATCCTGCCGTCGAACCCATCAAACGCCCTCCAAACTCAGGCCCCATGAGGGCCAGCGCTATTCCTCGCAAGATGGTGGATTTACCCGAGCTGTTTCCACCGACGAAAACAGTCCAGCCAGCGAAGGAGCCGTTGGGACGCTCGAAATCAAAACTCAGATGAGAAAAGCCGCGGAGGTTCTCGAAGTGTACGCTCTTGATATACATGGCTGTATGTTAGTTTTGACTCCATTAATTCCTACAGACTGTCTCGTCCAGGTTTAGAATCAGATTCGAGATCAAGGTCCACGCGGCGGTTTCAGCAGGCGGCGCGATCTTCTTCGGCGTCGATTCACCAACCAGAATGGCCTTCTCGGCGGCTTGGGGGTCCTTTTGATAAAGCGCCCGTTGTTTGGCCAAAGCAGCGGTGAGCATCGAAAACTCCTTCGCGTCCGGTTTGCGGCTCAAAACGGTGCGGAAGAGCCATTGGAGGCGTTTTTCGTCGTCCGGGCCTCCTTCGGCGATCACGCGTTCAGCAAGCGATCTCGCGGCTTCGAAGTGCTGGACGTCGTTCATGAGCTGGAGGGCCTGCATGGGGGTGTTGCTGCGTTCGCGGTGGGTGCAGCTTTGCTCGCGGTTGGGCGCGTCGAAGTTGCTCATGAAGGGCGGTGGGGCGGTGCGCTTGAGGAAGCTGTAGAGGCTGCGGCGATAAAGCGACGGGCCGTGGTCTTGCAGGTAGTAGCGCGTGTTGCTGTCGCCGTAGCCGACGGGTTCCCAGATGTTCGGCGGCTGGTAGGTGCGCACGCCGCGACCACCCATCTCGAGATTGATGAGGCCGCTGACGAAGAGGGCGTTGTCGCGGATCTGCTCGGCATCGAGACGGATGCGTGGGCCACGAGCGAGCAGGCGGTTGTCTGGATCGAGGCTGAGGAGGTTTGATTCAACCGGAGAGGCTTGTTTGAAAGCCTTTGTCATGAGCAGCTCCTTGATCAGCGCCTTCACATTCCAGCCGTTCTTCTGAAAACGAACCGCCAAATCATCGAGCAACTCAAGATGGCTCGGAGGTTCGCCTTGGGAGCCGAAGTCGTGGCTGGTCTTCACCAAACCGATGCCGAAAACCTGCTGCCAGAAGCGATTCACGGTCACTCGGGCCGTCATCGGGTTTTCAGGAGCCACTAGCCAGTTCGCGAGATCGAGTCGCGTGGCTCGGGCACCCGCTTTCTTCAGCGGATGAAAGGCGGCGGGCGTGGTGGGCTCGACCTTGTCGCCAAGTTTGTTGTAGGCTCCGCGCATGGCGATGAAGGTGTCGCGCGGTGTTTCGGCATCGCGGAAGACGAAGGTGCCGGGAATGGCCGAGTCTGCGGCAGCGCGAGCGACCTTCGCCTCTGCCCAACTAGTGCGATGTTTGGCGAGTTCGTCCGTGGTGGCATGCATGATGCGGGCGAGGTAGAATCGGAGCAGGGCCTCGCGTTCTTTGGCTTCGGCGGCGCGAGCTTCACGCTCTGCGGTTGCCAGTTGTTTGGCGGACGCAGCAGCGGCTTCAGGCGTCGGCGATGCTTCGGCTTTCGGCAGTTTGGCCTTCAAGGCGGCAAGACGAGCTTCAAACAACTTGGCTGGATCTGTCATCAGGGTGCCCACCAAATTCGCGGGGACTTCCGACGGCTGCTTTTTGCCCGTGCTGACCGCTTTCCACCAGGCGGCGAATGAAGCCAGCAAGTCTGCCGATGGTCGGATCTGGCTCGTCACGCTGCAAAGATCCCACATGACCGTGCCGCCCACCTGCTGCACGGCGACGCTGCTGATGCGAGCACCGGCTTTCAAGCCGAGAGTCGTGGGATCAAAGCTCAGCATGGTCCACACGCCTGGCTTCGGCAAAGGGCCGGCGGTGATGGTGTCATCCTTGCCATAAGTCGTGGCATCAAAGACCTGGGCATCGCCCCATACGACGCGGCGACCGTTGATCTCAAGGCAAACCACACCTGGCGTATTCAGCGGATCGAGCCGCACCCACACACTCACACGCGGCGAATCTCCCAGAACAACCGGCTGAAGCACGGGCGTGATGACTTCCTGGCTGAACTGCCCATTGCTGAGCTTCAACACACGTCGGCCTGATTTGGCTCCTAAGCCGGGCTGCATCAGCCACAGGCTCGGATTGCGCGAGGTGTTCCTCGTCTCGGAGCCGAGGGCGAAGTCATCGTCGAAAATGACCTGCGTCGTCGTTTGCGCTGCCGGAGCTGGTTTGAGCGATGCTGGATCGGTGTAGGCGATGTCTTTCACGAAGGCTTCGAGTGACTTCAGTGCATCCGATTCAGCTTTCGTGGCGGCATCGAGCGCCTTTTGCTGCTCGGGCGTCGGGAGGCGCAAAAAGGGCTCCGTGGATGAGATGTTCTTGTCCATCGCCGGATCGGCACCGCTGTAAAAGAAGGCGTAGAGCGAGTAAAACTCCGCCGTGGTCAATGGGTCGTATTTGTGATCGTGACACTGCGCACAACCGCCCGTGAGGCCGAGCCAGGCCGTGGTGAGCGTCGCCGCACGGTCCACGGCATAAAGATGGCGATATTCCTCATCAATCGCGCCGCCTTCACTCGTCGTGACATTGCAGCGGGAGAAGCCGGTGGCGGTGATTTGATCCGGCGTGGCATTCGGGAGTTGATCGCCCGCGATCTGCCACACGGTGAATTGATCAAACGGCAGGTTCTCATTGAATGCCTTCACCACCCAATCGCGATACGCCCAGGTGCTGCGTTCATTGTCGAGATGCAAACCATGCGTGTCCGCGTAACGCGCCACATCCAGCCAATGCCGCGCCATCTCCTCACCAAAGCGCGGCGACTCCATGTACTGGTCCACCATCGCCTCGTAGGACTGGCCTTTGAGGAAGGCATCCACCTCCGCCAGTGTCGGAGGCAGGCCGGTGAGTGTGAAGGACACGCGGCGGATCAGCGTCTCCTTGTCCGCTTCATCGGCGAAGGTGAGTTTGTCCTTCGATAGGCGGTCTGCGAGAAAAGCGTCGATCGAGGTTTCAAGTTTCTGAGTTTCAGGTTTCAAGTTGTCCGGCTTGGGACTTGAAACTTGAAACTTGGAACCTGAAACCGGCCTCTCAAACGCCCAGTGCTTCTGATACGAGGCACCTTGCTCGATCCAGAGCTTCAGCGTGTCCTTCTGATTCTGCGTGAGCTTCTTGTGCGACTTCGGCGGCGGCATGAGGTCGTCTTCATCGCTGGTGATGATGCGCTGCCAGACCTCGCTCTTCGCCAGATCGCCCGGTTTGATCGGAAACGCGCCGTCCTTGGCCGTGTAGGCACCTTCCGGCGTATCGAGCCGCAACTCGGCCTCGCGCTTCTTCGAGTCAAAGCCGTGGCAGGCAAAGCAGTTCTCCGAGAGGATGGGGCGGATATCGCGATTGAAGCTCAGCGGCTCCGCCGCGAAGGATGAACTGGCAGCAAACAGACAAAGAATGGGCGCGGCACGAGTCATGGAAGGAAAGAGGCGGTTTGGAGAGCTTACGCGGAAGCTTCGCTAAACCTTCCCCACATCGCTTGCCGTTTCCGGACAAACTCATGTCTAATCGTGTTCTCAGCTCGTCAGCCAATTGCCCGCTTGAGCGCATTCTTCGTGATGCGCTGCACGCGTTCATCTGGCCCATGTGGACGTGAGAAGTGGCTCCACGGGATCATGTGTCCGGGAGGATCGCTCAGGCCCTGGCTCCAGAAGATGGTGGTGGCGTTGAAGACGATGTTCTTTTTCGGGCCTTCGAAAACGGTGGCGGCGTATTTGCCGAGGCGCACGCCGCTGGCCCAGACATTGCCTTCAGCGATGACTTCGAGGCCTTCTCGGGCTGTGTCAGGATCGCCGTGGAATTCCCAGCCGACGAGGCCGGGGATGCTGTCGCCTTTTTTCATGCCGGTGCCTTCGAAGAGCCAGTGATCAGGCTTCGCGCAGGTCCAGTCGCCGCCGCCGTTGAAGGGGACGATGGTGCGTGCGCCGATGATGTCGCGCTCGTCGGGACCGGGATTCTCGAAGGGGCCGAGGACCTTCGAGTAGGCCTCCTTCTCTTCTTCGCGGAATTCGCCGTAGCAGGTCTCGCGGGTGAGACGGCGATTCGCGTCACCTTTCGTATTCGGGGTGAAGGGCGTGACCATGTAAACGTCGTTTGCGGAGAGCCAGAGCACGCTGAGACCGTCATTGATGGCCTTCTTGACGTTGTGAAACTGCCTCACGTCCCAGTATTCGTCGTGGCCGATGCTGATCATCGTTTTGGCACGCGCAAGATTCGCCGGTTCGAGGTTATCGACGTTCGAGCAGTAGGTCACATCATAGCCTTCTTTTTCCAGCCAGTAACAGAGCGGGTATTCCCAAAGCAAAAACTCGCCACTGCCCATGCTCTGCGGGTTATCGAAGATCTGGTTGTACTTGCCGTAAGGTCGGTCAAAGCTGCAACTGACACCCGGCGCATGAGCCGCACACGGATCGGTGTAGAGCGATTCATTCACCGGCCAGCGGTTGTAGGCCTGCCAGGTGTTGTCGCTGCATTGGAAGAGGATGTCGGCAGGGCGGTCGTCTTTGACGATGAAGATGATGTAGCTTTGCCAGTAGGGTTCTTCGCTCGTAGTTCGGGCTTCAGCCCGCTCTGGGTTCGTCTTTCCAGACGGGCTGAAGCCCGAACTACGAACCTCTGGCACGGTCGTCAAACGGCCCAAGTAAACACCGCTCGGCCAATCAGCGGGAATCTTGATTGAAGTGGAGGCTTCCCACTGGCATTCGCGGAGTCGATTCACTCCCATCTCGGGCACGGGCTGCTCTTTGCCTTCGAAGGGTCCGAGCGTGCTCATCAGGCGTGAACCTGCGCCGTCGTAGTAGCCCATGCGGAAGATATCGATGGTGAACTTCGAGACCGGCTTCGTGCTGACGAAGATGTCGAGCTTTTCGCCCGCCTTCACTGACTGGCGCGAGCAGTAGCCTTCGATGAGCGAGGTGCGGTAAGATTTCGCATTGTCCGGCATCATGCGCGTGAGCTGGAAGCTGGCACCGGCCTTTGCGTTTTCGGTTTTGATGAGATCGGGCTGGCGTGGAGTGGCAGCCATCGCAGGCAAGAGTGCCTGCGTCACTGCGGCGGCAGTGCTGGTTTTGAGGAAGTCTCGGCGATCCATGATGGAGCAATACGAGGTGGAACCTGCACGTATAGCAGCCCATGCCGATTCATCTCACCTCACGCCGCCAGTTCATTACTCAACTCGGAGCTGCGGCGGCTTTGTCGAGTGTGGAAAGCATCGCAGCTGAGGTGGATGAGAGCTTGATCGCGATCCTGAATGATACGCACATCGGCGCTCAGCATCCGGCGAGCGCTTCGATCCCGACGAACCTGCGAAATACGATCTCCTACCTGCTGGCGCTGCCGAAGCGGCCTGCGGCGGTCATCATCAATGGTGATCTGGCTTTGCTGGATGGGAAGCGTGGCGACTACGAGCACTTCGCGCGGCTGATCGCGCCCCTTCGTGATTCGGGTGTGCCACTGCATCTGACGATGGGCAATCATGATGATCGCGCAGTGTTTTATGACGTGCTGAAGAGTGACAAACCGGAGTCGCCTGCCGTGGAGTCGAAGCATGTCGGTGTGGTGAAGCTGGCAGAAGCGAATCTCTTTCTCCTCGATTCACTGAAAGCCACGATGATCACGCAAGGCCTCATCGGCGAGGCGCAGATGGTTTGGCTGACGAAACTGCTCGATGACCATGCGGACAAACCCGCGTTGCTCTTTGCCCATCACAACCCGCGTCTTGGAGGTGATCCGCTACACTTCCCCGGTGGGCTGGAAGACTCCGAAGCTCTGTGGCAGGAGCTGATGAAGCGTCCGCAGGTCAAAGCCTACATCCATGGACATATCCATCATCGCGACTTCAACTCACACCAAGGCATCCACATCCTCAACACGCCCGCGACATCCTATGTGGCAGACAAGAAGACCTCCACCACCGGCTGGACGATGGCGAAGCTCAGCGCGACTGGCGGCAGCTTCACAACACATACTCATCTCACCGATCATGAATGGAATGGGATCAAGGTGGACCTGAAGTGGCGGAGCTGAGCAAGATCGTCTTTGCGGCAAGCTAGACACTTTGACCATTACACGTTTCATTTGCCTGCCACAAAGCTCGTACCAATCGAATAGTCATGAATGAAGTTGCTCCTGATATATCCGATCTCGTGCTTGCTGCGGAAAGACAATCCAAAGCAGATGTCGGCGATGATCTTCGAAAAGCATTATCTCGGCTTCTAGAGGATCAGGACACAAGCCGGGAGGCACTCATAATTACGATAGCCGAAGTTTTACCCAGTATCACCTCTGGACATGGAGCAGGCACTGTTGCGGTTTGGTTAGGAGCCCAAGTAGAGCACGGTTACGATCCAAAGCTTTCAGCCGAGGCAGTTCGAAAAACTTGGCTGCGTTGGTCGCGAACTATCAAGACTGAGGATGCTGCCCAGCAGGCTATTGGTCCAGAGGGTGCGTTTTATGCGATTGAAGATTGTTCACGATCTCTTGTGTCACACTGCTCTGCCGATGACCAAATCCTTTCACGCCTTCAATGTGATCAAGAGTTTCGAGGGGAAGTTGCACGTCTAATTGATGATTCGTCAGGCGCTGCATGGTTGGACCAACTATTGAAACAGACCAGTGGAGAACTTCTCGTCCTAGACATGATGAATAAGCGTGGAGCCGTGCTCTGTTATCGCCACCTGTCGAATTGTTTTCACTTGTTCACTTTGTTACAGGGGGCTTTGAAACATTGGCTGCCTCTGGACAAGCGCCCTACGCAATCTGTATTGAATCGTGCATCCGTAGCGAGCGACGAAAGCACTACCGATTTTGCGCGATGGCACTTTCAGCAGCCACTAGGAGTTACACCCAATCTGGCTTGCTCTGTGTGGGGGGAGGGGCATCTTGATGAGATTCAATCCGTTGATGGCCAGCGTGTTGTTACCCTTTGGCCTATTCTACTAAAGAGCCGCAGTTGGGATGATGGTTTTTTCACGCCGCTACTCTGCAGAAGACCTCCCACCGTCGAAGTAATTCGCGAACTCGATTTAATGGAATTTAATTCATGGTGGGAGCGATTAGCTCAGATATCTCCCAAAGAACCTATCAAATCAGAGGCTGAACCATCAAACTCCATCAAGTATCCGTGGTGGATGTTCTGGCGAAAATGACCTGCTTTCGAGTTCCGTAGAATGAAGTGGTTTCAAAAGTCTTACCGCAAGATCACCACCTCTTCATCGTAGGTTTGCCTGAATGGCTTCCCAGCTTCCAGAGATTCGCCTGACAAGGCGCAGCGTGCTTCATGCCGGCGGCATGGGGATGCTGAATTTTGGACTGAGTCAGCTCTCGGCACTCGGTGCTCCATCCAAGCCCAGCAGCATCGGTTTGGGCAAGGCGAAGTCGGTGATCCTGATCTTCAACGGCGGCGCGCCGAGTCATATCGACCTCTGGGACCCGAAGCCGGACGCGCCTTCAGAGATTCGCGGCGAGTTCAAGACGATCAAAACCAACGTTCCCGGCATCCACATCACGGAGTTGCTGCCGCAGATGGCAAAGCGCATGGACAAGCTGGCGCTGATCCGCAGCGTGCATCACGGGCATAGCAGCCACAATGGTGGCATGCATTGGGCCACGACGGGCAGGCCGTATCGCGTGGACAGCACGCTGATTAACCCGAGTCCGACCGATCTCCCCGGTGTTGGCACCCTCTGCGGCTGGCTGGCGCAGCGCGATGGTTTTAGCAAAGGCGTGCCGCCGTATGTGATCACGCCTTTCCCGCACTGCGACAGTAAAGTGTACCTCACGCCGGGGCAGTTCGGCGGTTGTCTGGGCAAACGCTACGACCCCTACGTGCTCGATGATGACCCGAACGCAGCCAGCTTCCGCGTGCGCAACATGGGACTCGATACCAGCCTGACGCCGAAGCGTTTCCAGGAACGCCTTTCGTTGCTGAGTGATCTTAGCTCCTCCGTGCAGCCGATCTCATCACCGCAGGTCGGAGAGATCGATATCTTCAATCAACAAGCCGCCCAACTGCTGCAATCCGGCAAGGCGGCGGAGGCTTTTGATCTCACCAAAGAGCCCGACAAAGTCCGTGAACGCTACGGTCGGCATAGCTGGGGCCAGTCGCATCTGCTCGCGCGTCGTTTAATCGAATCGGGCACCCGGTTTGTCACCACCGTGAATGGTCCCTCGATCACTTGGGACACTCACAAAGACAACTTCAACGGCCTGAAGAGTCGTCTCGTGCCGCCGATGGAGCAGGCCTATGCGGCCTTGCTCGATGACCTCGAAGAACGCGGCCTGCTGGAAAGCACGCTCGTCGTCTGGATGGGCGAGTTTGGTCGCACGCCAAAGATCAACACCGACGCGGGCCGTGATCACTGGCCCGGCTGCTACAGCGTCCTGCTCGCCGGCGGTGGCGTGCGTGGCGGGCAGGTCATCGGCAGCAGCGATGCCACCGGTGCCTACCCCAAAGAGCGCCCCATCTCGCCAGCGGACATCCATGCCAGCATCTACGCTGCGCTCGGTTACGACTACCGCGAGATCAGCTATCACTCCTCCGATGGTCGTCCTGTGGCGCTGACGGAAGGCTGGACCATTGGTGAATTGTTCTGATAAATTTTGAGGATTCGAGCCAAAGTGGAGCGCTGTAAAAGGTAACACACCCGCCTTTGCGGTCAGGGTGAGGGTTATCGCTTCTTGCGCTTGATTGACAGAGCGGCACCATTACTATCGCCAGCCAGCGATTCCTTACATTCATCATTGCATGAAATGGCTTCTAACTGTCCACGCCTTTCTAAGCTTAGTATGGGTGTATTCAGTTAAAATATTGATGATCAATGAATTGCACCCGTAGCTCAGTGGATAGAGCAGTGGATTTCTAATCCTCTGGTCGCAGGTTCGATCCCTGCCGGGTGCGCTGGTTATCAACGATTTACGACGGATGATTTTTGGCAGAAAAGTGAACTTGGACACTATTTGGACACTCAGGCGGGAAGCATAGCCTTTACCCGTTGAACGGTGGAAATCCCTTTGCCCGTGATCTTGGCCGCATTCCGCACGCTTTGGCCTGCCTTGATGGCCTTCACGATGTCCTTATGCTTCTCCAGAAGCTCGGAACTGTCCAAACTGGTTCCCGATGGCCTGCCCAGCTTCACGCCTTTCCGGCGCGCCTCTGCCAGCCCGCTATTGATTCGCTCCCTCAGGGTTTCCGTTTCGTGGCGCGCCATCTCTGCCAGCAAGGCGAGCATCACAGAGGCAGCAGGGTTACGCTTGCCGGATGGCATGAGAGTTTCCACGGCCTGACTGTGCCAGTAGAGGGAAACCCCAAGCTCTTCCAGCGTCTCCACGAACTTGTGAACGATGGAGTTGCGGCGGGCGAGGCGTGAGACTTCATGCACGAGCACCTTTTTCACCTTACCGGCCCGCGCCAGCTCTTCCACCTCATGCAGGCCGTGGCGGTCGCACTCATCAGCGCGGCCCGAGACTCCGGCCTCTTCACAGACTGCCACCACCTGCCAGCCTTTCGACTCTGCCAGGGCGCTAAGCTCGGAAACTTGGCGGGCCGTCTCCTGCCTGGCAGTGGAGACACGAACGAGGATGGCGACGGGGACAGGAGCGGAGGGCGCTTTCATGTGTTCCACACTGCCGAGTGTATTCAAATAATCAAATGATTTCACGAACACACAAAAACGGCCCGTTTTCGGCCCGCGAGCCCTGCATTTTCCGTTCTCTGGCGGCATGATGATTATTTGAATACACCAGCCAGGGCACGGCAGGCACTCCGGCGCGGATTTGCGGCAGGCGGCCAGACATGACGTTTTTCAAAAAGCAGTGACACCAAAGCGCCGGAAGTGGTGTCATGCCCAGAGCCTTGATTTTCCAGGCCAAAGCCCAGCCAATGACGCAAGTGACGCTTCTTTTCAGAAACTCCCCAGAAATCGCCGGAGTTCGCGAAGCGGGCGCGGGTCAATGATCGAAGCCCCGGCACCCCACAGCGGCCCCGTTTGCGCCGCCGTGTCATGCCGACAAAATAGCCAGGGCAAAGGTAGGAGATGCCACGGCAAAGCCTGCCAGAGAAAAAGCCCCGCTTCCCCAAGCGGCCACTCCGGGCCGCTGCCGCCATGCTGGCAAAGGTAAGCAAGGCAGAGGTCATGGCCGGAACTGGGGCCGCTCGATCTCTACGCGTTGGGGACAGAAGCAGGGGCAAAACCTGGGGGCAAAAGTGATTTTTAGGTCTCCCGCTCTGAAACGGTGGGGGACACTATACCCGCACCGGCTCCCGGTGGGAGCAAAGAGATTCCTTTACCCGGTGGGGGGAGGGGGTGAAAACAGGGGCAAAAGTGATTTTCGATCACACAAGGAGGGGCAGCCAAAGGGACACTATACCCGTTCAGGGCTTGAGCGGTGGGCGAAAGATTCCTTGCCCGGTGGGGGGGTGACAAAAAACCTGTGCCTGAAACCTTTTGCCCTTCCCTGGGGCTGTTTGTGTGCGCGAGCGTGCCTCATGCCTCAGAATGGGCACCCCGTAGGAGTCTCCTACCATAGGGGGGAGTGCTCCAAGCTGTCTCAAGTCTCACAGACATTTTTCACAGGGATGTCTCAAAAGCATGGGAGACGCTATACCCGCTGTATCCAAAACCATAGCGGGAGCCCTCTACAGTAGGGGGGTAGTCTCAATTCTCTACGAAGTGAAAAAGAAGCGTCACAAGTGTCATTGATGGCAGGGAACCAAGGAAACATCAGGCTTTCACAGTGACACCAGTTCATTAGATCAAGTGACACTGCCGTCATTCCTTCCAGGCCGTTCAGTGCATGGCCCCTGCCGAGATGCCGCCCCGGCGCGTGTGGATGATGTGGGAAGCGCGAAGGGAGGAAGGACGAACCATGAAGCCAGCGAGCCGGATCATCGACACGTGTCGATGATCGAGAAGGCGGGCCATGCTCCCACGCATGAGGCCAGCAAGCCCGATGAACCGCAACGTTGCGGTTGATCCCTTGTCCACCCCTCTGAACTTATGGGCAGGCACACCTGAAACCCGAGTGACGACATCGTCACTCGGGTTTCCTCTCATGCTGCCGCAGTTTCCGCAGGCGGCGGCGTGATCCTCCATAGACGGCGGTTGCTCGTGCGATGCTTCGACACACGGCCCGGCATGTCTTCTGCCAGGCGTGCGAGCAAGCGGGCAACGTTATTGTGATCACAGAACCGCTTCGCCTCTCTCTCGATAGGCGAGGCAAAGGCGGTCAGTGCCTCTTCCAGTTCATCCGCTCCACCCTCCCAGTCTTTGCCCTTCTTTTCCTCATCCTCAAAAAGGGAGTTGTCCACAAGCTCAAGCAAACGGCCCGCCGGTGAATCATCGTAGAGCATGGCGGCAATCTCCGGGTTCAGCCAGGCACGGCAGCCAAAGCGGGAATCAAAATGTTTTGCCTCAACTCTGGTATTCATCAGGAAGTCAGCAAAGGCGGGAAGCTCTGCCACAATGGCCGCACGGAATGCGTGCCGCTGCTCATTCGTGGCCGTGGGCATGGGCATGGCAGCTTTCAGAACACGAAGCATCAGAATTTTGTCACTCAAATCCGGGGCGTTCAGATTCGGAAGGATTCGCAGCTTGTCCGGGTCATCATTCAAACTCACGCTCAAACGCCAGAAAGGCGGCAGCGTGATGGCCTCCCGCCCCTTAGGGTGGCAGCGGTGCGTTTCATTGGCGGCGATGGCCTTCAAGCGCTCGCCAAAGAACTGCCGCGCCTCTGTGCGGGTGGATGTGGCCGGGTCTTCCATCAGCAGGTGCTCACAGCCAAACAGCTCTGAATTGAAGTCCGACTTTTCAAACATGAAGCCCGAGGGGTCCGCATGTCTACCACCGAATAGCGGCGTGATGATGTGATGCTGTAGCAGGGATTTTCCAGAGTTCCCCGGCCCCACGATGATGAGCACGAGGCCGGGGCGCTGAATACCAGCCGTGAGACATTCCAGGCCGTTCTTGAGCCAGGCAACAAAGCGCGGTGTCTGCTCATTGCCGAGAAGCGCATACAGCATCTTTTCAATCACTGGAAAGTCACCGGCTACGGGCATGATAAAGCGCGGAGATTCACGCGCTAGAATGCGGCGGCCATCCAGATCATGCACGCCAGCCGCGAGGCCAGCCAGGTTCATCACCAGGTCAAGAACGCGGCATTGCCTCACGTAGCGAAGTGCCAGCTCTACCTGTGAGAGGCCGCCCCCTTCGGGCCGCTGTGCGGAGACACCAAAAGCACGCAGTTCCTTCCCTGCATGGGCTTCCGTCGATTCAAGCCACACGCCCGAGGGCGAGGGTATCCAGTAGTTTTTTCCGTTCAGCCAGTAGAGGCCGACTTTCTCCACGATGGGCGCGGGATCAAAAGGCGGCGGTGCAGGGATAGCTTGAGGGGGCGCTTTGGCCGCCGTCTTTGCGGACTGTTTGCGTGGCGGAGAGCCAGACTCGGCCCCGTTCTCAAACCGGGCGGGCGCGTTCTTGGCTGGCTTCACCACGCGCCCCACACGCGGGCGCGGTTTCTTCGGTGGATCGGAGGGCATTGGATCAGGAGCGGCAAGCACAGGCGGGAAAGGGTTCAGGGTTCAAACAGCGCGGCCACATCATCAGGCAGTGACGCCACCGGCACGCGGGCGAGGTCGTTTAGGTCTTTGCACAGCACGCCATCCGCGCCGGTGATGTCTGCCAGGTCGAAAACATCCACATCAGCCCCGGCGGCGGTCAGTTGTTCCTGCCAGCGGGCGGCAGCTTCCAGACCGGGCGCGGTGCCGTCATCATGTGCAGTGTCCGCATGGGGAAAGATGCGCACGCGCCTACCTGCAAAGAGCGGCAGAGCATCCGGCACAATGCGCGTAGAGGCTCCCAGCATCGCCACAGGTGCCACACGGCCAGCACAGCCCAGCGCCCTAGCTAGGTGAAGCACTGCCAGCATATCCGGCCCGCCCTCACATATCGCGAGCATCGAAACATTTTGATGCTCTAACGCACCAATGCCCAGAGGCCAGCCAGCGCGGCATTTCGGCAGCGTCCATGCCTTGAACGTGCTGCCATCCTTACGCGTGAAGGGCCTTCCATCCATGCGCCGCACTTGGCACAGCCAGCGGGCATCATCCGTCACAGCCCAGCAAGCCATGCCGCGCCACTGACACACCCAAAGAAGGCCACGAGAGACGGCGATTTCCAACGCGGCCACATCCAGCCCGCGAATGCGGGAGATGGCCCGCAAATGCCCATCATGCGGCGGAGACAACGCGGGAAGCTCTGGCTTGGCTGGCAAAGGTTGCAAGACAGCCAGCGGGCGCGGGGCTGGCATTCTCACCGGGGCATCATCGCAGCACTCTTCCGGGCGGATACGCGCCAGCTCCATAAAGAGGCGGCAGGCATCCGCAGCGGATAATCCTTCTACCTTTGCCAGGATGGCCGGTGCATCCAGCGTCTCCCCGGTAGCATGATCAAACATTAAAAGGCCGTCCGCATAGACACTGCCAGATGGTGATTTGTCAGCACGATACGGGACGCGGCACGAGCGGCCCGGCTTCCAGTCCCAGCCACGAAGCGCAGCCAAATCAGGAATCGTAAGCCGCTCTTTGGCGAGTTGTAGACGGGTCAAGAGACACCCCCTTTCTTGTTGGAAAGATGGCCTGCGGAATTCCGCAGGCCCGGCAGTTCCTCGCCGTCCATGTCGGCAAATAAGGCATGGTCAAAAGCCGCGAAAGCCTCGCCCGGATCAGATATGACGCGGGCCAGTTCCTCACGGCTGGCAGGCATGGCTTTCAGCTTCCGAACGGCAGCACGCAGGCGGACGGCCATCAGCCGCATGTGATCGGGGGAAGGAAAGGCACACATCAGCGGCAGGGCCGCCCAGAAATCAAAGCCCCGTGCGCCTTCCGCTGCCGCCTGCTCATGAGCACGAGCGCGGGCTAGAAGGCACTCCGCCAGCTCTTCACAGACGGCAAGGAACGCCCCTCGATCCTGTAGAATCTCCGCCACCGTGGGCGCTGCCGCTACCGGCTCCGAACAGTCACGGAATTCCGAGACTAGGTTTTTATCAGGCGGTTCACCTTCAAAACCCTGCCGACGGTGCGGAATTCCGCACCGTTCATCCGGCGGCGGTTCACCATCTAGGGCAGTGCTCATTTCTTTTTCCTCCTTGTCCGGCTTCGCTGTTTGCGCTGGGGGGGGGACAGGGGCGGCCCCTGCTTTGCCCAGCACTCCACGAACCAGGCCACAGCAGAACCACGTCGGGCATTCGTGCGGCAGCCGGAAAGCTGGCCTTTCATTCGACTTCTAAGGCTCCGACTCATACCAGTGCCTCCTTCTCCAAGCGCTCGATTTCTTCGATGGGAATCCGAACGCAGGTTGTGGAATACCGTTGCACGCGGAGGCGCTTGGCTGCCACCCAACGGCGGACGGTGATGACGGAGACGCCGAGTCTTTCGGCAGCCTGTTTGTAGTTGAAGGAACGCGCCGCAGATACTCCGGCAGTGTTCTGATTCGGTGGGGTAGTGTGTGCTATGGTTTGCATGGCACTGACAAGCCCGTGTCAAAACAGAGCGCGAAAGAGCCCCCGAATCACAGTGAAATGCCCTTAGGGTGGCAGCGGTGCGTTTCATTGGCGGCGATGGCCTTCAAGCGCTCGCCAAAGAACTGCCGCGCCTCTGTGCGGGTGGATCCCGCAGTGGCAGATTTCCGCGACTGGTTTTTCGATCAATCGCCACGTGGCGATTGATCCCCGTGCGCGGAATTCCGTGCACGAGCCCATCAACCGCAACGTTGCGGTTGATCAGGGGTCGACACGTGTAGACCCTCTAAAGGAGGCAAAACGAGCATCGACACGTGTCGATGCTCTACCCCATCAGCCAAGCAGGCACGGGCGGCAGGCTCTCCCCCTTCACCAAGGATGAAAAGACGCTCCAAGCGCCTCCGCGTGCGGATAGACTCAGAGGCCCGGTAATGGTTCATCCCGCCCGCCCCGCAGGCCGTTTTTCCCACGGCCCGAGAATCACGTTTTGCGGAGTTTCATCTTGCTCCGCAGCCTCCGATGGATGCGGTAAAAGGATCAAATCCTTTTCTGGCTTGGACTGCCGTAGATAGCGTTTCCTCATGCGGACATGATGCCAGCTAATGACGGGACATTCAGCAGCGCAGTAAACAGCGGAATCAGGTGAAAATGGAGTGCCTTTTTCTTTAAAGAATCGCTTTGCGAGGGCGGGATAAACCAACGCAAACCGGCAACGCCTACAATCTCGGGTAGCACTCATACCGCACTTTTGTTTTGTGATTTCGATGATGCGTCATCATCCGGCGAAAACGTGATCTCGGGCGCTTGTGATCCCTCATTTAGCAGCGAGCCAAGCCCCAAGGTAACGCGCTCTTTCTTGTCGAGATAATGCGCGCTCGTGGTGGAGATGTTTGCATGGCGGAGAAAGCGGGAAGCCGCATAGATGCCGTGCTTTTGTGCCACGAGTGAACCGGCCTCTTTCCTCAGCTCGTGGAGTGCTTTGCGGGCCGTGACTCCTTTCCCCTTCAACCAATCCGCCAGCGCCTCAAACGTGCGAGGGGCGCGGTAATGACGCTGCCGCCCCACGAGGATAGGAGCGATGGGAGAACGCAGGACATACACGCCCTGAGGATCAAGCATCCGCCAGCTTTTCAGCAGTGCCACCACCTGCCCATCTATCTCCACTGCGTCTTTGCTGGCTTCACACTTGGCCTGGAAGCATTCGTGGTCTTCGATGCGAAGCAGGCCCGCGCCAAAGTCCACCGATGCCCAGCGCAGTTTATCCGCTTCATTCTTCCGCAGGCCCGCAAACATCAGCAGGACAAAGGCTTTCCAGCATTCAAGCCAAGCCATGTCTCCACCAAGCTCTTTCCGTGCTGCCTCGATCAACTCCGGCGCGTTGATCTTCGATTGATAGCGCATGGATGGCCGCTCGAAAAACTCGGCCTCATTGAAGGGATTCGGCGGCAGGATCAAGCCGCGCCCGATGTGGCGGATGATCTTTGGCGAGAAAAGGGACTTGGCCTTTCTCAGCGTGCTATTGACCGTCGTTTTCATCGCCCGCAGTGCCAGAGGGTTATCACCCACAGCCTTGATTCGTCCAAGCCTCCAACGGTGCACGGCCTCGGGTGTCAGCAGATCAAGCGGCAGCGTGTCCACCTTGTCACGCCATGCTTGAGCGCCGCCAGTGCGGCCCGCCCATTTCTTCGGATCATCACGCGAAACGCCCGCCACATCAGCCGCGATGCGTCGCAGACTGCCGCCATACTCCCAGACAGTCGGAGCGCGTGCGCTGGATATGGCCGCTGCCGCCGCGATGAACTCGCCCACGGTCGCAGGCGTTGGAACCTCTACCGGCTTGGGCTTCCATTCGGCTAGCATCTCATCCCAGCCCCGGCGCATCAGTCCCTTATAAAACTCCGCCGCTTTCTGTGCTGCCGCTGCTTGATTGGCCGTGCGTAGGTTTACCGTCTCACGCCTGCCACCGTGGGCAATCTTGATACACCAATGCGTCACGTAGTAGCGCTGCCCGTTCTTCGTGCTGCTATTCCGATACAAGCGCGGCTTCCAGTAACGAGCATCAGTCTTTCCGAATCCTAAGGTGGCCTGTTTTTTGAGCTTTGGACTATCGTCTTTTTCGGCCTCCAAAATCCCGAACTCGGCAGGTTTGGACGTTTCTTGGACTTTTATTTTGTTCATGGGTGATAAAGTCAGATGATTTGCGATGAATGCTTGTGGTGAATCAAAAGCGTTGCAAGCCTTGATTTTCAAGGCTCACGCGCTCACTCTCAATCATTCGTTATCAGACTGACTCAGGCACTTTTCTTTTTTCTAATCCTCTGATCGCAGGTTCGATCCCTGCCGGGTGCGCTTCTGATCGACGCTTCAATTTTCCCGATCCCCACTCAAAAAATGGAGATGGTTGAGGGCCTCAAAGTTCACATTGAGTACTTCGTTCACGGCTGGGTTTGTGGCATGCAGCCCAAAGGTTACCCCAAGGCTGCCATCATCTCCTTGAGCTTCGCCAGCTTTTCCTGCCAGTCGGTCTTCCGCTGCTGATGCTCGTCGAGCACCTTTTGCGGGACCTTGGAGTGTGATGTTCAAATTGCCGCGTAAGCTCCAGCTTCGAGCTTATCTAAAAAGTCAGGCAATCTTACACCGAGTTCAAAGGTGCGAGCGAAGTCCAATTGGAATCGCTCTTCAAGCAGCAGCCATTCGACAAACCCTGTTTCGCAGTCCAGGCAGATTAGGTTGCCAAAATCATCGGCACCGATGCAGATGGAACTCATTCCCAGCCAGCCAATGCTCTTCTCTAGCTCGCGATGGAGGTTGCGCACGACAGGGTGGCTGCTCTCGAGGGTAAAGAACTGACTCACTTCGATTTCAGATCCTCCCGGCAATTCGAGACCGCTTCGATACAGACTGCTTGAAGGCGAGGGCTGGCCTCCATTGAAGGCTACGAGAAAGTCCCGGTAGTCAGCAGGCATCTTCGTGTGGATGAATTCTTCAAATTCATCCACACGAGCAGAAGTGCCTCCGCCGATCGAGTTGCCTGCAAAAACATCTCTCATGGCTGTCAAAAATTGGGCATCACCCCAGCGCTGACATCATTTCCTTCAGCTTCGCCAGCTTCTCCTGCCAGTCGGTCTTCCGCTGCTGATGCTCGTCGAGCACCTTTTGCGGGACTTTGGCGGTGAAGTTGGTGTCGGCGAGCTTGGCGGTGACTTTCTCCAGCTCGGATTCGACTTTGGCGATCTCTTTGCTGACGCGGGCGCGCTCGGCTTCCACGTCGATGAGGCCATCGAGCGGGAGGAAGATGGTGCCCAGCGGGGTCAGGGCGCTCGGGGTGCCTTTGGTCGGGACGTAGTTCGCATCGACATCGAGCGGCTCGGCGTTCAGGAGGATTCGCAGGACCTCGATCTCGTGATCGGGCAGTTCCTGGCTCGGTTTGAGCACGAAACGGACCCGCTTGTTGATGTTGAAGGTGCTCTTCAGGCCACGGCCCAGATTGACGGCTTCGTATTTGTCGTTCGCGGTTTTTTCGTCCTCGGGGAGGATGCCGAAGTGGGCGAGTTCGTCTTCATCCAGCGGCTTCGGCCAGGGGGCGAACATGATGCTCTTGCCGCCTTGGTTTTCAGGAAGGTCGGTGTTGAAGCCCATGCCGTGCCACAGCTCTTCGGTAATGAAGGGCATGAAGGGATGGAAGAGACGCAGCGTGTGGCCGAGCACGAAGTCGATGACGGCGAGGGTGTTGGCTTTGCGCTTCTCATCGCTGCCTTGGAGCACGGCTTTGCTGGCCTCGATGTACCAGTCGCAGTACTCGCTCCAGAAGAAGCGGTAGAGCGTGGCGGTGGCGTCGCTGAAGCGGTATTCTTCCAAGGCGGTGCTGACTTCGGCGATGGCGGTGTTGAGGCGCAGGAGGATCCATTTGTCGTCGCTGCTGAGCAGGGCAGCGCTGATCTCGGTCTCGACCTCGCCGCCTTGCATCTGGCGGAAGCGGGCGGCGTTCCAGAGCTTGGTGCAGAAGTTGCGGCCGAGCTCGACGTTCTTTTCGTCGAAGCAGATGTCCTGACCGAGTGGCGCACTGCGCATGATGCCGAAGCGCAAGGCGTCCGCGCTGTAGCTGGCGATGAGCTCCAGCGGATCGGGCGAATTGCCGAGCGATTTGGACATTTTGCGGCCCTGCTTGTCGCGGATGATGCCGGTGAAATAGACGTTCTTGAACGGCAGCTCGCCCATCCACTCGAAGCCCGCCATGATCATGCGGGCGACCCAGAAGAAGATGATGTCCGGCCCCGTGACGAGATCGGTCGTGGGGTAGAAGGCCTTCAACGTGGAGGTCTTCTCCGGCCATCCCATCGTGGCAAACGGCCACAGCCAGGAGCTGAACCACGTGTCGAGGACGTCGGGGTCTTGGGTGAAGCCACATTGCTCCATAGCATCCACCATTGGCTTCGAAGTAGTGCAAATCGTGATTTCAAAGTCACCACGTTGATTATGTTCCAGAGCTTTTGATTCAGCTATGTCCTGCCAAAGTTTAGGATTTTCGAGACACAACATTTCGCCGTTCACAAAACAGACTGAGCCAGCCATTTCTTGAGCATCGAATTCTATCGCCTCATCCAAGAAGAGTTGAAGCACTCTGGAATAGGCATTTGCGCGCGTTGAGTTCTCTAAATTGAGTGACCACACCGGAATCCGATGCCCCCACCAGACCTGGCGGCTGATGCACCAATCCTGAAGGCCGGTCATCCAGTGGTCATAGACCTTCGCCCAGCGGTCGGGATGGAATTTCATCTCGCCATTGGCCACGACGGCCTGGCTTTCCTTCACGCTCGGGTATTTGAGGAACCATTGCTCGCTGAGGCGGCTCTCGATCGGCACGTCGGCACGCTCGGAGTAGCCGAGGTTGTTCTGATACGGCTCCTCTTTGACGAGGCTCCCAATTTCCGCGAGCAGCTCGGCGGCGCGTTTGCGGGCGGCGAAGCGCTCCATGCCGGCGAGGTCTTTGCCAGCGAGCTCGTTGAGTACGCCGTTCGGATGCATGACATCGACAGCGGGCAGGTTGTGACGCTGAGCGATCTCAAAGTCGGCCTTGTCATGCGCGGGCGTGACCTTCAGCACGCCGGTGCCGAAGGTGAAATCGACATGCTCATCGGCGATGATCGGCAGCAGCGCTTGATCTTCGACCGGCAGCGGACGGCGGACGTGTTTGCCGATGAGATGCGCATAGCGCTCATCCTTCGGATTCACGGCGATGGCTTGGTCGCCTGGGATCACTTCGGGGCGTGTGGTGGCGATGGTGAGCCAGGTGCCGGGTTCCTCGACGACTTCGACTTTGAAGTGATACATGATGGCGTTTTGCGCCTTCATGACGACCTCCTCATCGCTGAGCGCGGTGAGGGAGGACGGGCACCAGTTCACCATGCGCTTGCCACGGTAGATGAGGCCCTTTTTGTAGAGATCGACGAACACGCGCATGACGCAGGCGTTGTAGTCGTCGTCAAAGGTGAAGCGCTCGCGGCTCCAGTCGCAGGAGGCGCCGAGTTTCTTGAGCTGCTCGATGATGATGCCGCCGTGCTTCTCTTTCCACTCCCAGATCTTCGCCACGAGGCCCTCGCGGCCGAGATCGTCGCGGTGCTTGATGACGCCCTGCTTTTTCAGCGTCTTCTCGACGACGTTTTGCGTGGCGATACCGGCGTGGTCGGTGCCGGGCAGCCAGAGCACTTCTTTCCCCAGCATGCGGGCGCGGCGGGCGAGGATGTCCTGGATGGTGTTGTTCAGCACATGGCCGAGCGTGAGGATGCCCGTGACGTTCGGCGGCGGGATGACGATGGAGTAAGCCGGGCGCTTCTCGCTCACACGAGCGGGATCGGCTTCAAAGCATTTGTCATCCAGCCAGCGCTGATACCAGCGGGCTTCGACATCGGCTGGCGTGTAGGTCTTTTCGAGTTCGGGCATAAAAGGGGCGCGAAGATGGGGGAAAGTGGCCGCTTTGCAAATGCGCATCGGTCTGTACAATCCCACCCGTCATGACCTCTCCCGACGCCTCTTTCCACACTTCGCCTGCGGGTGGCACGCTGCGTCACGGCTTCATGCTCGTGCTAGCGCTGGCGTTTCTGGCCGTGGTCGGGGTCATCCTGCCTCATGGGGATAGCGGGGAGTCTTTCCGTGGGATGCTGGAGAGGCATCCCTGGCATCGTCTGGCGCTGCTATCGCTCTGGAGCGGCATCGGGCTGGAGGCGCTGGCGGGCTTGTTTTTGGCCAAAGATGCCTGGCGGGCGCGGCTGCGTCGGCTGGTGCTCACGACCCTGATCCCGCCGCTGCGCATGACCACGGCCACGAGCACGCCGGACGGGTGGCTGTGGATTCCTGGCGTCGGCTGGCGTGCGACGGGACCGACGACTTCGGCGAAGCTGGAGGGCAAACTCGCGGTGCCGATGCTGGTGCTGACCTTGCTCGTCCTGCCCGTGCTCGGCGTGGAAATGGGTGCTGGTGAAGCCCTGGAAGCCCGCCCCCAATTGGCCACGGCGGTGCATTTGGCGACGAGCCTGATCTGGATCGGCTTCACAGCAGAGTTTCTCTGGATGATCTCCGCCACGCCCCAGAAGCTCCTCTATTGCCAAAAGCACTGGATCAATCTGGCGATCATCCTCCTGCCACTCGTGGCCTTCCTACGGGCACTCAGCGCGCTGCGCTTCCTCCGTGCTGGCAAACTGCTGCGCGCCTATCGCCTGCGCACGCTGCAAAGCCGCATCTGGCAGCTCATGCTCGCCTTCAATCTCTTCGAGCGCTTCCAGCAGCGAAACCCGAAGAAATACTGCGCTGGTCTGGAGAAAAAGATCGCCGAGATGGAAACAGAGTTGTCACGTTTGAAGGAAAAGCTGGAGACGTTTCGAGACAAGGTCTAGCCTCGCTGGCATGACAGACCTTCCCCCTTCTATTGGCATCATCGGCGGCTCCGGACTTTACGATCTGGAGGGCTTCGAGCAGCGGGAGGAGATCACTGTGGAGACGCCTTTTGGCTCCCCTTCAGACAAGCTGGTGACGGGTCTGTATGCCGGCCGTCGGGTGTATTTCCTGCCACGGCATGGCAAAGGCCACCGCATTCTGCCGACGGAGCTGAATCATCGCGCGAACATCTGGGCGCTGCGCAGCCTGAATGTGCGCTGGATCATCGCCGTCACCGCCGTGGGCAGCCTGAAGGAGGAGTATCACCCGCGTGATGTGCTGCTGCCGGATCAGTTTTTCGACCGCACGAGCCGCCGCGAGCATCACACCTTCTTCGGCCGCGGGATCGTGGGCCATGTGGCCTTTGCCGATCCGATCAGCACAGGTCTGCGTGGGCTGCTGGCGGAGGAAGCCCGGGCCACTGGAGCCCGCGTGCATGATGGTGGCACCTATGTGAACATGGACGGCCCGGCTTTCTCTACCCGCGCCGAGTCGAATGCGAACCGCCAGCTCGGCTTCGATGTCATCGGCATGACGAATTTGCCCGAGGCAAAGCTGGCCCGCGAGGCGGAGATCGCGCTCGCCACGCTGGCGATGATCACGGACTACGACTGCTGGAAGACGGATGAGGAGCACGTGACCGTCGAGGCCGTGATGGCCCATGTGGCGGCGAATGTCGCGCTGGCAAAAGCCGTGATCGCCCGAGTCATCCCGCGCATCCCACAGGAGCCGACCTGGCCTGAGCACTCGTCCCTGGAAGGCGCGGTGATGACGGACAAGAAGCTCTGGCCCGCCGAGACCTTGGAGAGCCTGCGCCCAATTTTGGCAAGGCTGCTCTGAGGCCGCCGAGGCATCGGCAAGATGGAACCTCGCCTTGCCTCGCCGCGAAGTCGGGTTAACGGACACTTCACCTCCATGTCCGACCTTCTGAGCCATCCCCTCTGGCAGGCCGACTCGCTGGGCAGTGCGCTGCCAGATGACGAGTTCGGCGTCAGCGTTAGCCTGCCCTTGTGGCGTCACGTCATCGGCTATGAGGAGGGGGATCAGGACATCGTCTCGAAGTTCCGCTCCGGCTACCCACGCTTCTGCTGCCCGCCTGCGGTGAGCCAGCTCTTTGCAGCAGCAGAAAAGGACCTCGCCAGTGCGGGTGAGCGTTGCCTCGTGTTCCCGCGTCTGCTTCATGCCGAGCGCTGCATCGAGTTCATCGCACGGGATGGCTTCACTGGACGAGCCGCAAGCTGGCACGAAGGACTTGGCGTCGCCATTTTTCCCGCAGACGCCTATGTCAAAGCACGCCGCTTCTGGCGCTTCTGCGGTGAGATCGTCAGCACTCGGCAGGCCTGCGATGCCCTCGGCACACGCACGACCACGGTGACCGAGGCGGAAGGTCTCGCCGCCAATCAAACCATCCGCGAGCGGCTTGCCACACACTCCGGCCAGCAGCCCGGCGATGTCTTCCTCTTCCCGAGCGGCATGGCGGCAAACTTCGCTGTGCATCGCATGCTCACCACGATCCTCCCTGGGCGGAAAACGGTGCAGCTCGACTTCCCCTACGTCGATGTTTTGAAGCTCCAGCAGATGTTCGGCAACGGCGCGCACTTCCTGCCGATGATCGAAGAGCAGGAATACACCGCGCTCGACTCGTTGCTGAAGTCCGAGCCGCTCGCCGGCATCTTTTGCGAAGCGCCGAGCAATCCGATGCTCCGTTGCGTCGATCTGGAACGCTTGCTCGCCATCCGCGCGTCATCGCAGCCCGGCGTGCCGATCGTCATTGATGACACCATCTCCACCGTCGCTCATGCGGATGCCCTGAAGGTGGCCGATGTCGTGACCACGAGCCTCACGAAGAGCTTCTCCGGTGCAGGCGATGTGCTCGCCGGCAGCGTGATCCTGAATCGCGCCTCGCCGCATCACGCTGCGTTCTCCGCCTTCCTCACGCAGCACGCCGATCACATCCTCTGGCGTGGCGATGCCGTGGCGCTGGAGCAAAACAGCCGCTACTTCGCCCAGCGTGCCGAGACGATGAGCCGGAATGCCCTCGCGCTCGCGGACTTCCTGCGTGGGCATCCACGAGTCGAAAAAGTCTGGCATGCCCGCGAGCAAGGCGGACGCGGTTACGAGTTCATCCGACGTGAAGGCGGCGGCTACGGCTGCCTGTTCTCCTTCCTTCTTAAAGACGCCGCCAATACCAGCCCACGCTTCTACGACCACCTCCGCGTCTGCAAAGGCCCCAGCCTCGGCACGAACTTCACCCTCGTCAGCCCCTACACTCTGCTGGCCCACTACGATGAACTCGACTGGGCCGAAAGCTGCGGCGTGCCACGTCACCTCATCCGCGTCTCTGCCGGTCTGGAAGACAGCGCCGATCTAATCGCGAGGTTTGAAGAGGCGTTAGCGAAGTAGGTCAAAGGCTTCGCGTCAAAGGGCGAACCAAAGTTCAAGGGGTCAAGATGGCCGCTAAACGACCTCCTTGACCCCTTGACGATAACTTGACGCTCTTGACCCAGCTTACAGATCCTTATCCGTCACGCCACCTTCGCTGGCGCTGGTGCAGAGCTTGGCATACTTCGCCAGCACACCGCGGGTGTAGCGTGGCTTTGGCTGCTTCCACTTGGCGAGGCGATCTTTAAGTTCCTTGGCGGGGATGCCGAGGGTGATCTGACGCTTCTCGGCGTCGATGGTGATCGGGTCACCGTTTTTGATGACGGCGATGGGACCGCCGACAAAGGCTTCGGGTGTGACGTGGCCCACGACGAAGCCGTGGCTGCCGCCGCTGAAACGTCCGTCGGTGATGAAGGCGACGTCTTTGCCCAATCCCTTGCCCATGATGGCGGAGGTGGGCGAAAGCATCTCGCGCATCCCTGGGCCGCCTTTGGGGCCTTCCATGCGTACGACGATGACATGGCCTTTTTTGACCTTGTCGTTGAGGATGGCTTGGAGCGCGGTTTCCTCGGACTCGAACACGATGGCCTTGCCGCTGAAGCTGAGTCCTTCCTTGCCGGAGATCTTGCCGACGGCTCCTTCGGGGCAAAGGTTGCCTCGGAAGATGACGAGGTGGCTGTCCTTCTTGATCGGGTCGCTCAGCGGACGGACGATGGTCTGAGTCTTCGGCCAGAAGATCTTGGAGTTCTTCATGTTCTCCTTCATCGTCTTGCCGGTGACGGTGAGGCAGTCGCCGTGCATGAGTCCTTCGTTCACCAGGATGCGGATGAGAGGAACGGTGCCGCCAATTTTGACGAGGTCGTTCATGAAGTATTTGCCGCTGGGTTTCAGGTCGGCCAGCACGGGTGTTTTTTTACCGATGCGGACGAAGTCGTCGATGCTGAGCTTCACGCCAGCCGCATGGGCCATGGCGATGAGGTGCAATACAGCGTTCGTGCTGCCGCCGAGCGTGATGATGAGCGTGATGGCGTTTTCAAAGGCCTCCTTCGTCATGATGTCGCGGGGCGTGATGCCCTTCTTGATCATGTTCATGACGGCCGCGCCGGCGTCGAAGCAGTCGATGAGCTTGTCACTGCTCACGGCGGCCTGGGCGCCAGAGTTCGGAAGACTCATGCCCATGGCTTCAATGGCGCTGGCCATGGTGTTGGCGGTGTACATGCCGCCGCAGGAGCCTTCGCCGGGGATGGAATGCTCCTCGATGTCCGCAAGCTGCGCGTCGCTGATCTTGCAGTTCGCATGCTGGCCCACGGCTTCAAAGACGGTGACGATGTCCGCGTCCTTCTTTTCAGGACCCACACAGCCTGGCAGGATGGTGCCGCCATAGACAAAGACCGCCGGGCGATTCATGCGGGCGATGGCGATCATGCAGCCGGGCATGTTTTTGTCACAACCGCCGATGGCGACATAGCCGTCGAGACCTTCGCAGCCAACGACGGTCTCGATCGAGTCGGCGATCACCTCGCGCGAGACCAGCGAGTACTTCATGCCCTCGGTGCCCATGGAAATACCGTCGGAGATGGTGATGGTGTTGAAGATCACGCTTTTGCCACCGGCGGCGTCCACGCCCTTCGCGGCTTCTTTAGCGAGGCGATCGATGTGCATATTGCATGGCGTGACCATGCTCCAGGTGCTGGCGATGCCGATCTGCGATTTCTGGAAGTCATCGCGCTTAAATCCGACCGCATGAAGCATCGCCCGGCTGGCGGCGCGTTCGGGTCCATCGACGACGATGGCGCTGTGTTTGCGATGGAGGGACTCGGGTTTCTTGGATGCTGCTTTCTTGGCCATGGTAGGAGCGCCCAACGTGGCAGGCGCGTGCGATTCCTGCAAGCAGGCAGTGGTTGCCCAAGAAAAAGCTCGCACCTGGGGAGCGGACTTTGTTTCATCTGGTGGCATGTCCGAAGAAATCGAGCCCCTGGTTATCATCGAAAACATCACGAAGCGATTCGGTGAGAAGACGGCGCTTGAAGAGGTTTCCTGGACACTGCCGCGCGGCCAGATCAGCGGTTTGCTCGGCCCGAACGGGGCGGGGAAGACGACGTTGTTCCGTCTGCTGATGGGCATCCTAAAGGCGACGGATGGGCGGATGAGCATCGCGGGGCATGACTGCTTCGAGGAGCGGGTGCAGGTGAAGCGGCTCGTGGGCTTCCTGCCGGACGAGCCGGTCTTTTACTCCTACCTCAGCGGGCGGGAGGTGTTGGAACTGAGCGCTGGGATGCACGGGCTGGATGTGAAGGCGGCGATGCTGCGTCTCGTGCCGCTGATCAAAAGGCTCGGCATGGTGGAGGCGATGTATCAGTATGCAGACGACTACTCGCGCGGGATGAAAAAGAAGCTCGGGCTGATGCTGGCGCTGCTGCATGAGCCTCCGTTGCTGGTGCTGGATGAACCGACGAACGGGCTGGATGTGGAAAGCACGCGGCTCTTTTTTGACCTGATGCGGGAGCTGGCGGCAGCTGGGACGACGATCGTCTTTTCCACGCATCTGATGGATCAGGTGGAGCGTCTGTGCAGCCATGTAGCGGTGATCGCACGCGGCCGGCTCGTGCGCACTGGCAGTCTGGCGGACCTCTGCGGCGAGCGGAGTCTGGAGGAGGTCTTCATCGAGCTGACGAATGCATGAAAAGTGACCTGCCACCACCCACCGGGAACTGGACCACGCTGTGTCTGCTGTGGAAGGCCGCCCGCACGCGCTCTGCGGGTCGGCAAAAACGCCAGGCCGAGCTGATGAAGCGAAAGACCGGCAGCAGCACGGACACACTCGGCGGTCTGGCGCTGATCTTCGTCATTGCCATAATGGGATTTGTGCACGGGTCTCTGGGCTGGATGCTGACGGGAGCGCTGGAGACGGCTCAGATTCAGAAATTGGCGGATGAAGGAAAGGTGGTTCTCAGAGAATACAATTTCAGCCGAGTGGTGAAACTGGATGCACAACGCATGAAGATTGTGGAGTCCAAACAAAACTCCCACGACCTGTCTCCTAAAGCCCAGAATGATCTCAACTGGCAGGAGTCCGTCTTCGAAAGTGCCTTGGATGACTTTGCACGTTCTGCTGCCTATGACCGGAAAAGCGGCCTGAGCGGCAAGCATGAGGTGAACAAACGTCGGATTAGTGACCATTACAAAAAGCACGGACTCGCAGGCTTTGTTTCCGAGAAGGGGTTGGACACCTCAAGCCTTTCCAAACCCCAAACCATCCCTGCCACCTACTGGCCCTTTGTCGGCTTCATGCTGCTTTGGTGGATGGTGATGATCGTGTTTCAGGGCGAGGGGCTGGAGCTGGACATCCAGAGGCGGCGGCATCCGATGTGGGAATGGCTCCTGAGTCATCCAGTGCGGGCGCAGTGCTCGGGCTCATGTCCTGGGCGGGTTACGCGGCGATGATGCTGCCGCTTTTCATGCTGAATGCCCGGAGCCCGAAGGTGTGGCTGGTGTCCACACTGGGTGAGCTGGGCGCGTGGATGCCGACGTGGCCGGCGCGTGCGCTCATCATCGGCTGGGGCGCTGAGCCGGTGCTATGGCAGGTGATCGTGTCCGGGGTGGCGCTGGCGGGTGTGATCTGCGCGGTGTCGGCATGGCTGGCGTGGTGGGGCACGGCGCATGGGCTGCAAAGCGGCGGCGCGGCGGCACCCACGCAGCCGCGACTGCTGGAGGCGGACTTCGGCCCGCGCTGGCTGGCGGGGAATGCACTGTATCGAAAGGAGCTGCTGTGGTTCTGGCGGGATAAAAGTGCGGTCGTGCAGGTCGTCCTCATCCCGCTGACCATCGGCGCATTTCAGGCCTTCAATCTGCGCAGTGTGGTGGAGCTGGCTGGAACTCACTGGAATGCCCTGTGTGGGCTGGCGATCATCTGCGGCACCTACTTTCTCCTCGTGCTCGGGCCACGCTCGCTGGCCTCAGAAGGCGGCGCTCTGTGGATCGCCCTGACTTGGCCGCGCGGGCTGGAGGATCTGCTGAAGGCCAAGGCCCGCCTCTGGTGGATCGTCGCCAACCTGATCGTGGGCATCATCCTCGCGGCGGCGGTTTTCATCTTCCCGGCAAATGCCTGGCGTATCGGCCTCGTCGCCATCGGCTGGGTCGTCTTTAGCCAAAGTCTGGCGGAGAAATCCGTGACGCTGGTCATGGCTCCCTCCTCCTCTGGCGAGATCGAGCGTCCTCCGGCTGGGCGACAGTGGGCGGCCATGCTCGGCACTCTGGCTTTCGGCTCGGGCGTGCTGATGCAGGCCTGGCACAGCGCCATCATTGGGGTCGTCTTTTCCTCACTCACCGCCGCGGCCATGTGGCAAAACCTGCGCGCACGCCTGCCGCATCTCTTTGATCCCTGGTCGGAAAAGCTGCCGCCAGCGCCCACACTGATGCACGCCATGATCGGCATCGCCGTGATGGTGGAGGTGGTGGGTCTCGTCTCTGGTATCGTCATCGCTACCGGTAGCGCCAGCGATCTCTGGATGGCGCGCAGCATCGTCTATGGCGCAGTGGGTCTGCTGGCGTGGTGGATCATGCACGGTTTCCTGGGCGGCCACGGGGTGAAGGCCCGAGACATCTGGCACTGGCCGGGGGGTGGCGACTGGATTCCTTCCTCGGTGCTCGGTGGCGGTGCGGCCCTGGCGGGCATCGCTCTCGCGGGAGGCGCATTGCTTTACAGCCTCCTGCTGGAGGCACTGCCTTTCACTCGTGACTACATGCAGGAGCTGGCAAAGATCAGCGCGGGGTTTGAAAAGCAGATCGGCTGGCAACTCCTCCTCGCCGTGGGATTCGCCCCCTTCGCGGAAGAATACTTTTTCCGTGGCCTGCTTTACCGGGCACTGGACCGCGAGTGGGGCGGAATGAGGGCCCTGATCGGCAGCGCCGCCTTTTTCGCCATCTACCATCCGCCGATCGCCTGGCTGCCAGTCTTCGCCGTCGGTCTGGTGAATGCGTGGCTTTTCAAAACAGGCGGTCGTCTGTGGCCCTGCGTGCTCCTCCACATGGCCTACAATGGGGTCGTCGTCGGGTTTCAGTGATCACTCACTCCTCCCCACTCAGCACGATGCTGCCGGTGGCGAGTTTGGTGCCGTCGGCGGTCAAAATTTCACCGCTGATCTGGACGAGGCCGGGCATCACGGCATCTCGCTTGGCGTGGATGGTCAAAGTCTGGCCGGGGGGGATGCTGCCGAGGATCTTGAACTGGCGGACGGCGGTGAGGCGGACGTTGCGCAGCGGATTCTCGCCTCGATCACTTTGCGCCAGCACGCCGCCGAGCTGGGCCAGGGACTCGATCATGATCACGCCGGGCAGCAGCGGCTGGCCGGGGAAGTGGCCCTCCAGGAAGGCTTCGTCGCCTTTCAGCGTCCAGCGTGCGGTGGCGGAGATGCCGGGCAGCAGCTCCACCAGCTCATCCACGAAGCGGAATGATGGACCGTGCGGAAGGGAGGAAAGGGCTTGGAAAAGATCGGCGGGCTGCGACATACTGACGGCGTCTTAGCGATGAAGTCTGTGTCTGACAAACGGCAATCCCACCACCCTCGGAATCCTGCGTGACTTCCCCGAGCGCATCATCGCGTCTGCTGCGAGCCACCTGGACGGATCGTCTGCGCTTCATCACCGCAGGTCTGGTTTTGCTGGCCTACTGGGCAGTCTGCTCGCTCGTGCTGCTGCCGCTGGTGAATGTTTTGCTCCTGCTGAGATGCCAGCCGCGTCGTCGCGAGCTTGGGCAGGCTGTTTTGAAACACATGTTCCGTGGCGTGGCGGGCATCCTCCGCTGGTTCGGAGTGATCGAGGTGAGCTACCACGGCTTTGATCGTGTGAAGGCGCATCTGGGTCCCGTGATCCTCGCGCCGAATCACCCGGCGCTCTGGGATGCGGTCTTTGTGCTGGCGGAGGTGGACCAGGCGGCCTGTGTGCTGAAGGCCTCGCTCATGCGCAATCCTCTCCTCACCTTTGGCGCGCGGGCGGCGGGCTTTGTGCCGAATGAACCGACGCATCCGATGCTGCGCCGCTGCATCGAGCTGCTGCGCAGTGGCGAGCGCATCCTCTTTTTCCCGGAAGGCACGCGCACCCGGCCCGAGCATGGTCGGATGAATCCGCTCTTTGGCGGCTTGGCGATCATCGCACGGAACTCGGGCGCCCCCATCCTGCCGATCATCGTGCAGACGAGCAGCCGCTATTTGAGCAAAGGCTGGCCCATCTGGCGTCTGCCCACGGAGCCCATCCGCATCCAGCTCAGAGTCGGTGAACTAGTGACTTGTGGCCCCAAGGACGATGCGCAGCTTTTCCTCGATCGGCTCCGCCAGAGCTATCTGGATGCCGGATGTGGGGTGAGCGAAGTAGATCGAACTTCCAAGTGCGATCTCAGGTAAAGGACCGCCAGAACACGAAACCGGAAGTTCGTTTGACGCTGGCTCAGGCTTTGCCAAGCCAGAGCATCCGCGTGCCGAAGATGACGAGCACGGCGCCGAAGATGCGAGTCAGCGTCGTGTTGCCCATCGACTTCATCCAGTCGGCACCGAAGTAGGCGAAGATCGAGGCCGAAACCGCCGTGATGGCCGCCACTTTCCAGTCCACGAAACCATTCTTCGCGTTCTGCGTCGTCGCCATGAGAGCTGTCGGGATGATGATGGCCAGACTCGTGGCAACGGCCGTCTTTTGCGGCAGCGCCAGCAGGGTGACAAAGGCGGGCACCATCACCACACCGCCGCCGACACCGCAGAGGGCTGCCACGACTCCCGCGATGATGCCGATGCCGAGACAGGTGAGGAGGGTGGTGGTGGTCATGAGAAGCGGGTGGCAGGAACTGAGCACTGGGGGCCGGGCACTCCAGCCCTTTTTCTCCAGTTGTGCCCGCCTGCTTCCCGTGTTCTCCACTGAGGCATGACCATCGTCTGGATCAACAAGCGCAACTGGAAGCATCCGGGGCCGATCGTGAACATGAGCGTCCACAACGCGCACTCGTTCGCGAGCATCGGCCTGGAGTCGCACCTCTGCCTGGGGGCTGGCGATGCGCCCTCAGACACCGACTCCGACCTGCGCGATTTTTACGCCCTGGAGCCGCTGCCGAACTTCACCGCGAAGGAGCTGCGGGAAAAGTGGCTGGAGCGGCTCTTCCTGCCGCGCATCTCCGGGCTCTTGTGCATCACGCGCGAGATGGAAAAGCGCTACCAGCAGATCTTTCCACGTCAGGCCACCATCGCCCAGCCGCTCGGCACGAAGGTCCTGCCAGTCACCGATCCCGAGGCCAAACGCCGAGCCCGCACCGTGGTTTATGTTGGCCACATGCACGGGCCGAAGGGGGCTGCCTTTTTGCAACAAGCCGCCATCGCTCTGGCCGCCCAGGGCGTGCGCACTGAGTTCTGGGGCGGTTATGAAAAAGACGCCAAACGCATCCGCGATGCCGCGGCGAAGCATGGCCTGAGCGACTGGATCGAAGCCGTGCCCTTCCAGCCACCCAGCGCGCTTCACGCCGCCCTGGCCGAGCGGGCAAGCCTCGGGGTCGTGATGCTGGCGGATACTTATTACAACCGCTACCTCACCTGCCCCGTAAAGGCGCTCGACTACCTCACGCACGGCATCCCCGCGCTCGGGACGGACATCCCCTCCGTGCGCGAGGTGCTCGACGATGCCGGCACCTACCTGCCCGAGGGCGATCACGACACCTTCGTCCGCGAAGCCCTGCGCCTCCTCGACGATCCCCAGGCTTATGCCGAAGCTGTGGCAAAAACCCGCGCCCGCAGCGCCCAGATCACCTGGCAGGAACGCGCGAAGGCGCTGGCGGAGTTTGCGAAGGCGAGGTTTTGAGCCTCACTTCTTCTTTTTCGGCACCACCACGAAGGGCGTGAACTTCGATTCGAAGCGCTTCGGCACCACGCATTGGATGTCGGCGACGCCGCGCTCGTAGTCCTCGCTGAGCACTTTCCCCTGCTCGTGCAGGAAAGCGACGAGGTCCATGCGGTCGAGCGGGATGCAGAGATCGAGGCGCGAGACGCGGTCGATCAGCATGTCGTGGATGCGATGGAAGAGGGTGTCGATGCCCAGACCGGTGCGGACGGAGATGGGCACGGCGTCGGGGAACTGGCGCTTCAGCTCCGTGAGCCGCGTGTCGTCGATGAGGTCGATTTTGTTCAGTGCCAGCAGCACACGCTTTTCACCTGCGCCGAGTTCCGCCAGCACCTGGGTGGTGGTTTGATAAAACTCCAGCGCCTGGGAGGAGCTAGCATCGATGACATGGATGAGGAAATCAGCGAGCACGGCCTCCTCCAAAGTCGCACGGAAGCTCTGCACGAGGTCATGAGGTAGGTTGCGGATGAAGCCGACGGTATCCGTGAGCAGCATGGCCTGGCCGTCTGGCAGATCCAGACGGCGCGTGGTCGTGTCCAGTGTGGCGAAGAGCTTGTCCTCAGCGAGCACATCGGAGCCAGCGAGCTTGTTCAGCAGGCTGGATTTCCCGGCGTTCGTGTAGCCGACGATGGCCGCCTGCGGCACGGGGACGCGCGTGCGCTCTTTGCGCATGGTGTCGCGCTGTTTTTTGACCTCTTCGAGCTCGGCCTTCAGCTTGTCGAGGCGCTTGTCAGCCATACGACGGTCCACTTCGAGCTGCGTTTCACCTTCACCACGGGCCGCACCGCCGCTGCCACCGGCACCACTTCCGCCACCACCGGCTCCACCGCCGGAGCCACCGCCCTGACGGTCAAGATGCGCCCACATGCGGGTGAGGCGTGGCAGGGAGTACTCCATGCGTGCCAGCTCGACCTGGAGGCGAGCCTCGCGGGTCTTGGCGCGCATGTTGAAGATGTCGAGAATGACCTCGTGGCGGTCGATGACGCACAGCTTGGACTCACCTTCCCAGGCGCGTTGCTGGCCGGGGGAGATCTCGTTGTCAAAGATGATGCAGTCCGCCTGCATCTGGTGGGCCTTTTCTATCAGCTCAGCGGCCTTGCCTTTGCCGATGAAGTGCCGCGCGGTGTGCTCGCGGGCAAAGACCAGCTCCGCGGCGATGACCTCGATGTGAAGAGTCTCGACGAGTTCCTTCAGCTCGATCAGCAGCTCGTTGGCTTCGTCTGACTTGCGGCGGTCAAAGTAGGCCCCGATGAGGAAGGCGCGCTGAACTTGCTGGGGCTTTTCACGAATGTCGAACATCGCCCACCATTACCGTGGGCGATGTCCTTGCCAAGCTATCAAAGGGAAAGCTCAGTTCGTGCCGAAAGCACGGCGCCAGGGCTCCTGGAAGGCGTTGCCATAGTCCTCCGTGCCTTGTTTGATCATGCGGCCATCAGCGCCGAAGAGGACGAAGTGCTCCTCCACATGGGCAAAGGTGCCGTAGTAGGGCACGTGGCGCTTCCAGGCCTGGTTTGCATAGCGCCAGACTTCGCCCTCGGCGGTCTTTTTCGTGGAGGAGGGCTCACCCCACTTCGCCTGAACCTCCGCCTTTGTCATGCCGGGCGTGAGGGTGGTATCGGCCTCGCCAGAGGCGGCAGGCGCAGGTGCGGCGGCAGCCGTCGAGGTTGGGGTGGATTCGGAACTGGCGCACTGGCTGAGCAGCACTGCCGTGGCGGCGAGAGAGAGGAGGCGAAGAGTTTTCATGGGAAGAGTCCGCATGCTGCCAAAGCGGTGTTTTTGATGCAAGCCAACTTCTGCAAACCACAGGCTGGCATGGCTGTATGGCAATCGACGCACAGTCTTGCGCTTCCCAAAATGAATGTTTTGGGCGTATGGTGTGTCCCACACGGCCATGAAACTCTCCCAGCTTGCAGTCTTTCTCGTGCTCAGCGCCACGCTGCGTGCCGAGCAGTGCCTCGTGATCGGCGACAGCCTCTCCAAGGAATACGAGGTCGAATTCCCCATCCTCTTCCGCAACAATCGGGAGGCCTGGGACTCGCGGAACTGGATCGAGATCCTGGATCAGCATCGCGGGACTTGGTTTGATACTGGAAACTGGAAGGGCTTTGCCGATCCGCGCATCCTCGGTCATGAGCACAACTGGGCCTTCCCCGGCTCCAGCACCGCGCAGATCAAAAGCCAGCTCAACAACCGCTGGAACTTCTGGTGGACGCGCGATCTGCAAAGCCAGATCCGAGGCTCTGCCGAGCGTGTGGTCATCTTTGCCGGCGGCAATGACATCGACCGCTACTACCCCTCCATTTACAACGGCAAGCCCGCCGCCCCCTACATCAACCCCATCCGCGACAACCTGAAGTGGCTCGTCGATTACGTCCGCAAGGTGAAGGGCACCATCCCCATCGCTCTCGTTTCCGTGCCTCATGTAGGCTGCACGCCAGACATCCAGAAAGCACATCCGACGGATGCGGTAAAAACTCAACGCGTCACCGCAGCGCTGGACTCGCTCAATGCCCAGCTCGCCCTCTTTGCGAAGCAGCGCGGCATCGCCTTTGTCCCTGGCGTCTATGAAATGACGAAGTCCATGATCACCCAGCCACTGACCATCGGCGGCTACTCCTTCATCAATGCTGCGGATGCCGATGCCCGGCCCGAATACGTCTTTGCCGGTGATGGTTTCCACCCGAACACCTGCGCCCAGGCAAAGATCGCCCAGTTGATCCTCGAAGCCTTCCGCAAACAATACCCGAAGACCGCCATCACTCCTCTTGGCGACGAGGAAATCCTGACGCAGGTGCTCGGATTTCAGCCTTGACCGTTCGCGGGGTTGCCCCGGCTCTTTCGCCGCCTAGTCTGCCCCCCGCCCATGGCAGACAACTTCGTCCATCTTCACGTCCATTCCGATTACTCCCTTCTCGACGGAGCATGCCGGATTGACGACCTCGTGAAGAGGACGCAGAAGCTGAAAATGCCCGCTGTGGCCATCACGGACCATGGCAATCTCTACGGGGCCATCGACTTCTACATGTCGGCCCTGAAGACGAAGCCGAAGCTGAAAAAGGGCGAGGAAGCCACCGCCGAGCAGCTTGAGAAAATCGTGAAGCCCATCCTTGGCTGCGAGGTCTATCTCGCGCCGGGTTCCATGCGGGAAATGAAGGAGATCACGGGGCGGAAACGCTCCTCCCACCTCACGCTACTGGCTGAAAACAACGAGGGCTACGAAAACCTCTCCAAGATCGTCACGGAGGCGCATCTCTTCGGAAACTGGCATGAGCCGCGCATGGACAAGGACCTCCTGCGCCAGCACAGCAAGGGCCTCATCTGCCTGAGCGGTGACATCAATGGCGAGATCAATCAGCTCCTGCTCACCGACCGACCTGATGAAGCCGAGCGGAGTCTGCGCGAGTTCGTGGACATCTTCGGGAAGGACAATTTCTATCTCGAGCTGCAAAACCACGGCATGGAGCAGCAGCGCACCGTGACGCGGCAGCTCCTCGAATGGAGCAAAAGCTACGGGCTGAAGACCGTCGCCACGAACGACGTGCATTTCATGAACCGCGAGGATCATGAGAGCCACGACCTGCTCATCTGCATCGGCACTGGTGCCAGCGTGCATGACCAGAACCGCGTCACCTACTCACCCGAGGTGTATTTCAAAACGGCTGAGGAGATGCGCGCCCTCTTCGCCGAGCTTCCCGAGGCCTGCGATGCCACGCTGGAAATCGCCGAAAAGTGCAATCTGAACATCCGGCTCGACTCCACGAGCATCGACCGCTACCCGCTCTACAATCCCGAAGACGGCAGCGACCGCACCGGCTACCTGCGCCATCTTTGTGAGGAAGGCCTCATCAAGCGCTACGGCCGTGACCGAGCCCTGAATGACGAAGAGCTGCGCAAGCGCATGGACTACGAGCTGGCGCTGCTGAATGAAAAGAACTTCACCAGCTACTTCCTCATCGTCTGGGATTTCATCAACTGGGCCAAAGAACACGGCATCCCCGTCGGCCCAGGTCGTGGATCGGCGGCGGGTTCGCTCGTCGCCTACGTGCTGGAGATCACGGACATCGACCCCCTGCGCTTTGAGCTGGTGTTTGAGCGATTCCTGAATCCCGAGCGCGTCAGCCCTCCCGATATCGACATCGACTTCTGCCAGACCCGACGTCCCGAGGTCATCGAGTATGTACGGCAAAAGTATGGCGAGCTGAGTGTCAGCCATATCATCACCTTCGGCACCATGGGTGCGAAGAGTGTGATCCGTGACGTGGGCCGCGTGCTGGGCTGGGGTTACAATGACGCGGATCGTCTCTCGAAGATGATCCCCGACGAGCTGAACATCGACCTCAAGGACGCCGTCGAGAAGAATCCCGAGCTCAAAAAGCTCATTGAGGACGACAGCGGCACGCAGGAACTCTGGCGGCACGCCACCTTCCTGGAAGGCTGCACACGCGGCACCGGCATCCATGCGGCGGGCATCGTCATCGGTGACAAGCCGCTCTCCACCTTCATCGCCCTCACGCGCGGCAAGGAAGAGGAAATCGTCACCCAGTTCGCGATGAAGCCGCTCACCGAGCTGGGCATGTTGAAGATGGACTTCCTCGGCTTGAAGACGCTCACCGTCATTCACGAGGCTGAATATTGGATTCAAAAGCGCGTTTACGGTTTCCGATCCTCCGAGGCACCACTCGATGACATAAAGACTTTCGAGATGATCCAGCGCGGTGAGACAGTCGCCGTCTTCCAGATGGAGTCTGGTGGCATGGTCAATACCTGCAAACAGCTCGGCCCGGACAAGATCGAAGAAATCATCGCTATCCTGGCCCTGTATCGTCCGGGGCCGATGCAGTTCATCCCGGACTACATCAACCGTAAAAAAGGCCTGGAGAAGGTGGAGTATCCGCACCCGCTGCTGGAAAAGATCGCCAAGGAAACCTACGGCATTTTGGTCTATCAGGAGCAGGTGCAGCAGGCCGCGAACTTGCTCGCCGGATTCAGCCTCGGTCAGGCGGATTTGCTCCGCCGAGCGATGGGGAAAAAGGACATGCAGGAGATGGCGAAGCAGCGCCTCGTCTTCGTGGAGGGCTGCGAAAAGACCAACGGCATCGGCTCCAAACAGGCGAATGAGATCTTCGACTTGCTGGAGAAGTTCGCCCAATACGGCTTCAACAAATCCCACTCCGCCGCCTACGGGATCGTCACCTACCGCACCGCCTATCTGAAGGCGAATTTCCCGGTCGAGTTCATGACCGGCGTGCTCAGTCTGGAGGTCAGCAACACCGAGAAGATCGCCAACTTTGTCAGCGAATGCCAGCGCATGGGCATCACCATCCTGCCGCCGGACGTGAATAAGAGCCTGCTCGTCTTTGCCCCCGAACGCACCAAGGACGCCGAGACTCCCGAAGGCGTGCCGAACGCCATCCGCTTCGGGCTCGCTGCCATCAAGAATGTGGGTGAGGCCGCCATGGCCGCCGCCATCGAAGAGCGGAAAAAGGGAACCTTCAAGAGCCTCGAAGACTTCTGCTCACGCATCGATACCAAGTCCGTGAACAAGAAGACCCTGGAGTCTCTCGTGAAGGCCGGTGCCTTCGACTTTACCAAGGAAGATCGCGCCGTCCTGTTCTCCAGGATCGATCAGGCGCTCTCCAGCGCCGCATCGATGCAAAAGGACCTCAAGTCAGGACAGGGCGGCCTGTTTGATGCCTTCGAGATGGCACCCAAGAGGCGCGGCGGAACCAAAACCCAGGAGGTCACGGTCACTCCCTGGACCGCCTCGGAAATCTTGGACAACGAAAAAGAGCTGCTGGGCTTTTATGTCAGCGGTCACCCGCTTGATTCCTTCCGCGGCCACTTCGACTCCACGAAAATCACCAAGATCATCGCCATCAACGAGGTCGATACCGCGCAGAAACCGCAGACCATCTTCCTCGTCGGTATCATCAATACCTGTGCCGTGAAGTATTCGAAGAAGGACAACCGCCCCTTCGCCACCTTCACCTTCGAAGACTTCACCGGCCAGATCGAGATGATGGCCTGGAGCGAGGAATACGAAAAGTTTAAAGACCTGCTCCAGCCCGGCAAAGTGCTCGGCCTCCGCTGCCGCTGCATGAAGGACCAGCGCACCGAGGGAAATCGCGTCACCATGAGTGACGCCAAGGAACTCCAGCCGAAGAAGGCACGGAACCCGAACGCCGCCACCAGCGTCGTCGAAAAGCCGGTGGCACCGCCCGCCCCGCCGAAACCGCTTCTCCTCCGGCTCGACAGCAAGCGCCACAGCCAGATCGACCTCGACCGCATCCACGAAGTCCTCATCAACCACCCCGGTGACCTACCCGTGATCTTTGAGTTCGCCTACAACGGCGGCAGCAAAGTCAGGCTCGAGGCCGGTGAAGAGTTCCGCATCTGCCAGACCAAGGACCTCATCCAGCAGCTCATGATCTGGATGTAGCGCCGCCTGGAGAAGAGAAATCCGGGGTTGCAGATGGCGGCCAGATTTGATTGAGAAGCAGGTGCCATGAAACCGCTGAGATTTCTTTTCCTCGTCTGCCTGTTCCTCGCCAGCTGCGTCAGCTCACGCGTCAAAGTCGCCAAAGAGGCAGTTTCCCGGCAGCGCCAATGGGCCGAGATCTGCCGGGAGTCCGCCATGCTTTCCTACGCTGTCTATCATCCCGCCGGAGCCAAGCCCGCGGATAAGAACCAGGAAGTGGCAGAGCATGCGCTGGCCACCCATTTCCGATCCGAACTGATGAAGGAGGGCTGGCAGTGCGTGCTGGCACACGGCGAAAACCGAGACAGAGACGGTGTCCACCCAGGCAAGTGGGTGGATGGGCAGGGCCTTTATTTTGAGATCTGGACGAACCGCCGCTCCAAGCCCGTGCAGCACATCATCGCCTTTCGTGGAACCAATTTCGGACAGCTCAGCGATTGGGCGAGCAACTTCCGCTGGTTCCGGCGGATCAACACCCTGCGGAAACCTGACCAATACGACACCGCCCGTGATCTATGCCGGGAATGGCTGGAGAAAAACGTGCCGCCGGGCCATCCCGACCGCATCGTCACCACCGGGCACTCCCTGGGTGGCGGGCTGGCTCAATACATCTTCTACTCCAGCGCGCCCCGAGCAGATCAGGCGATCGTGTTCGACCCCTCTCCGGTCACGGGTTTCCATGACAAGGAGATCAAAGACGGCGCCCTGGCTGCCAAGGAGATGGAATACCGCCCAAGCTTCGCTGCATACCGCATCATCAGAGCCTACGAAGACGGCGAGATCCTCCAATACGTCCGCAATGCCCTCGATCCACTGGTGCCCGATGAGCCATTGATCCGGCACATCGAATTCAAATCCAAGCACCGCAGCAACACCATCTCGCAACACTCCATGAGCATGCTCGCCTGCACGATCCTCGAGCTCACAGGCCGACCGCAATCTCAGTTCGTGAGGGAGTGGCGCTGAGTCGGAGCCTTTTCCGGCTTGCTTGCCAGGCGCGCACCCGCCACCCATCGCACCTTCATGAAAAAATCCTGGCTCGTCGCGCTCGTCCTTTTGCCTCTCGTCGTCATCGGACTAGCGCGGCTGCGGCTGGAGACGGACATTTTAGCCACACTGCCGGGCGATGTGCCGGAGGTGCTGGCGCTGAAGCTGCTGCGGGATGGGTTTGCGGGCGGCAGTGATCTCGTGATCGCCCTGGAGGCGGAGGATGAGGCGACTTCGGAGGAACTGACCACCGCTCTGGCGGAGCGTCTGCAAAAGCGCACGGATCTGGTGAAGGAGGTGCGCTGGGCGCAGCCGATGGAGGCGCAGGCGCAATCGGGTGCGGCGCTGCTAGCTTGGTCGCTGCAAAACACGGAACCGGCGAAGCTGCGCGCCGTGCAGGCGCGGCTGGAAGGCGATGGCGCGAAGGCTCAGCTCCAAAAAGCACTGCAAGCCGTGGCGACTTCGCTCGATGCTGAGCGTGTGCAGCGGGCTTCGTATGATCCACTCGGGCTCCTGGAAAGTCTCGACACCTCCGCAGCAGGCGCGCTGGAGGGATCGCTCTTCGGCCTCGTCTCGGAAGACGGTGCCTTCCGTGCGCTGATGGTCACGCCAGCGACCAGCGTGGGCAATTACAAGGTCGCCGGAGCCTGGCTGGAGAAGATCAAAGCCGAGGTCTCGCTGGTGACGAAGGATCAAACCGCCACCGTCCGCTACACGGGCGAGCCTGCCTTTCAGGCCGAGATCGGCGCGGGGATCGAGAAGGACATGTCGAGCACCATTGGCATGACGGAGGTCTTCATCGCGCTGCTGTTCTGGATCATGTTTCGGCGCTTGAAGCCGCTGCTATGGATTCAGGGTCTCGTGGCGTTGAGCATGGTGCTCACGCTCGGCTTTGGCGGGCTCATCGTGGGGAAGCTCAGCATCATGTCCCTCGGCTTCGCGGCCATCGTGCTTGGGATTATCATCGACTACGCCGTGCTCATCATCCAGGAGGCGCGGCAGCATCCGCAACTCGATGCCAGCGCTTTGAGAAAGCTCGCCGCGCCGGGAATCGCCGCCGGTGCCTGCACCACGGCGGTGGTGTTTCTCTCGCTGCTTTTCAGCGGCCTGCCCGGCATGGCGGAAATGGGTCTGCTGGTGGCGATTGGTGTCATCGCTGGCTTGGGCGTGATGGTCTTCTTTGTGCCCAAACTGGCCGCTGGGAAGCAGCTCGAACAAGCCGTGACCTCCGCGCCTGCCTGGCATTCCAATCGAGGACTCGCCGTGGCCGGGACAGCAGTGCTCGTGCTCGGCATCGCGGGGATTCTTTCCCTCAAAGGTCTGCCTGCTTTCCAATCCAGCGCCGAGGCCCTCCGCCCAACCAAGAGCGAGTCGATGGACACTTTCCAGTGGGTGCAGGAGCGGCTCGGTCGTGACAACGAAGCCAGCCTTCCTGTGCTCATCACCGGCCCTGCAGCCGACCTGCGCGAACGAACTCAGGCGCTGAGCACAAAGCTCGATGGAGCCGTGAAGTCCGGCACCCTCGTCCGCCACATGCTACCCACCATGCTCGTGAGCGATCCCGAGGCTCAGACGGCCAATCGCGCCTTCATCGACTGGCTTCAGCGCGAGCAACCGAGGCTGGAAAAAGAGATCGACGCCGCCGGTTTCACCGATGCAGCCATGGGCCTGCTACGAGGCGTCTGCGGCGTGTGGAAACAAGGCGACACCGAAGCTGCCGCCGCCTCCATTTTAAATCGTGTGCTCGCCACCGGCACGCGTGCCGAGGCCGCAGGCATGAAGCCGGGGGAAGGCATCGTGCTCGCCTCCGTGAGTGTGCCCGGAAAACCCGGCCTGCCGGACCGGGCCAAGCTCGCCGAACTTCAAAAGCTCCTCACGCCCGACACCGGTGCCTGGGTGGCTGGGTGGGAGACCCTCGGCGGTGCGCTTTCCACCCTGGTCCGTGCGGATCTGAACCAGCAGATGATCCCCATCGTCGGCCTGATCGCGCTGACGCTCTTCATCACCTTCCGTCGGTGGCGGGATCTGCTGCTCTCCGTGCTGCTGCTCGCGGGCGGACTCGGCGCTTTGGCCGCCACGATGAGCCTGCTCGGCCTCGGTTGGAATCTCGCCAGCCTTGCCGCCATTCCTCTGCTACTCGGCACTGGCATCGACTACGGCATCCACATCCTGCTCGCCCTGCAACGTACCGGCAACGACGTCTGCCAAGTGCAGGCCAGCACCGGCCGCGCCGTCTTTTTCTCCGGCATGACCACCGTGATCGGCTTCTCCAGCCTCTTCTTCGCCGGGAATCGCGGCATCTCCAGCCTCGGTCTCGCCTGCTGCCTCGGCACGCTTTGGATTCTGATGATTGTGCTCTGGCTGCTGCCGCACTGGCGGGCCTGGATCACGCCGACTGCGCAGCCTACGCGATGACCTCCTTCACCACATGCCCAGCTGCCGGGATGACATGGGGAACAAAAGCGCTGTTGCTGTCGATGATATCCGCCTGTGATTCTCGGATGCCAAGAGCCACAGCCTGATCTTTCACCATCCAAACACCGAACTGCGGAGTGAATCCATCGAACCTCGGGCTGGAGACATGCTGCTGATGGATGCAGGCAGCCTGGGCGAAATCTCCGCCGGTCTGCGCGGTGATACGGCCTTTCTGGTAGATCGTGATGTTGTGCCCTTCTCTGCCGAAGAAGGGTTTGCTGACAAAGGAGTCGAGCCTGTGAGTTTCGGCGAGATAGCAGGGCAAAACTGCGGGGTGGTCAGGGAAAAGTTCCCAAAGGAGTGCCAGCAAGGCTTTGGAAACCAACAGATGACTCCAGGCAGGCTCGATAAAAGTACAGCCCGATGCGCACAAGTGCTCTCTGAACGGCTCTTCGAGCATCCAAGCCCAAGGGTAGAGCTTGTAACATGCCCTGATGTCTTCCCCATCTCGGTCCACAAAGCGCTGGCGATTTTTATCCCAGCCGATGCAGTGCAAAGCCTCCAGATGGCAGCTCAGGCCCGCCTCACGAATCACCTTTGCCATATAGCGGATTGAACCCTCGATCTCAGGGTGACGCGGACGCCAGGCGCAGTGGACTCTGGAATGGCCGGAGTTCTTCCAGGCCTTCACCAAGGCATGGTGAAGCTCATTGAATTGCCCGGCTCCCGGCATCAGTTCACGAAGCCAGTCACGCTGGATGATCGCTGTCTCCAAAAGAGTGAGCGCACCATCTGCATTGTATTCCAGTAGCTTCGGCTGGCCGGACTCATCCATCAGGAAGTCGAAGCGCCCGCAGAGTAGGGGTTCACCTTGCTCAAAGGACTCCTTCAGCAGCGGCACATGCCGTTCTGGAATGCCCACTCGATCCCACCAGCCGCGCCGCACAACTTCAGCGGCAGCACGAAGCAGCAACTCATGCAATTCTTCCGCTGCAGCTTTTAGGCCAGCGGCTTCATCCTGCGTGAGTTCATAGTAGGTGTCGTCTTTCCAGCAACGGCCAGTAGGTTCCGTGTGCCAGCGGTATCCTTCGCTCTCGCAGCGGGCCTGCCAGTCGGGCCTTGCTTCACAGTTCCGTCGCTTCATGAGCCTTCCTGGCGGTCGGTTGCCCCGCCAAATCCAAAGCGATCTACCCGCCCCCAGAAAAGCTGCATCTTATCAGGGTCAGCTCTTCGCCACTCAACATTCACTCGCTCGATCTCTGCTGCGGAAGGCATGGTAGGAGTCGTCGGTCGTTGATCAGGCTCCGCATGCCACTCACCCGCCCAGTAGTATCCACGATCCTCGCGGTATTCATTCCAGGGATGAAGGTGCCACCTATGTGCCGGGGCGTGATAATAGCCCACGCCGAGAATGTGATGGTTGTTCCGATACTCGACACCTTCTTTGACCGCAGTCTTCCCGGCAAAACGCCGATACTTGCTGTATTCCGAGAATAGGAACATGCCGATCAGGATCGTGACCGGAAGAACAAACATAAACAATACACCTTCCATGACGCATCATGGGGCATCTGGAGTTTTGCGGCCAGAGAAAATAGCACCCTAAATCAAGCGATGATCTCCTTCACCACATGCCCGGCGATGTCGGTGAGGCGGAAGTCGCGGCCTGCATAGCGGTGGGTAAGGCGCTCGTGATCCATGCCGAGGAGGTGCAGGATGGTGGCGTGTAGATCGTGGATATGGACTTTGTTTTCCTGGGCGAACCAGCCGTAGTCGTCCGTGGCTCCGTAGGCGAAGCCGGGCTTCACGCCGCCGCCAGCCATCCACATGGTGAAGCCGTAGGGATTGTGATCGCGACCGTCCTTGCCCTGAGCCGTGGGTGTGCGACCAAACTCGCCACCCCAGATGACTAGGGTGTCATCCAGCAGGCCACGCGAGCGCAGATCCTTCAGCAGGCCAGCGATGGGCTTGTCCACCTCGGCGGCGTTTTTGCTGTGACCTTTGTAGAGATTGCCGTGCTGATCCCACTGCACCTCGCTGTCGCTATGCGTCACCTGCACGAAGCGAACTCCTTTTTCCAGGAAGCGCCGCGCCATGAGGCACTGGCGGCCAAAGTTTGCCGTCACCGGATTGTCGAGACCGTACATCTTCTGAGTGGCAGCGGTCTCATGCGTGATGTCCTGCACCTCGGGCATCGTGCCTTGCATGCGAAAGGCCAGCTCGAAGCTGTTGATGCGGCCTTCGAGCGCCAAGTCATCTCCGGCGAGCTTCAGATGCTCCTGATTCGACTCCGCGAGGAAGTCGAGCTGGCGACGCTGCATGGCCTCGCTCAAGCGCGGATTGCGGATGTGCTTCACGAAGGCCTGACTGGAAGGCACGCTCGCATTGCCGATGGGCGTGCCCTGAGTCCAGGCAGGAAGGAAGGCCGCGCCCCAGTTGTTCACGCCACCATGAGCGAGCGTGGGGCAGATGGTGATGAAGCCTGGCAGGTCATCATTTTCCGTGCCCAGCCCATACACCACCCACGACCCCATGCTCGGACGCACCTGGGTGTCGCTGCCGGTGTGGAGCTTCAGCAAAGCACCGCCATGGGCGGGGTTCGTACCGTGCAGCGACCGCACCACGCACAGCTCATCGACACACTGCGCCACATTCGGAAAGAGCTCGCTCACCGGTAGCCCGCTCTGACCATACTGGCGGAATTTCCACGGCGACTTCAGCAGCTTGCCTGTCGCGGCAAAGGTCACACGAGGAAGCTGAAATGGGTATGGTTTCCCGTCATCTCGCTGAAGCAGCGGCTTAGGATCAAAGGTATCCACATGGGAAGGGCCACCTTTCATGAAGAGAAAGATCACCCGCTTCGCCTTCGGCGTGAAGTGCGTCTTCTTCGCCAGTAGCGGATTCAGCATCGCCGAGGGTGCTGAAGAACTCGGCTGAGCCAGCATCGCATTCAAAGCCAGATACCCAAAGCCCCCGGCGGAGCTTTGGAGAAGTTGACGGCGTGAAAACGGAGACATGCCAGTCATACGGCGGATGCGGGGCGGTTTGTAGCAGTCTATGTGATCTCAAGCTCACGAAAGACTGGTTCTCGAAAAGAAGGTCATTTTAAACCACCGAGCGCCTAGGACCACATGCGGACGCGTGGCAAACCTCACCCTACCACCATCTCCACCGGGCAGTGATCTGAGCCATGCACGTCATCGCGGATGGTGCAGCTTTTCAGCGCGGGCTTCAGGGCGCTGGAGGCGAGCCAGTAGTCGAGACGCCAGCCGATGTTCTTTGCCCGAGCATCCGGCGTGCGCTGGGTCCACCAGGTGTAGCGGCCGGGGCCTTGATCGAACTCGCGGAAGACATCCAAGAAGCCCGCTTCGAGGTGCTCAGTGAAGCTGGCACGCTCGGCGTCGCTGAAGCCGGGGTTCATGCGGTTGCTCTTCGGGTTGGCGAGGTCGATCTCCTGGTGGGAGACATTCAAATCACCGCAGCACAGCACGGGTTTCGTCTTCTCCAGCTTTTTCAAAAAGGCACGAAAAGCGGCATCCCAGCTCAGACGATAGGGCAGGCGCGCGAGCTCGGCCTGTGAGTTCGGCGTGTAAACCGTGACGACATAGAAGTCGGGAAACTCGGTGGTGATGACGCGCCCTTCTTTATCATGCTCGGGGATGCCCATGCCAATGATCTCTGACTTCCAAGGCACGCGGCTGAGGATGCAGGTGCCGGAGTAGCCTTTCTTCTCCGCGCTGTTCCAAACGGCGTCGTAGCCAGTGAAGAAGGAGAGGTCCACCTGCTCCTGCATGGCCTTCGTTTCCTGGAGGCAGATGACATCCGCGTCGCAGCCGAGCAGATACTCGCGCAGGCCTTTGTTGAGTGAGGCGCGGATGCCGTTGACGTTCCAGGTGGTGAATTTCATGGGGCGCGGATTCTCCGCAGGAGCCACGATGCGTCAAACTTCAGTTCCCAAAGGCCCGCGCATCGCCCCGGAGGTAATTTTCCTCAATGCGCACGCGACGGCGGGCGATCTCGTCCTCTTCGTAAACCGCCATGCCGATCACACCGACATTGCGTGCGCCAGTGCTGCCAAAGGCTGTCGCCGCCTGGGATGCAGCCACGGTGCCAAATTTGAGGGTTCGGAGTTTTCCGCCAACCTTCATGCCACGGATGGACACCGAGGATTTCGCCGCGATGACGTAGCCGTGTTTGCGCGTGGAGGCAGGCAGGCCGTCCAGGATGTTGAGCCCGTCGATGGAGGTGACGACTTCCAGCCGATGATCAGTGAGGTTTTCCAGCTTCAGCCCATAGTCGCTTCCAGAATCACCGATGACGAAGACTTTTCCGCCAGCGCGGTAATGGGCAAAAGCGCTGTAGCCATAGTAGCCAGTAGTCACGGTCACTGCGAGCTTGCCGGGGATGAGGATAAAGTCGCCGCTGTGCTTGGTCGCTTTGCCGACCGACTCCGCCATCAGGCGTGCGCCTTCCTGGTCATTGTAGTGGAAGGTGGCCAGTGCATCGGGTTGGCCACCTGGCTTACGGTAAAAGTGGGTGCTGGTGGAGGAATCATGGATTTCACCGCCGAGTTGTGTGCCGAGGCCTGGGCGCGTCTCTAGCTCGGATGACTGGCTGGAGGAGCGTGATGTGGCCGCAGCTGGTGGTGGAGCCGGTGCATAGGTCATGCACTGCGTGAGTGCGAGGCAGGTGGTGAGAGCTGCCAGGGTGGTTTTCAAGATTTGACGCAATGAAGCTGTTGGCTTTGGGTTCATGTGCAGATTTTTCTGCATATAGACCCACTCGTCAAATCCGAAGTGCAGTTTTTTCTACACTTATGACTTGTCGCTGCTCACAGATGGTGAAAACTGCTGGCGTGGCAGACACTCAGCACGATCCGCTTTCCAAAAAAGAACGCCAGGCGATGGACATCCTCTATCGGCTAGGCGCGGCGACTGCCTCTCAGGTCCAGGAGCAAATGGCAGACGCCCCAACCTACTCAGCTGTGCGGGCGCTACTCGGCGTGCTGGTGGAGAAAGGGCACGCCGAGGTCACCAAAGCAGAAGGCGAGCGCCACTACGTTTACGCCCCGAAAGAGACAGCACAGAAGGCTGGAAAAGGTGCGCTGAAGCGTTTGCTGGCCACCTTTTTCGATGACTCTCCCGCAACTCTCGTGGCGAACCTTCTGGATCCGAAGGAACGCCAGCTCAAGCCTGCCGAACTGGAGCAATTGCAGGCTTTGATCGATGCCCACCGCCAGCCACCGCAGCCCTGACCTTTCTGATTCATGATCTGGTTCCTCACCGCATCGACTTTGCTGATGGCGCTGGCTTTACTGGTGCCGGCCAGGGCTGGCATGTGGCGCAGGCGTGCGTTGGAGATCGCTTTGCTGCTCATTCTGGCGTTGCCAATCCTGCGTGCGGTCATACCCGCAACGCCTGAGTCCGCCGCTCCAAAGTGGCTTGGGCAGATCAGGGTGCCGGAGTACACTCTTTCAGCCGGGCTGGTGACTCTCTGGGGAGTGGGTGTGCTGGTGGGTGGAGTGATCAGTCTGCGGCAGTTCCTGCAGGTGGGCCGTCTGTTCCGGGGCTCACGGGCGCTTAATGATAGGGAGTGCCGACATGTCTCCGGACTGCTGCATCTGCGGGAGAGCTGCGTGGAGCGGCAGTTTCGCCTCTCCGCGGACATCATGACTCCGGTGGCTCTGCCCACACTTCCTGGATGTGTTCTTTTGCCGACGGACTGGCAAACCTGGGCACCACGCCTCCAGCTCGGGGCCTTGCGGCATGAGTGGCATCACGTCACCCATCAGGATGCGATTCTCGGCTGTCTCATCCGGGTTTTTTGTCTCGCGTTTTGGTTTCATCCACTGGCATGGCATCTGGCTGCCCAATGGATGGCTGCCTGCGAGCATGAGGCCGATCGTGCAGCTGTGGCTGGCGCAGATCCTGTCCACTATGCTGATGACTTGCTGGCGTTTGCTGTGAGGTGTTCTCGGCGTGAACAAATCCTGCCACTCGGTCTTCCCGCCTTCACCCGGTCCGCACTGGCACGCCGGATCGAACTTCTTTTTGACACCTCTGGCAGCAGGGGCCGGAGTCGGACTATCGCTCTCCTCTGCATTTTCCTTCTAGTCTGTAGCGCCATTTTCTGTGGTTGGATCGCGAGCCGACAGCCAGCTGCCGCCATTCCATCGAGCGAAGTCACGCTCAGGCTCTCGGCGGATGCTTTTCCGGCTGATTGACTGGCCGCTACATCTGGATCTGGCTTGGCACTGCCGTCTCAGCGTTCAGTCGCAGAAAGCGCACAGTCTCTGACAAGCGGCGTGGATCAGAGCGGAGCTGGAGGTGCTTTTATATTCCCATGGACCACCAACCCTACTCCCACTCCCGGTGGTTGCTCAGCCTAGGCGCTGTGGCAGCCGTGTCTCTCATCACCAACGTCAACGCTGGCACCCCGACGGCATCGGCAAAGGCTACCGCCACGCCGCCTGAGGCCATCAGTTGGAAGGATCACACGATCGCTCCGGTGACGAACCCGATCTTCTTTGAAGACGCCGTCATCCGCTCCGAGATCCGCCCGATCTTCGCCTACCACAATATTGACGACCAATTCCTCGGCGGCGGCAATGCCCAGCTTTACGCGATGCAGATCCGCTATGCGATCACGGATCGCCTGGCATTCATCGCCACACAGGATGGCTATTTGAACGTGAACAACAAAGCGCTCGCCAATCCCGGAGGCTGGATGGATCTGGCCCTCGGCTTCAAATATGCCCTCATCGATGATGAAGCCTCCGCCTTCATTCTGACTCCAGGTCTGACCTTCCACGTCCCCACGGGTGAGCGTGACGTCTTCCAGGGTCGTGGGGGTGGCGAGTTCAATCCCTTCGTCTCCTTCCAAAAGGGTTTCGGCGACTTCCACCTTTCTGGCAATGTCGGCGTCCGCATTCCTGTGAATCAGAATGAACAGAGCACCGTGGCTCACTACAGCCTCATGGCTGACTACTACACCTGCCGCTACTTCATTCCCTTCGTCAGCTTTAATGCCTTCAGCGTGCTGGGCGATGCTGAAAACATCGGCCTTAACACCGAAGGTTATGACGTCATGAACTTCGGTGCCAGCAATGCCAATGGCCGCACCCAGGGTGCGCTCGGTGTTGGTTTCCGCTCACGCCTTCTGGATAACCTGGATGTCGGTCTCGCCTATGAAAAGGCAGTCATCAAGCCCTACGGCCTCTTCGATGACCGCATCACCTTCGACATTTGCATCCGCTTCTAATTTCCTGAGATCTTCGGTTCGATCTCTGGTTTGTTGACATCAGTCGGGCGCACAGGACGCGAGTCCTGTGCGTCCTTCATTTTGGGGTAAGTCATGCCTTGCCTGAGATGGCGGACGCGGCTTCTGTCGCCCCCCATGAAAAGTATGACCGGATTTGGCCGTGGCGAAGCACGGCAGGAGAGCACCAGCACCACCTGGGTGATCGAGTGCAGCAGCGTGAACCGCAAGCAACTGGAGGTATCCATCAACCTCCCGCGCGACCTCAATGACCTGGAGACGCAGGTTCGTAATCAAGTCTCCGCCGCCTGCTCGCGTGGTCGGGTGAGCGTCTCGGTGAAAGCAGACCGCCCCATCGCAGACGATGCCATGCCGAGGCTCGATGACACCGTGGCGGCCAAGTATCTCCACGACCTGCGCGCCATGGCCGTGAAGCTCGGCATGTCTCAGGACATCTCTTTGAGCGAAATCGTCCGCCTGCCCGGCGTGCTCGTCAGCGAGACGCGTGAGACAGAGGTGGAGGAAGTCTGGCCCGTGCTGCAAACTGCCCTGAGCGCCGCTTTGAAGCAATTCATCGAGATGCGCACCACTGAGGGCAATCACCTCCGCGAGGAGATGGAGACACGCCTCGCCACCATCGAGTCCCTCGCAGGCAAGATTGCCGAACTCGCCCCCACTGTGCCCGAGCATCAGCGCGAGGTGCTGCGCCAGCGGCTGGAGAAAGCCGGCCTGCCCCTGCCGCTCGATGACGAGCGCATCATCAAGGAGATCGCCCTCTTCGCCGACCGCACGGACATCTCGGAGGAGCTTTCCCGCGCCGCCAGTCACCTGAAGCAATTCCGCACCTACCTCGCCAGTGACGAGCCCGTGGGCCGCAGTCTCGACTTCCTCATCCAGGAGTTCTTCCGCGAGTTCAACACCATGGGCTCCAAGTGCAACCACGCCGCCATCGCCCACCACGTTGTCGCCGCGAAGACGGAGCTGGAGAAGATCCGCGAGCAGATCCAGAACGTGGAGTGAGGCCGCGAAACTAGCTCACCGCCTTGACCCGCTTCAGCGCAGGCACGGCGATGGCCAGTGCGACGAGCATCAGCGTAGAGCTCCAGAAGAAAGGCGCTCCAGGCAACTGCATGGGGGCCTTTTCACCGATGAAGAAACCGAAGAGCTGTGTGCAGGCCACGGGCCCCGCCACGCCAGCCACGCTGGAGAGGCTGCTGAGCGCCCCTTGAAGCTCGCCCTGCTCATTGGCGGGCACGCTTTGAGTCATGAGGGACTGCACGGCAGGCGTCACAAGTCCGGAGAGACTGCCGAAGAAGATGCAGACGTAGATCATCCAGGGCTGTGTGGCGAAGCCGTAGGCGGCGTAGAGAAAGATGGCCAAGGTGAAGCCATACTGAACCGTCTTCCTCTCGCCGAGTGCCCCGACGACACGCTTCGTGAGTCCGCCCTGCACCATGCCTGCCATGAAACCCACGGCTGCCAGTGAGAGACCGGTTTGCAGCTCCGTCCAGCTATAGCGGTAGGTGGTGTAGAGCACCCAGATACTGGGATAGACCTGATGCGCCAGCAGGGCGATGAAGTAGCAGGTCACCAGCCCGAGCAGTGCAGGAAAGCGACGCAGCGCGATGAGCGCTCCGACGGGGTTGCTGCGAGCCCAACTAAAGGCACGGCGATTCTCCGGCGCGAGCGACTCGGGCAGCACGAACCAGCCATAGGCCCAATTCACCAACGTGAGTCCACCGGCGACGAAGAAGGGCACCTTCACGCCCCATTTTGCCAGCAGCCCGCCGAGGATGGGCCCGATGATGAAGCCTATGCCGAAAGCCGCGCCGATGAGGCCAAAGTTCGCCGCGCGTTTCTCCGGCGGGGAGACATCGGCGATGTAGGCGGAGGCGGCTGCGTAGTTCGCCGCTGTGATACCAGCAATGATGCGCCCGATGGCAAACCAGACGAGGTTTGGCGCGAAAGCGATGAGGAAGTAATCAATGGCCGAGCCAAGCAATGAAATGAGGATCACCGGGCGGCGGCCATAGCGGTCCGAGAGACTGCCGATCAGCGGCGCAAAGAGGAACTGCATGAGCGCATACAGCGCGGCGAGCATCCCATAGCTGAAGGAGCCTGAAGCCACATCGCCACCCTGGTAATGCTGGATGAGCTTTGGGAGCACGGGCACGATCAGGCCGATGCCCAGGATATCGAGCACGAGCGTGATGAAGATAAAGAGGACGGCTGGGCGGCGGGCGGACATGGGGCGCGCCTTTACCGGCGATCTTCCCATGGCGCAAACGACTGTGTTGCCATCCCCCCACGCCGCGCCGACACTGTGCGCGAAACTTTACCTCACTCTGCCATGGTCAAAAAACTCCTCCACACCCGTTATCGCGTGAATGATCTCGCCAAGACGACTGCCTTTTACAAAGAGGTGCTCGGGCTCGAAGAGGTAAAGCGCCACAAGTCCCCTCGCGGCTCCGAACTCGTCTTTTTCAAAACACCGAACAGCGAGGAACTCATCGAGATCTGCTCCTTCCCCGCCAGCGGCCCGGTCACCCTAGGGCCGGATGTGACGCATCTCGCCTTTGAGGTGGAGGATTTGGAGAAGTTCGCCCTCCATGCCGCCGCACACGGCTACCCGCTTTCAGACGGCCCTACAGAGAGTTCCAGTGGCGTCTTTGCCTTCATCGACGCCCCTGAGGGCTACGAGATCGAACTCATCCAATACCGGAAATAGCGAGAGACAAGCCTTTCGGCACGTTGAGAATCAACCACACACATCATGGATTTTGACTGGCTCGGCGTTTCCTTTGAACTCACCAAACTACCTCCCAAGGACATTGAGGAGTCGTTTGAGGATCCCTTTTCGCTCAAGCTGCTGCCCGACGACAACGCCGACGGCACCGAGACCCGCTACTACAACCTCGGCAAGTCACTCGGAGGCCGCGCTGTCTTCAGCGTCTTCTGGACCGATGGCAAACGCTACCGGGTCATCTTCGCCCGCGACATGACGAACGCTGAACACGACTTCTTCGAGAGGAAGAAAGCCGAGGACATCTAAACCCACTTAACTCTATGGAACCTCGACGCAAAGGCGATACGACACTCACCAGCCGCCCCACTTTTTTGGAGGGTGATCTACCACCCGTCCGCACTTGGAAGGATGTGCCCGCCTTCGAATCTGAAGAGGATGAAATCCGTTTTTGGGCCGAGCATCAGGTCGATGCGCGTCTCATGCAGATGTCCATCCACAAAAACGATGTCCGCGAGTCCACCACGATCACGCTGCGCTTCGACCCACGAATGCTTAGCCGTATCAAGCGGATCGCCCGGCGTCGCTACCTGAACTATCAGAGCATGATCAAGCAATGGCTTAGTGAGCGCATGGAGCAGGAAATGAAGGAAGGATGAAGGCGGAAAGTTCTCGATTCGCTGTTCTCGTCGCGCAGTTGGCTCGGAAAAGCCTGCTCTGGTGGTTCGGCGTCCTCGTCTGGGCCGTCGTACTTTGGGTTTTATCCGCGAATTCATCCCTGCACAGCGGGCCGTCATTTCCGCTGAAGGACAAGATCCTCCACTGCATTTATTTTTGTGGCGGCGCCTCATGCCTGCTGATTGCCCTTTTTGGTAAGGTCACCCCGGTGCCTGCGTGGCGCGCGTTGCTCCTCCGCAGCCTCCCCTTCACAGCCATCGTTGGCGCGCTGGATGAGTTCCATCAGACCTTCACACCTGGCCGCAGTGGTAATGACCCCTGGGACTGGCTGGCTGACATGACTGGCGGAGTGCTCGCTGCGTGGATCGTGGCACGCTTGTTGATCAAGGTGGGTCAATACAGCCGTCATTCATGAAGTAGATCACCTTCGCAGGGTGCCTGCGGCTCCGTGAGGAGGAGAGCAGGCGCATCGTCTCATGGAAGGCGAACGGAAGGAGGAGGAAGTCGAGGAAGCGCTTCATCAGGTCGGAGTGCTGGAGTTAATGAAGCTGGCCCTACTTGATGAGGCGGAAATTACCCGGATAGCGCAGCAGCCGAGTGGGAACATCACGATGAATCAAATCAAGGGCTGAGCCGCTCGATCCTCCAGCCTTCGCCATCGCGGACGTAGCGGATGCGGTCGTGAAGACGACTCACCCGGCCCTGCCAGAATTCGATTTCGTGAGGTTGGATCGTGTAGCCGCCCCAGTTCGGGGGACAGGGGATCTCCGCATCGCCAAAGCGGGCCTGCATTTCCAGACTGCGCTGCTCCAGCCAGTCACGGCCAGGGATGACGCTGCTCTGCTCAGACACCCACGCGCCGATCTGATGCCCGCGTGGACGTGAGGCAAAGTAGCTCTCGGCCTCGGAGCGCGGCAGCTTCGAGATCGTGCCACGGACGGTGGCCTGATGATGACGCTGCGTCCAAAGGAAGACCGCACAAGCCCGTGGATCAGCGGCGATCTCGCTGCCTTTCCGGCTGTCGTAGTTCGTGAAAAAGTGGAAGCCCTGCGAGTCGAGCCCCTTCAAAAGCACCGTGCGCACGGACGGCGAGCCATCGAGGCCGATCGTGCCGAGTTGCATCGCGTTTGGCTCGGGAAGCTGATGTGCCAGAGCATCCTGGAGCCAGGCATTGAAGAGCAACAACGGATCAGCAGGGACCTTGTCCTCGGTCAGGTTGTCGAGTTCGTAGCTCACGCGCAGGTCGCGCAGGGTGTTGGGTGGGAAATCCATCATGGTCGGGAGAAGAAACGTGCGTCAGGCCATTGCGGCAATCCCCGGTTTGCGCCTTCATGCAGTTCTATTGTCATGAATGCCCTGACCGGAGTTTTAAGCGACCTCGACCGCGTGCTGCTCAGCGCGGACGACATCCATGCCCGTGTCGCGGACATGGCGAAGCAGATCGAGCGCGATTACGCGGGCAAGCTGATCACCGTCGTGGCGCTGATGGATGGTGCGCTCTTCTTTGTCGCGGATTTGCTACGGCAAATCGATCTACCCATCCGCCTCGTCACGCTGGGTGCCAGTAGCTACCACGGCGGCACGCAATCCAGCGGGCAGGTGAAGCTGCAATGGCTCGCTGGCGTGAGCTTCACCGGTGAGCATGTGCTGCTGCTGGATGACATCCTCGATACCGGCCTCACGCTCACCGCTTTACACGAACGTCTCTCCGCCGAGGCACCCGCCACGCTGCGCACGGGTGTGCTTTTAAACAAGAAGCGCCCGCGCGCCCAGGACAGCACGCTGGACTACTGCGGCTTCGAGATCGAGGACGAATTCGTCGTCGGCTACGGCATGGATTACCAGGGCCGCTTCCGCAACTTGCCGTGCATCGGCATCCTCAAGCCATGAAGCTGCGCGTGCTCTTCTTTTCCGTGCTGCGGGACATCACCGGATGCAGCGAGACCGAGTGGACCTGCGCTGGCACGACCATGGCTGATCTGCTGGAGGAAATCTTCACCCGCTGGCCCGCCCTGCGAGCCTGGGAATCCAGCCTGCTTCTCGCCATCGACTGCGCCTACGTGAAGCGTGACGCCGCTCTCCACGCAGACTGCGAAGTCGCCCTCATGCCGCCCGTGCAGGGTGGCTAATCCGTAGAACGACTTTTAAAGTCGTACACTGGTGAGGCGAGATTTCATCTCGCCATCAGTCGATCAAATCCAAGTCATGCAGCATTCTCGTGTGCGGTCTGGCGGCTGCTGGGCGTGCTGGCAACTGGCACACGGGCTCTTCCATCTCCCGCTCCGCTACGGCGGTCAGCTCGGCATCGCTTTTGAAGCGGAGCAGCCGCGAGAGGCCGATGCGGTTCTGCGAGATCCAATGCACGACCTTTCTCGCTGCGCCCTGCATCGTCGGGCTGGCGAATCTCGCCGACCAAGCGCGATACTCGCGCAGCGCCCAAAGGCACATCACCCAGGCTCCAGCGCCCTGCCAGACCTCGCCCGAGTCGGCCATGACGACGATCTCCTGATCGGCCCGCAGATGCTGGATGGCGGGAAGGCGTTTCTTTGCCTCTGGTGAATCATACGGAACAAAGTCGAGCCGCACGTAAGCCGGCTGACCACTGAGCCATTGCCTGACCCGCGAGCAAAGGCCGCAGCGGGCGTCGTAGAAGAGTGTGAGGGTGTGCATGGTGTGGGGAGTAAAGGTGTCAAAAAATGGTCAACGTGGTCAATTAGGGTCAAAAAGGTCAAGCTGTGGTGCGAGGGTGCTTGAGCACGACGTGGAGAGCTGCAGTGAGGCCTGTGATGGCTGCTAGAAACCCAAAGGCAAAAAGCCACACTAGATCCTCCGTTATCGCGTTTGTCTGACCTGAGGCAGTGCCCCAGATCGCAATTTTAATGAGGACGATGCTCGCAAAACCTCCCACCGCTCCACAAGCAGCAGCATTCCGAGGCTTGCGTAGAACAGAGCGGTCACTGACCAAGAAATCGGTGGGAAGGAGCACGATCAGCCAAGCGCTGGCGATCACAATTCCTGAGTATAGCAAAGACAGCAGAGAATAGAGTACCAGGTATTGCAGTTTACTATAGAGGCTTCCTTCAGAGCATAAAATCCCAAGTCCAAAGACTGAACATGTGACCAGATTACAGACCACCCATCCCCAAACCATGGCGATGAAGGTGCGGCGGAATTTGTGAAGGAACATGAGCGTGGAGAGGAGGCTTGAAGTGATGCGGGCACTCTTGCCCGCACCGGGGTTGGCTCTGCGGACAGGAGTGCCCGCATCACTCAGGATCAGGCACCGACTTTCAGCATCGGTGGCACGGGCGGTGGCATGGTGGCGAGGTGAGCGCGTTTGCGCATTTTGGTGAAGACCAGCAGGTTGAAGAAGTGCATGGCCCCGAGCACCAGCAGCACGATGCCCATCTTGCCACTCAGCGCTTCAAAGACGCCGCGTGCGCCTAGCACATCCTCCGTGGTCTTCAGGTAGAGCGAGACAAAGCCGATGTTGATCAGATAAAAGCCGACGACGAGCAGGTGGTTCACGCTGTCAGCCAGCTCCTCGTTGCCGTGAAAGCACTCGACGAGGAAGATGCGGCCACTTTTGTGCAGGGTTCTAGCGACCCAGATGGTGAGAGTGATGGCGAGGGCCAGGTAGAGGCCATAGGTGAGGACGGTTTCGTTCATGGGGTGGGTTCCTTTCGTGTTTGGGTTGGGTGTTTGTTTTGTTTGTAGTTTCAGATACTACTGAAACATTAGATCAAAAAAAGGGGGTTAGCTGAGTAGTCTCATGGCCCACTGGAGAGCGGAGGCGTGCTTCATGGAGGCAACGGTGTCGGACACTTTCATGCCGAACTCGACGAACTCCTGAAGCTCCTTCATCTGGCGATGGAAATCTTTCCCAGGCCCTGCGGCCTCGCTTTTCGTCTCTTCCGAGCACTTGCGCAGCACAGCCAGCGCGGGGTCCAGTTCGCGGCGTTTCCGCTCTTTGGCGATGGTGATGAACATCTTCCACACATCCTTCTCAGCCTCGAAATACTCCCGGCGCTCGCCCTTTTTCACCACCAGCCGAACGAGGCCCCAGCCGATGAGCTCGCGGATGTTCGTGTTGGCATTGCCCCGGCTGATGTGGAGCCGCTCCATCATCTCCTCGGTGTGCATCGCTTCGGGGGCGGTCATGAGCAGCGCATGAATCTGCGCCATCGTTCGGTTGATCCCCCAATTGCTCCCCAGGGCACCCCACTGCGCGATGAATTCCTCGCGCGAGGTTGCCCAAGTGGTGGCTGTTTCGTCTGGCATCTTACTTTCAGATAGTTCGGAAAGTTAGATCTGGCAAGTTGGTTTTCTAGTTTTACGTCGGGCTTCTATCATCCCGTTTCAAAGGCCGTACTTTCACATCTTTGCGCGGGCTGCTCATGTCCTTGAGAACCCTCGGATCGTCCCTGTACTGCTCGTGAACTTGTCCGCTTCGATGCCGAGACCTTGCAGCATCGACACGAAGAGGTTAGCCACTGGCGTGTTGTTTTGTGTGTCGAAGGCGAGGTGCTGGCCGTGTTTGAAGCCGCCACCAGCAAGGATGAGCGGGAGGTTTTGGTTGCTGTGGGAGTTGGCGTTGCCGAGGCAGCTTCCGTAGAGGATTTGGGTGCGGTCGAGCAAGGTGCCACCGGTTTCGTTGACGGATTGAAAGGCGTTCAGGAGTTCGCCGAAGGCGGTCATCTGGGCTTCTTCGATCTTCTTCAACTCAGCGATCTTGTCGGGCTCGTTGCCGTGGTGGGTGAGGCCGTGGGTTTCGCTCTTCACGCCGGGCACATGCGGCACGACGCTGAAGGTGCTGAGCGAGAGCGTGACGACGCGCGTGCTGTCCGTCTGTAAGGCGAGGCGGATGAGGTCGAACATGAGCTTGGACCTGGCGATGACCTCATTGGCATCGGCGATGTCTTTGGGCTGCGGATAGTCCACTTTGGGTTTGGGGCGGTTTTCCCACTCGATGTTGCGCTGGAGGCGGCCTTCGAGTTCGCGCACGCTTTGGAAGTATTGCTCGAGTCGCGCCCGATCCTCCGCGGCGGTGCTTTTTTCGAGTCGCTTGGCTTTGTCGAGGATCAGATCGAGCACGCTGCCACCGGCTTCGATTCGGCGCATGGTCGCGGCTTTTTCCTCGGGTGTTCCGGCAACGAACAAGCGTCGATAAAGCCTCTCGGCGCTGGTCTCTGAGGGCAAAACAACGCCGGAGCGCGAGACGGCGATGGAGTCGGCATAGTGCTCGCCCTTGCGCACCGAAACGGCGAGCGAGGGAAAGCGGGTGTCGAGCCCGAGCTGCTCCGCGACGAACTGATCGAGCGAGAGACTGTTGCGAAAAGTAGGCTGCCCCGGATGCGGCGCACCCGTGAGGAAGCACTGGCCTGCGTGATGATTGCCATCGACACCCGGATGCGACAGGCCGCTGAAAGTGGTGAAGTGCGGACGATGCGCGGCGATGAGGTCGAGATAGGGGCTGGAGGTCTCGCCTGCCTTCGGAAAGAAAAACTGCGGCATCATGCCCAGCGGCACATGAATGGCGAAAAGCCGCTTCGGCGGCAGTTTTTCGGCCGCACGCCCGATGGATGGCAAAGCGAGACAAGCGCCAGCAGCGCGGAGGAAGTTTCGGCGGGTTGTCATGGTCGCGGAGGAGGCTGGTAAAAGATTTGGGGTAAAAGATTCAGAGGTTGGGTTTCATTTTTTACCCTCGATTTTTGACCATTGTCTGGGTGTTAAAGACTTCGCTTCGAGCCAGCGCATGGATCAACGACTTGATCCCATGCCCGTTGCTCTTCGTGCTCTCGACGATCTGGCGGATCTGGGCTCGGTCGGCGTAGCTTACCTCGGCTCCGGTGGCGTAGCGGGAGAGGTGGGCGATGAAGGCGCGGGCGAGTCGGGCGGGATCGCTGGTGAGGAGGGCATTCAGATCATTCGGACCGCTGAACGAGCGGCCATCGGTGAGGGCACCGCTCGGGTCCACTTTGGGGCCGAGCTTGTATTGCACGCGCCAGTCGGTTTTGCCTTTCTCGGGTGGCTCGTCGCCTTGGCCGTTGGAGCGGTAGCGATCGCGCAGGCCGCCAATGGGATCGAAGGCTTCGAGAGCGAAGCCAGCAGGGTCGATCTTCGCGTGACACGCGGCGCAATTGGCATCGGCGCGATGTTTCTCAAGCTGCTCGCGCACGGTGGTGGTGCCGCGTGTGTCGGGATCGACAGCGGAGACGCCAGGCGGCGGTGGGGCGGGATCGTTCAACACGCGATCCATCACCCATACGCCGCGCTTCACGGGCGAGGTGGTGGTGCCGTTGGCGGTGAGCTTGTGAATGGCCGCATGGCCGAGCAGGCCTCCGCGCAGGCTTTCGGGTGGCAGCGGGACTTTGCGCGGCTCGACACCATGCACGTTCTGGATGCCGTAGTGCTCCGCCAGACGTTGCGTGAGCATGGCAAAGCCCGGTTTGAGCAGCGCAGTGACGGGGAGATCGTTTTGGATGAGTTCGCGCAAAAAGGCACGCGTCTCGGCGGCCATGCCTTCGTGGAGTAAAAAGCGATACTCGGGGTAAAGCTGCGGATCAGGCGTGGTTTCATCGAGACGGCTGAGTTCGAGCCATTGATTCGTGAAGTCGTCGATGAAGCGCTCGTTGCGTTTGTCCGCGAGCAGGCGATCCACCTGTTTGCGGAGCACCGCTGGGTTTTGGAGGTCTGCGGCGACCAACTCGGCATCCGGCGGGCCATTCCAGAGCCAGTAAGAGAGCCGCGAGGCCAGCGAATTCGGCGCATGAAACAAAAACTCCGGCGAGGTGAGCACCGCGACATACACACGACGCATCGCGTCCTCAAAGCAGTCCTTCGCGGCGAGTCGAGAGCGCAGCAGCACCACATAGGGCTCGATCTCTTCGGGCTTTACCTCCCGACGAAAGGCCTTCGGCAAAAACATCGTGAGCAGATTGCGGGCGTCTTCTTCCGGCTGTGCCGACTGCACGGTCTCCAGCGTCGGTTTGCGCTCCTGCGGCGTGAGATCAAAATGCATGCTCGGCACATAGCCGCCGATGCTGCGCACCTCCTCGCGCTGCGGCGGCACTGCCTCGCTGCCTTGCGGCCACGGCTTGATCGACAGATCGCCAAACAAATGCTGATGACTCACCGGTGGCCACACGGCGTTGATCGGCCCTTCGATCTCGAACCAGTCAATGGCCACGCCCGGCCCCACATGCTTCTTCGCCCGTCCGGCCACCTGACCGATGCGCAGGCCGTTCCAGGGAATCGAAACGGGATCAAAGACGATGCTCTCATGCGCATCGAGCCACTCGGTGATTTCCGCCTCGTTCGACTGCATCGACGGCGCGGTGAAGGCCCGGAGCAAGCGTCCGCCTTCCTGTTGCTTGCCCTCCTCATGCGCCCGCAGCACCGCAGCCTGGGGCGCGGCGCAAGGCTCCGGGTTGCCTTCGTTCCAATGAAAGCCCCATAGCGAGAGCTTCATGCGATACATGCCCGTGTAGATCGGCGACACATTCATCGCCGCCTCATAGCCCGCGAGATTCGGATTGAGCAAGCCGACCGCGCTCTCCGATTTCTTCACGGCTTCGAGCAGCTTGCGTCTTTCTTCCAAGTCCGGCCCCGCATCGCCCACATGGCCTTTTTTGTCCTCAAAACCGCCGCGCACCGGCAGTGCCGGATCAGGCTGTTTGTCCTTCAGCAGCACGAACTGACCCTGAAGCAGGTTCCCGCCAAACTTGAACAACCCCGCCGGATAGATGCGCTTCTTGAAGACTCGCGGCGGCGCACTGCTCGTGGCGATTGCCGCATCCAGCGCCTTTTCCACCGCCTCCTCATACGCCGCGAGATGCGCAGGCGAGATGTCCAACGCTCCCGCCATCTTGTCATAGCCCGCCACGCGACCATCCGCCGGCAGCAGCGCCGTGATGTCGAGCCTCGGCAGCGCCAGCAGATCCTGCAGCGTGTTTTGAAACTCCACCCGCGTCATCCGCCGCATGCGAATGCGGCCCTGATCGCCCGCCTTCGCCAGCGCCATCAGCTTCGCGTCCATCTCACTCACAAACGCAGCCTTTTCCGCCTCCGCAGGCTGCTTTTTCTTCTTCGGCGGCATCTCACCACGCTCCACCGCATCATGCACTTTGACGAGCAGGTGCAGATGCTGCGCGTCAAAGCTGAGGGCGGTCAAATCGAGGTCCCCCTTCTTCGTCTCCGCATCATGGCAGTCATAACAATGCTGCTCCAAAAACGCCGTCGGAGGCGCAGCAAGGAGCGAGGTGGAAAGTAGGCAGGCGAGGAAGTGACGAAACATAAACGAACGATTCACGTCATTACGGATGAAATCAGCTGCTCTCGACATGAAGGGGGAAGCCTAGGGAGGCGGACAGGAGAATTTGACTAGCCGCTGCGCTCAAGGCCTCGCCATGCCTCAATAAACGTAAGCGAACTCGTTTGAGTTCAGCAAAACGAGGCAGACATCGGCGAGGGCGCGAGTTTTGGCATCGCAATCGGCGGGCTGGAGGTCGGGGACGAAGTCGGTGTAGCCGGGGAGTTTTTCATTGAATGAAAACTTCTCGCCAGTGTTTTCCTCGACGGCATCGCGACGGATTTCGAGCGGGGGGTTTTCTCTACTAAAGGTGAGTTTGGCCTGTTTGGCCTCCATTTGCTGCCAATGGGCTTCGCAGGCGGCCTTTTCGTCGGCGGTGGGCCGTCGGCCATAAACGAGGGTGAAAATGCGGGCGATGGGATCGGCAGCTTTTTCCTTCAAGACACGGTTCGCGAGGGCGAGGGAGCGGTCGTAACTAGCCTGGCCGTTGAAGAGGCTGAAGACCTGCGGCGTGACGGTGGAGACTTCTCGGGCTTCGCAGGAAAAATCGGGCGCGGGTTCGTTGAAGACCTCCATGAAGGGATCGCGCAGACCACGGATTTTGAGGGCGTAGAGGCTGCGGCGGTGGCGCTGTGAGGGCAGCGGATTCGGCACCCAGGCGGAGGCAAAGGTGCCCATGACCTGACGCGGCTGCATGGCGACCTCAATGTTGATCTCAGGGCGATTCGGAATGCCGCCGAGGGTTGGATTGAGTTCGCCGGTGATGCTGAGCATGGCATCACGCAGTTCTTCAGCCATGAGGCGGCGAGGTTTGAAGGCGGCGTAGGGCGAACTTCCAAGTTCGTCCGATGAACGAGCTTGGATGCTCGATCTACGGTAGGCCGCACTCGTCACGATGAGCCGATGCATCTCTTTCACGCTCCACTTCTTCTCCACGAAGGTGGCGGCCAGCCAGTCGAGCAGTTCGGGATGGGTTGGTCTTTTTCCGGTGCTGCCAAAGTTGTTCGGATTGCCTGCGATGGCCTGACCGAAGTGCCAGAGCCAGAGGCGATTGACGATGGTGCGAGTCGTGAGCGGGTTCGATGGGCTGGCGATCCAGTTGGCGAGTGCAGTGCGGCGACCTTCGATGCCTTCGCTGATGGGTAATTCCAATTTTGGAATCTGCGCCAGGGCGGAAAGCGCGCCTGGCTTCACCTTCGTTGTTGGCGAAAATGGATCGCCGCCGCTGAGGATGGCGGTTTGTTCGAGTTCGCCCTCGGTCATGCGGTTTGTGGGCATGCGCTGAGGATTCAGGACAGCTTTGATGTCTGGCGTGCGGCCGTTGTAGATGCTGAAGGCAAAGGGTTCGTAGCGCTCCATCTCCCATTTGAGGCGTTCGAGGCCTTTGCGGGCGACGCGTTCGTTGCCAAAGTCTTCGGGGCCGAACCCAACGAGTTTGGGCGGAAAGCTGTCTTCTGGAAGGTTTTGCTTCTGCAGGCTGCTCCGGGCGATTTCAAAGATGCCGCTAAAGCTTCGGTCTTTTTTGGCTTTGCCGCCTGTTTGAAGGAACTGACGAGCACTGGCGACTGCGGCGTTCCATTTCGCGGGATCGAGTTTTTTGTCGGCGAACCACTTTTGGGCGTTTTCGAGCAGTTTGGAGTCGAGACGATGTAAAACAGCAAGGTGCTCGGCGCGTCTCGTTTCGAGGTTCTTTTTCTCGTCGAAACCAGCGGTGTTTTCTTCTTTTAAAAATGGCGCGGGCCGCTCGGCGAGCTGTGTGGTGCTGAAGCAGGCCTGCATGGCGTAATAATCATGCGTGGGCACGGGGTCGAATTTGTGATCGTGGCAGCGGGCGCATTGCAGCGAGTGGGCGAGGAAGGTCTCGCCAACGCTGTTCGTCACATCATCGAGGAAGCGTTGGCGGGCGATTTTCGCCACCTCCATGCCGGTGAGTTCCCAGGGGCCCATGCGGAGGAAGCCGGTGGCCACAAGGAGTTCACTGTCTGGGGTGATTCGGGCACTCTTGGCCGCGGGGGCCGTGTTATTGCGGGCAGGAGTGCCCGAATCACTTTCCAGCATCTCATCACCTGCGATTTGTTCTTTGATGAACTGGTCAAAGGGCTTGTCGGTATTGAAGCTGCGGACGACGTAGTCACGGTAGCGCCAGGCATTGCCGCGCTCGAAGTCGTTGGCAAAGCCGCTGCTGTCGGCATAGCGGACGACATCCAGCCAGTGGCGTGCCATGCGTTCGCCGTAGTGGGGTGAGTCGAGCAGGCGATTGATCAGACGCAGGCAGGCGTCGGACTTGTCAGGCGCGTCTGTCCAGTCGGACTCAAATGCGGCAACCTCCTCCGGTGTCGGCGGTAGTCCGGTGAGGTCAAAGGAGGTACGGCGGATAAATGTGCGAGCGTCAGCTGCAGCCGCGGGGTTTTTGACTGCAAGCAGCTCATCAATGGGATGCCCGGCGGACTGAGCACTAAGCACAGGCTTTTTCACCGGCTTATAGCCCCAAAGCGACTCCGGTTTGTAGCGGCGATTCGCCCACTCAGGGGTCAAAGCGCCGGTCACTTTGACGGTAATGCCATCCTCCGCGCTCCATTTCTCGGCACTTGCTTTGGCGATGGCGCTACGTTTCACTTCATCAGGCCAGGGGGCACCGCCGGCGATCCAGATTTTGATCCAGTCGAGCTGCTCTGGCTTGAGCTGGTCGGCTTCTTTGGGCGGCATGGGTTCCCAGTCGTCGTGCGTGCGGGTAGAGGCGAGATAAAGCGGGCTCTCCTCGGGTTTGCCGGGCACGATGGCCTTCCTTTCGCTCTCACCGCCTTTGATGGCGCTCTCGAGCGAGCGCATATCGTAGCTGGCCTTGATCTTCCTTTCGTCATTGCCATGACAGGCGAGGCATTTTTCCTGAAATAAGGGCCAGACGCGGCGAACGAAAAGCGACTCGGCGTCCTCCGCCTGAAGCGATGAGGCGGCGAGGAAGGCAGCTAATGCGGCTCGGAAAGTCATGGTGGGACAACGATAGAAATGTGCCGTCATTTCTTTTCCCGAAGCATCAAGTGACTTCGCGCCAGAGGATATTTAGGCAGATGCTGGCATTGTGGGGCAGGGCTTCTTTAAGCTCTGACTGCTACTTCCCCAGCACGTTTACCTCCGGGTCATGGCGCAGGCCACTGTCCTTTGACCGTGGGAGAAAAAAGAAGCGCCGTTGGAAAGCGGCTGGATCACCCGCGCCTCGACCACGGCGGCACGCGGATCAGCCTCCGCGCAGTCCGCAGCTGCCCCCAGCCCACTCGCCACCGCCACAAGCCCGCGCCGAGGAGTAAGGCGATGATGAGTAGCGGTTGGGCTGGCTTGTCAGACAGTTGCAGCCTGACGTCATTTCTGTTCTCGAAGCATCGCATCGTCACTTCCAACGAACTCGCCAGCTACCTCGGCCTCTCGCCCCGCCAGGGTCGTGATCAGTGCGCCAAATGGGTCACTGAAGACTTTTTGATGGTCGCCAATGCCTCGAAGAAGGGAAGGAGCTACCAGTTAGTGAAGAGGTTTGAGGGGGCGGTGGCGGAGTGAGGTTCAGCGGTCCGTCCGGGCGCTTTCGAGGATGATGGCCGCAAGGGCAAGCTCTTCGGCTTCGAGCCTACTCTTACTTGTCATCAATCCCAGATTGAGGCCGAAGAAATGATCTTTCGGAAGCTGGGCTTGTCTTTCGGGTAAACTTGGAGCGAAGCTTCTTTTTGATATGGATCAAAATACAGACCCTCATTGCTTCCTAGTTGGTCGAGGAGATCGAGCACAAAAATAGGTTCGCAGTAGCGACGGAGTTCATCGGGTGTGAATCCGGGATAATCATCCAATGAGCTAAGCGCAATCACCAGCCTTTCACCCTTGATGCCCCGCAATGCATCACGCCGACGAAACCAGCGTTTTTTACGAACATAAACGCGGTGGGTCAGCATCGCGGCAGAAACATGCTTCATGCTCAACGGCGCATAGAGGCTCTGCATCAATCGAAGCGCCTGATGTATGGATAGTGTTTCGCCATTCACTGCACGATTCATGAGCCCGAGAAGACTGTCAGGGTCGTGTGGCAGCGGCGGCTCAACCGGTTTTGTGCCAGTCACTACGAGCTCTTTCTCGAATTGCCATTCGTCTGGGAAGTTAAGCTTGCCTGTGTGTGTGATGCCTGGGAGCTCATGAAAGGCAGCCATCTTTTGAAGGTCGCCATCACCAGGTCTCTCCAAATAAGTCTCCCAGGGCTCTTTCTCTCCGAGATTGATGATCCAGGGTGACTGCCCTTCATCGGGTTCTGGGTGCAATAGAAAATGCCGTTGGGTCTTCAGGGAGTCTTGGTGTCGATAGGTCGTCCAGAACCATTGGTCATCCCAGGTGATGTAGATGGACCTAGCAAGGCCAGCGGAAGCCAGGGCTTCATTAAAAACTAGCTCGCCATTACCAGACAACACGATGCGATCCTTCACCACCAACCATGGTGATCGAGGATCATGCAGCACTTTCAGGCTGTGGCTCCACTCCAAACATTCCAGCGCCGATTGAAGACCGGCGACTGCCTCCTCAATCCCCATTCCATCAGGGATTCGGAAAAAGTGTGCTTCAACGATGAACATGGAAAGGGCAGCCTCACACCCCCGCCAAAATCCCATTCAGCGTCGCGCTCGGGCGAAGGGCTGCATCGGCTTTGGCGTTGTCGGGCTTGTAGTAGCCGCCGACGTCGGCTTTTTGACCTTGGACGGCGAGGAGTTCGGCGACGATCTTACTCTCGTTGGCGGTGAGGGACTCGGCGATGGGTTTGAAGGTCGCGGCGAGGGCGGCGTCGGCGGTTTGGGCGGCGAGGGCCTGGGCCCAGTAGAGGCAGAGGTAGAAGTGGCTGCCGCGGTTGTCGATGGTGCCGAGTTTGCGGCCGGGGCTGCGGTCGTATTCGAGGAACTTGCCGTTCGCGGCGTCGAGCGTGTCGGCGAGGACTTTGGCCTTCGGATTCTTGAAGGTGTCGGCGAGGTGCTCGAAGGAGGCGGCGAGGGCGAAGAACTCGCCGAGGCTGTCCCAGCGGAGGTAGTTCTCTTCGCAGAACTGCTGGACGTGCTTCGGCGCGGAACCGCCGGCACCGGTTTCAAAGAGGCCGCCGCCGTTCATGAGCGGGACGATGGAGAGCATCTTGGCGCTCGTGCCGACTTCGAGGATGGGGAAGAGGTCGGTGTTGTAGTCGCGGAGGACGTTGCCGGTGACGCTGATGGTGTCGAGGCCCTTGGCGATGCGTTCCAAGGAGAAGGTACAGGCCTCGGCGGGTGGGAGGATGCGGATGTCGAGGCCGGTGAGGTCGTGGTCTTTGAGGTATTTTTCG
>JAGKWZ010000146.1 GCA_021151605.1 Verrucomicrobiaceae bacterium
TTTGTGAAAAATTTCACAAGCTCACGCGAACGGTGGTTATCAGGGATGGCAAAGTCATGCGAGCTAGCTCTTCGATCTATGCGCCAAAACAGACCAACTCCAAATCGAACGACCAATGGAGGAGGGTGAACTTTGGCGTTCTCCCCCCTCGTTGTGCTTCTGTGCTGCCAGTTACATCCGGCAGATGAGCAACTCGCGCTCGTAGATCAGTTCCTTTGGAAGATGGGACTTCAGGTCTAGGAAGAGTTCTTCGTGGGATAGGATCTCAGCACGCCAAGCGGCTCGGTCGAAGGTTTGCAGCTCTTCGAATTTCTCTTTGGAGAAATCCAGGCCGGTCCAGTCGATGTCTTCGTAGTGCGGCACCCAACCGATGGGAGTTTCTTTGGACTTTCCGTGCCCATTGGAACGATCGACGATCCACTTGAGTACTCGCATGTTATCACTGAAGCCAGGCCAGAGGAACTTGCCATCCGCGCCTTTGCGGAACCAATTCACATGGAAAATGCGCGGTGTCTCGGTGAGTCGGCGCTGCATGGAGATCCAGTGGCGGAAGTAGTCCCCCATGTTGTAGCCACAGAATGGCAGCATCGCCATAGGGTCACGGCGGACTTTGCCGATGGTGCCAGCAGCGGCAGCGGTCATTTCGCTGCCCATGGTGGCTCCGGCATAGACGCCGCCGCTCCAGTTAAAGGCCTGGAAGATGAGTGGCATCGTGGTGGCACGGCGGCCGCCGAAGATGATGGCGCTGATGGGCACACCTTCGGGTTTCTCCCAGTCGGGATCAATCGTCGGGCACTGTGAGGCAGGCGCGGTGAAGCGTGAATTCGGATGCGCGGCTTTGATGCCTTTCTCCTTGGCGATCTCGGGCGTCCATTGATTGCCCTGCCAGTCGGTGCATTTCTCCGGCGGCGTGTCGGTCATGCCTTCCCACCAAACGCCGCCGTCAGGCGTGAGGGCGACGTTCGTGAAGATGGTGTTCTTCCGAAGCGATGCCATGGCATTCGGGTTTGTGTGATCACTCGTTCCTGGAGCGACACCGAAGAAACCTGCTTCAGGATTGATGGCATAGAGTCGGCCATCTGGGCCGGGTTTCAGCCAGGCAATGTCATCGCCCACGGTCCAGACCTTCCAGCCTTTGTCAGCAAAGTGCTTCGGCGGGATGAGCATGGCGAAATTCGTCTTGCCGCAGGCGCTGGGGAAGGCCGCCGCCACGTACGTCTTCTCTCCCTGCGGATTTTCGACACCGAGGATGAGCATGTGCTCGGCCATCCAGCCTTCATCACGAGCCATGGCGGACGCGATGCGTAGGGCGAAGCATTTCTTGCCAAGTAATGCATTGCCGCCGTAGCCGGATCCGTAGCTCCAGATCTCGCGCGACTCGGGGAAGTGCACGATGTACTTCTCTTTGTTGCAGGGCCAGGACACGTCCTTCTGCCCTTTCTTCAAAGGTGCACCGACGCTGTGAAGGCAGGGAACCACGCGCTTTTCACCTTTGTCGATGATTTTAAACACCGGCTTCCCGATGCGAGCCATGATGCGCATGTTCACCACGGCATAGGCGGAGTCGGTGAGCTGCACGCCGATCTGTGACATGGGTGAACCGAGCGGCCCCATGCTGTAAGGCAGCACATACATCGTGCGGCCTTTCATGCATCCGTTGAAGAGGCCGCGAAGCTTCTTCTTCATCTCGAAAGGGTCCATCCAGTTGTTCGTTGGCCCAGCACCTTCTTTGGAATGACTGCAAATAAAGGTGCGCTCCTCGACACGAGCCACATCGCTGGGATCGGACTTGGCGTAATAGCAGCCGGGCCACTGCTTCTGATTGAGTTTGATGAAGGTGCCAGCAGCAACCATTTCATCACAAAGGCGATCATATTCAGCCTTTGAACCATCCACCCAGTGGATGCGATCCGGCTTGCAGAGAGTGGCCATTTTTTTGACCCATTTGATCAGATGCGGATTATTACTGAGGGGTTTCGAGGAGGAAAGATTTGGCATTGTCGTCGTGCACGGTTGGTGCGCATCATAGACGCGGATTCCGTGCCAAATGTCCACCTCAGAAGCCTAGCCTATCTTGGCTAAGACATGCTGTTCATTATCGAAGTTTTGCTTTGATCTGCGAAGGAATCGCAAATTCAGCCGAGGCTGAGCGTTTGAGTCTTCGCCCATGAAAACCCGCCGCCATTTCCTTCAGTCCAGCACCTCGCTTATCGCCCTGCCCGCTTTGGAGTCATTGGGCTTTCGTCGTTTTGCTTCAGCGGCGACACCGTCTGCCCCGCCGAAGCGTCTGGTGTTCCTCGGCTTTGGCTGGGGCATCACGACGGAGACTTGGTTTCCGGACATCAAGCAGACGGGGAAGGATTACACCTTGCCGGAGGGCTTGAAGCCGCTGGCGAGACACAAAGCGGACTTCACGGTGGTGCAGGGGCTTTGGAACAAATACTCGAACGAAGGACACTGGGGCAGCACGATGTGGCTCACGGGTGCGAACCGCTTCGCGGAGCCGGGGCAGACGTTTCACAACAGCATCTCGGCGGATCAGGTCGCGGCGGCAAAGCTGGGCATGGAGACGCGTTTTGCCTCGCTCCAGCTCAATGGCAGCGAGAACGCAGAGGCTTCGGGACATGGGCCGGGGCTTTCGATGGCTTGGGATGTGAGCGGCAAGCCCATCGGCGGTCACAAAGGCCCGGTGGAGGCCTTTCATCGTCTGTTTTCCAAGGACACGACGCCCATCGAGCAACAGAAGGCGATGCTCGCGCAGAAGCGCAGCGTGCTCGATACGGTGATGGAGAATGCGAAGGCGATGCAGCGTGGCCTTGGCAAAAACGACAAGGCGAAGCTCGACGAATACTTCCAGGGCATCCGCGACATCGAGACGCGTCTCGCCAAGGACGAGCAATGGATTGGCGTGCCTCAACCGAAGGCGCCGATTCCGCAGCCGCAGGAAGGGCTGGCAGGCAAGGAGGAGATCAAGATCATGTATGACATCATCGTCGCCGCGATGCAGACGGATAGCACCCGCGTGCTGACCTATCGCCAGCCGGTGAGCACGCTGATGACGAGCATCGGCATCAAAGTGGCCCCGCATGACATGAGTCACTACCACTCGACCATGGGCGAAAAGCTCGCGGCCTCGCAGCAACGCGATCTCGTGCAAAGCGAGCTGCTCGCCGGTCTCCTCGACAAGCTCAAAGCCACGAAGGAAGCCGATGGCAGCCGCCTTTTCGATCACGTCGCCCTCGCCTACGGCAGCAACATCCGCACCGAGCACAATCTCGACAACTGCCCCACGCTGCTCACGGGCGGCGGCGCTGGCATCAAGCTCGGCCACAACATCGTCGCGCCGAAAGACACGCCGCTGTGCAACACCTGGCTCACCCTGCTCCACGGGATCGGCGTGAATGCCGAGCGTCATGGCGATAGCTCCGGCGTGCTGAAGGAGATCGTGGCTTAAAAATGCCACCCGACCAGAGGTTGAGCGCAGACATTCTGCAAGAAAGCTGCTGAAAAACCAAGATCGCCGCTGGAAAAGGCTTTTTTTGTCTTTACCATCGCCGCCCCGTAGCCCTGACGCGCGACGTCCGGGCGCGGTTCTTTCTCATTTCTACCCCCATGCCAGCCAAGAAAACACAGGTGTGCGATCCCGTGGAGTCCGTTATCGCGGACATCCGGGCGGGTCGCATGGTGATCGTGACCGATGACGAAGATCGTGAGAATGAGGGAGATCTGATCTGCGCGGCGGAGAGCATCACGCCTGCCATGGTGAATTTCATGGTCCGCGAGGGTGGAGGCATGCTCTGCGTGCCAGTCAGTCTCCAGATCGCCCAGCAGTTGAGTTTAGAAAGCATGGTGCCGGAGAACCGGGAGGCCTTTCGCACGGACTTCACCGTGACGGTGGATGCGGCGGAAGGCATCACCACCGGTATCAGCGTGGCGGACCGTGCCCGCACGATTCAGCTGCTAGCCAGCCCGAAGAGCACAGCGGCTGATTTCGTCCAGCCGGGGCACATCAATCCTTTGGTGGCCAAGCCGGGAGGCGTCCTTCGGCGCGCTGGGCACACAGAAGCAGCAGTCGATCTCTGCCGTCTTGCAGGTCTGCGTGAGGCAGGCGTGCTGATCGAGATCATGAACCCAGACGGCACCATGGCGCGGATGCCGGAGCTGAAGAAGTTTGGCAAGAAGCACGGGCTCAAAATCGGCACCATCGCCGACCTCATCGAGTATCGCCGCCGCAGTGAGAAGCTGGTGGAGAAGCTCGAAGTCGTGGACATGCCAACGGACTTTGGTGTCTTCAAACTCCACCTCTACCGTAGCACGCTGGATGGTGTGCATCACGTGGCGCTCGTGATGGGCGACATCAAGGCCGCCGAGCCCACGCTCGTGCGCGTCCACAGCGAATGCCTCACGGGCGACATCTTTGCCTCGCGTCGCTGTGATTGCGGCAGCCAGCTCCATTCGGCGATGAAACGCGTGTCCGAGGCGGGCAAGGGCGTCATCATTTACATGCGCGGACATGAAGGCCGCGGCATCGGCCTGCACGGCAAGATCCAGGCTTACAAGCTCCAGGAAGAGGGGCTCGACACCGTAGAAGCGAATCTCAAGCTCGGCTTCCCGATGGATCTCCGCGACTACGGCATCGGCGCGCAGATCATCCACGATCTCGGCGTGCGGAAAATCCGCCTCCTCACCAACAACCCACGCAAACTCGTCGGTCTCGACGGCCACAAGCTGGAGATCGTGGAGCAGGTGCCCATTATCTCCGAGCCGAATCCTCACAATCAAAAATACCTCGAAACCAAGAAGAAGAAGCTCGGGCACAAGCTCTGAGCCACATTGATCTCTGCTCTCCGACAATCCCCCCATGTCTCAGCATTCACCTACACGCCCCCGGCCGATCCAGGACACTGTGTCCATCGCGATCGTGGCCAGTCTATACAACAACCAATTCGTGCAGGGCCTGCTCGATGCCAGCCGAGAAGAGCTGGAAGAACTGGCGCCGAACGCCTCCATCACCGTCTATCGTGTGCCGGGTGCTTTTGAGATTCCTGTCTGCTCGGAACTCGTGCTGAAGAGCACCAAGCCCGATGTCCTCATCGCCTTTGGCGTCATCATTCGTGGGTCCACGGAGCATGCGGACCTCGTAGGCGCTTCAGTGACAGATGCACTCCAGCAGATGTCTGTGCGCCACGTTACGCCAGTCATTCATGAAGTGCTGCTGGTGAATAGTGAAGAGCAGGCCGAGGAACGCTGCCTGGGTGTGAGTAAGAATCGTGGCGCTGAAGCGGCCCAGACCGCCGTGAATATGATGAGCCTCTTCCGCAAGATGCGTGCGAGCTTCGCCGGAACCCCAACCCTGGAGACCGCCTGAGTTCATGGGAAAACGACGCGACGGGCGGGAAGCCGCCGTTCAATTCCTCTTTGCTCACGAACTCCATTCCGAGCACTCAGCGGCGGAGCAGAGCGCCTTCTGGGAAATCCATAGCGCGAAAGCCAGTGTGCGTGCTTATGCCGAAGAGCTGATCAAAGGCGTGCTGACCAACCTGGAGCAGATCGATGCCGTGATTTCACCCGTGGTGGAGAACTTCCGCATCGAGCGTCTCGCCAATGTAGACCGCAACATCCTCCGCGTGGCCGTCTATGAACTGCTGCATGTTCCAGTCGTGCCCGCGCCTGTGATTTTAAATGAAGCCATCGAAGTGGCGAAGAACCTCGGCGGCAATGAATCCGGTGCCTTTGTGAATGGCGTGCTCCATCGCATCGCGAAAACCATTCGCCCCAAAGCCTCTGCACGTCCTGCTGTCAGCAGTATTGTCCAGGTGACGCGGGACCATGTTCGGAAGATCCTCCCAGAAAAAGCCAGCCCACTCTCGCCTTTCGAGGATGGTCGCCCCAAGGTTCTCCTCATCGTTGGCGTCAACGGCGTCGGCAAAACCACCTCCACGGCGAAGCTCGCGTATCTGCTCCAGAAAGCCGGGCACAAGCTTGTGCTCGCCGCTGCCGACACCTTCCGCGCCGCTGCGGTGGAGCAGCTCGAAGTCTGGTCGCAACGCCTTAATGTGCCGCTCGTCAAAGGCCCGCCGAATGGTGATCCTGCCGCCGTCTGTTTCGAAGGCTATGAGCGCGCCATCAAGACTGGAGCCCAGTTCCTCGTCTGTGACACCGCCGGGCGTCTGCACACGAAACACAACCTCATGGAAGAGATGAAGAAGGTGCATCGTGTCTTGGGTCGGAAAGACCCGACCTCGCCGCATGAAGTCATCCTCGTCGTCGATGCCACCACGGGCTCGAATGCGCTTCAACAAGCGCGTGAGTTTCACAAAGCCATCCCGCTGACAGGCCTAATCGTCACGAAACTCGACGGCAGTGGCAAAGGCGGTGTGCTCGTGCCCATCCAGCAGGAACTTGGCGTCCCCACCCGCTTCATTGGCCTCGGGGAAAAGGTGGAGGACTTCCAGCTCTTCGATCCGAAGCGCTTCGTCGAAGAGCTGCTGTAGGGTCTATCTCCCCTGCCCTGCCTTCCAGGCCGGCCAGCCACCTTTAAGGATGTAGCAGTCGTCCACGGGCACCATGGCTCGCAGTTTCTCACGCACATGGCGGCTGGCCTCGCACTTCTGGCCGCCGCAGTAGATGATGATGGGCTTCGTCGCTGCTTGTATGATGTCCTGCATATCCAGAAGCTGCATGTCAAAGTCCTGCTCATTCAGCAGAAGTGCGCCGGGTACGTGCTCAGCTTCAAATTGTTCCTTCGGGCGAGCATCCAGCCAGATGACATCCCCTTTCCAGCGCTCCTGGATTTCCTTCAAGCCAACCTCATCCGCCTTCAGTGGCTCCTGAACTAGATACAGGGCTGGTGCACGCGGGTGAAACTGAAAAGCGGCCGCTGCCACTGCTGCAGCAAGCGCCGAGAGCAGAAAGGCCTGGAGCAAGGCCGACTTCATGGCGTCTCCTTACTTGTCGGTTTGCGGTACACCGAGAAGAAAGAAAGCTGGCGCTGGTATTTGGGGATCTTGCTGTCCGTCTCGATCTTTAGCGCACCGAGCATCACCTCCGCCGTGCTTTTGGGCGTCACTGTGACTTCGTATTCTTTGCCTGGCGTGATCTCTTTAAAGGAGAACTCCACCTGTTCGCGGGTTGAGGTAATGCGGGTGATCTTCATCGGCTCGCTGCCCTGCATCGTGACACGGGTCAGCTTGGACTCTGCGGGATCTCCCAGCCACCACTGCAGCGTCTTGGGCTCTATTTTGATGATCTCGGGCACCTCAATGACGAAGCTTACCACCCACTCAGACTGGGCAGGATCGTCTGTCTGTACGTGCACGGTCTTTTCATGCCGCCCTGTGAAGCTGGAGATCTTAAATTCAGCCTTCCCCACACCTTTTTCCCCCGGCTGATAGACCGCCTTGTCGAGAGAGGCGCTCAGGCAGCTACAGGCGCTGTCGATCTTGAGCACCTTCACAGGCTTCGAGCCTTTGTTATGAAAAACAAACTCGGTAGTGACGTGCTCATCCTCAGGCTTTGGTTTTAGCTCAATAACCGGCACCTCTGTGACGAGATCCGCGCTGGCAGAGACGATCATGAGAGCGCTGAGGCAAATCAGAGTTGGGGTGATTTTCATGGTGTAAAGATCAGGACAAGAGATGGCCGTGTCAACGGCACACAATTTCGCTGTCCGCGCTTGATGGGCCAATCCAGAGGTTGCCCAGCGTGGACACTCCATTATCAACGGACGATGAAAACGGTGTTTTCTGAACTACATGACATTTAGCTGATGCCCCCTTCCCAAACCAGCCTCTGGCTCCATACTGCCGCCGCCATTAGCGTGGCTATGGGAGCCCTGTGGCTGCACCTGCGCTGGCATCCACTGCGACGCGAGTTTTCCGAGGGATGGGACTTCGTCACTGGTCTGCCCTGGCTCACCGTGCTCCATGCTGTCCTTCTCTTGATGGCACAGTTTTCGGGCACCAGTCACCTCCTCGGCCAGCTCGAACCTGCGGACTTGTCCACCTGGCAGGACCTCATCAGGCCGCTCTTTACCCAGACTCTTTTTGAAATCTCCACCCTCCAGCACTCGCTGCTGCCGGTCTGGCCTTGGGCACTACTCCTCCCCGTAGCACTTTCACACCTGACATGGCGCGTCATGCATTTCCCCTACCGCTACGGACCACGCAGACAACGCCCCGTCGAACGCTGGCTCTTGCTCGCAGTCACCGTTACCTCATGGGCTTGGCTCGCCCTCGAAATCACGAGGCTAGTTCATTTGATGCCCGAGTGGCTCGAAGCTCTCCGCCTTGGTCAGCGCGTCATCTTCCAGGCCATCGCCATGGCCTTCAGTCAGATCGTACTCCTTCGTCTCATCATCGCCTGGATCGAGCCCCAGCATCCTGATGAGCAAAAAGACCTCGGCTTGGCCTTCGAGCACACCTACGCACGCTGGCGCAGCATCGCCGGACTCGCTTTGCTGGATCTCCTCATCCTCCTCATGCAGGACACCGCAGGCAGCCTTACGCATTGGATTTTGCTGGAGGTCATTATCGTCTTCCTCGCCCTCCCCGCTGCCATCGCGCGCCTCTCGGGTCCGCTTTCCCGCCAGGGGATGTCTGCCCTGCTGGCCTGGCGGCGTGCCCTCTTCGCGCTGCTCGGCGTCCTGCTCACCGGCCTGTTCTTGGTGGCCTTAGTGCGCTATGCCAGTGCCACCATGCTCACCCTCACTGGCCCGGATACTTGGCAAAGAAGTGTACTCCTCCCTGTCCATGCTTTGGTCCTTGCCACGGTGCGGAACTGGGTGTTTCTAGCCTCCGTGCTCACACTTTTCCGACATGGTTTGCCCCTATCCTCCGCGCGAGGCCACAACGCCTCTTGATCGCTTTTTGGCATGACCTCCGGCAGCACACTCTCCACCGCCCAGATCGCCCGAAAAGCGAAGTCGAACCTCGCCATGGCCCTGGCCTGCCTCCCGAAGGAGCGGAAACGGGACATGATCAGCTTTTACGCTTTCTGCCGCGTCGTCGATGACATCGCCGAGTCAGCGGAGCTGAATGAGGAGGACAAAGAACGCGAACTCGCCCATTGGAAAAAATGTGTCCTCAGCGCTGAAGCTCCAGGCCATTCCGTGCTCGATGAAGTGATCGAGCTGCCGGGCAAATACGGTTTCCCCCGTGCTTGGCTCGCCGAGATCATCGACGGCGTCGCCTCGGACATCACCACTTTCCGTTACCAGACCTTCGAGGACCTCCGCGCCTACTGCTACAAAGTCGCCTCCGTCGTCGGCCTTTGCAGTGTCCACATCTTCGGGCATACCCAGGCGCAGGCCCGCGAGTATGCCATCCAGCTCGGCTATGCCCTCCAGATGACAAACATCATCCGTGATGTGGGCGAGGATGCCCGTGATTACGGGCGCATCTACCTTCCTCTGGAAGACCTGAAACGCTTCGGCGTGACGGAGGATGAAATCCTCAACGGCAGGCACAACCAGCGCTTCGTCCAGCTCATGGACTTCCAGCACAAGCGGGCCTGCGCCTACTACAAGGAGGCCGCAAGGCTCCTCCCGCCAGAAGACAAAGACAGCCTGCTGGCATCCCAGATGATGGGCCAGATCTATGCTGAGATCCTGCAAAAGCTGCATGACCAGCGCTACCCCGTCTTCGAGAAACGCATGCGCCTCCACCCCGTGCGGAAGCTGACCATCCTGGCCAAATACCTCTACAAAGGCTGGCGGGCACAGAGCCGGGCCCGAGCTGCCTGGGAAGACTCTTAGCACCACCTCTGCATGCTCGATCCTCTCCAGCTGCTGAGCGCCTACTGCGAAGGTGCCTTTCCCATGGGGCATGAGGATGGCACCATCTCCTGGTTTCGCCCGCCTCACCGTGGCATCCTGCCCATTCAGGACTTCCACGTCCCCAGCCGCTTCGCCCAATACTTGAAGAATCACCCCTTCGAAGTCCGCTGGAACACCGCTTTTGGCGATGTCATGCGCGGCTGCGCAGACCGCGAGGAAACCTGGATCAATGATGCCATTCTAGACACCTACCAGACCCTCCACGACCTCGGCTACGCCCACAGCGCCGAGGTCTGGCGCGAGGGGCGGCTGGTCGGCGGTGTCTATGGCGTCTCCATCGGTGGCGCCTTTTTTGGCGAAAGCATGTTCAGCCGCGAAACCCAGGCCTCCAAGGTGGCCCTCACCCATCTGCAATGGCGGCTCAAGGAGCGCGGTTTTCTCCTCCACGACACCCAGTGGACCACGCCGCATCTCGCCATGTTTGGAGGGCACGAAATTCCCTGCCCAAAATATCTCCGCCTGCTGGAACGCGCCATCCGCCTCCCGCTGGTCTTCGACGACTCCCGGCCGCTGGGGGCTGTGATTCAGTTTCAGTGACGGGAACACGGCAAACCTGAACATTTCCTCGACAGAAAGGGGCGTTCCGTCGTTTGTTTCAGACCCCACCCATGAAGTCCCTGCTCCGCGTCGCCTCGTTTTGCCTCCTCGCACTCACCTTTGCCCATGCTGACTGGCCCCAGGTCACCAGCGACCTCAAAGCCGACCCCAAGGCCAGCTTTGGCCAACTGGAAAACGGTGTCCGTTACGTCATCCTGCCTAATGAAGAGCCTCCGGGCCGTGCAAGCATCCGCCTGTACATGGATGTCGGCTCTTTGATGGAGGAAGACGATCAGCAGGGCATGGCGCACTACCTGGAGCACATGGCCTTCAATGGCAGCCGTCACTTCCCCGGCGGGGAAATGGTGGAGTATTTCCAGCGCCTCGGGATGGGCTTTGGTGCGGACACAAACGCGCACACCTCCTTTAAAGAGACGGTGTACATGCTGGAGCTGCCAAAGGTGGAGACAAAGCTCCTCAACGAAGGCATGCAGCTCTTCCGCGATTACCTCGACGGCATGGCGCTCGGCGAAAAGGAGATCGACAAGGAGCGTGGCATCATCCTCAGCGAAAAGCTCAGCCGTGACAGCATCGAGTATCGCACGCAGATCGCCGGCTATGAGTTTGCCATGCCCGAGTCGCTGCTGCCAAAGCGCCTGCCCATCGGCACAGAGAAGACGATCAAGACCATGCAGCGCGCGCGCTTTGTGGACTTTTACAACAAGTGGTATTCCCCGAAACGCACGACCGTGGTGGCGGTGGGTGACTTCAAGGATCTGGCGCTGGTAAAGGCGGAGATCGAAAAGAACTTCGGCGATGCCAAGGCACGCGCGGAAGACGTCAAAGACCCAAGCTTTGGCAAAATCACCACCGGTCGCGGCATCATCGCCAAGCTTCACACGGAGCTGGAAGCCAAGGCCGTGGACCTCTCCATCGAGATCCCCCGCCCGGCCAAGAACAAGCCAGACACAGCCGCCAATCGCCGCGACAAAATGGTGCGCGACCTCGCCGATGCGATGCTGAACCAGCGCTTCTCCAAGCTGGCTAAAGAGGAGAACACCCCCATCCTCGGTGCCGAGTCCTACAGCTACGAATACCTGGAATTCGTCGAGGTCACCGGAGCCATGGCGCAGTGCGCGCCGGAGATGTGGCAGAAGGCCGTCGCCTTGCTGGAAACCGAAGTCCGCCGCGCCGTGCAGCATGGCTTCACCGACGCCGAGTTTGAAGAAGCCAAGGCCAGCCTGCTGAAAGCCGTGGAACTCCGCGCCGCCCAGGCCGACACGCGCAAGTCCCGCGATCTCGCCAGCGGTCTGGTCAGCATCGTGGCAGCCAAGAAGGTCTTCACTCATCCGAGCGATGACCTCGTGCGTGTGAAAGCAGCCCTCGCCAGTCTGACTAAAGAAGAGTGCCACAGCGCCTTTGTCGAAACCTGGAAGGGCGACGACCTCCAGATCTTTGTCGGCGGCAAGCTCAAGCTCGAAGGCGATGCCGAGAAGCAGATCATCGCCACCTACAAGGAGAGCGCAGCGAAGCCCGTGGAAGCTCCGAAGAAGGAAGAAACCGCCGCCTTTGCCTATGCGAAGCTCGGCGAAGAAGGTAAGATCACCAGCCAGACTGAAGTGAAGGAATTGGAGATCACCCAGGCCACCCTTTCCAACAACGTGCGCGCCAACATTAAGCCCACGCCTTTCGAAAAAGGCACCGTGCGCGTGACCATCAACTTCGGTGGCGGCAAGCTCGTGGCTCCGAAAGACAAGCCCGGTCTCATCCCCTTCGCCCAGAGCACCTTCATCATGGGTGGCCTAAAGGCTCACAGTGCCGATGACCTTCGCCGCATCTTCGCCAGCAAGACCGTCGGCATGGACTTCAACGTGGCCGACGAAGCCTTCACCCTTAGCGGCCGCACCACACCGGAAGATCTGGAAGCACAGCTCCAGCTCCTGACCGCCTACCTCACCGCCCCCGGCTACCGCGAGGAGGCCGAGCGCCAGTTCCGCCAGAACCTGGAGCCGATGTACATCGAGCTCGCCCACACGGCGGAAGGCATCATGAATGACAAGGTCGTGAGCTTCCTGCACAGCGGCGACTTCCGCTTCGGCTTCCCCGCGAAGGCAGAGATGGAAAAGCGCAACCTCGCCGAACTCGAAGCCTGGTTGAAGACCGCCCTGGCTGAAGACTACCTCGAAGTCTCCATCGTCGGCGACATTGATCCGAAGGCCGCGCTGGCAGCCATCGCCAAGACCATCGGTGCTTTACCAAAGCGTGCTGCTGAAAAGCCGAAGTATGCCGAAGAGCGCAAGATCACCTTCCCTGCCCCGAGCACCACGGATCTGAAGTTCACCACCGAGATCCCGAAAGCCGTCGCCGCCCTGTATTGGCCGACTGGCGACATGCTGGACATCCAGCGCACTCGCCGCCTCACCCTGCTCGGCTCCATCCTCGATGACCGCCTCCGCATCAAGGTACGTGAGGAACTCGGCGAGACCTACAGCCCCGCCTGCTACCACGTCGCCAATGACACCTTCACCGGCTACGGCTACATGACCGCCATGATCGAGTGCAAGCCCGAGCAGGCCGCGCCGATCAGCGAACTCGTCATCAAAATCGCCGACGATCTCTCCACCGGCGAGATCACCGACGATGAGTTCGAGCGCGCCAAGAAGCCCATCCTCACGCAGCTCGAACAAATGCGCCGCGACAACCGCTACTGGGCGCAAAACGTCGTCCGCAACTGCCAGGAGCACCCAGAGCGCATCGAGTGGAGCAAGAGTCTCGTCAGCGACTTCTCCGCCGTGACGAAAGCGGACATGAGCAAGCTCGCCAAAGAGTACCTCGGCAAAGCCCGCGCCGTCGGCGTCAAGGTGCTGCCTGAAGCGAAGAAGTAAGCGTCTCCCGACATCTCCAACCACGAAGAAGGCGGCTGTTTCCAGCCGCCTTCTCCATTGAAAGATTGGTGTAAAAGCGTGGGCTTACTTGCCGACGACGCCGTTGAAGCCGGCCTTGTTCATCGCGGCGACGAGTTCGGCCTCGGTGAACTCACCTTTGACGGTGAAGCTGGTGGCTTTGGAAGCGATGGTGTTCTCGGTGATGCCGGAGACGGTTTTCACCGCGTCGGTCATCGCCGTGGCGCACTTGCCGCAGCAGAGATGCACGCCGGTGACAGTCGCTTCCGTGAGCTTCTTGGCTGGGGCGCTGCTCGTGGAGGAGGTGGTCTTCTCGTCGGAGTCGCTGGTGCCGAAGTAACCGGCGGCCATGATGGCTTCGACGGCTTTCTTGGCATTGGCCTTGGACTTGGCGGTGACAGTGACGGTCTTGCCTTCGGCGGTGACGGTCACATCTTTGATGCCAGCAGCAGCTTTGGTGATGCCGTTGGTGCAGCCTTTGCAGCAATTGTGCACGCCATTGAGGGTGACGGTGGTTTCAGCGCTGGCGAGACCGGCGGCGAAGAGGAGGGAAGCGAGGAGAAGGGTGAATTTCATAGGCTCATGAAGACGAGCTAAAATTGGCACTTCTTCACACGATCTTGATTTTCAGCCTGCCCTGCTGCTACTGACATTCATGCCCCAACCGCCCCGGAAGTTTAACCCTCACCCCTTCGCCTATCATCAGGAGCTGGAGGTCCGCATCGAAAACCTGACCAACGAGGGCAAAGGCGTGGCTCGGGTGGACGGCTGGGTCGTGTTTGTGCCCTTCGCCCTGCCGGGAGAGCTGGTGACATGCCGCATCTTCCGCAATCACAAGAACTACAGCGACTCGGATCTCGTGGCAGTGATCGAGCCCTCACCAGACCGCGTGCAGCCCGTGTGCGAGATCTTCGGAACCTGTGGTGGCTGCCAGTATCAGCATCTCGCCTATGAAAAGCAGGTCGAGTGGAAGCGTCGGCAGGTCCAGGAACTGCTGCACCACATGGCGAAGATCGACCACCCCGTGCTGCCGGTCATCACCTCGCCGCAGCGCTACGGCTACCGTTCCAAGATCACACCGCACTTTCACCGGCCCAAAGACGGTGCCCTGACCGAGATCGGCTTCCTGAGAGTCGGCACGCGCAATGCCATGGTGGATGTGAAGCAGTGCCCCATCGCCATGCCGCCGCTGAATGAGGCCCTGACCCGCGCCCGCGAAGCTGCCCGTGCCGGGAGCTACAAAAATGGTGCCACCATCCTGCTACGCGCAGCAGAAAACGGCGTCCTGACGCGGCCCGATGCCATCGCCGTCGAGCAAGTCGGGCCGATGAAGTTCGAGTTTCAGGCTGGGGACTTCTTTCAAAACAACCCCTTCATCCTGCCCGAGTTCGTCGGCTACGCCGTGCGCGAGGCCAAGGCCAGCGGGGCCAAGTATCTCGTGGATGCCTACTGCGGCAGCGGCCTCTTCGGCATCAGCGCCGCGCCTGAGTTTCAGGAAGTCCTCGGCGTGGAGATCTCCGAAACCGCCGTGCAAAAAGCAGCGCACAATGCCGCTCTCAACGGCCTCACGAACTGCCGCTTCATCGCCGCCGATGCCACCGCCATCTTCACCCAGGTGCCTCACACCGGCAGCGATACTGTCGTCATCATCGACCCACCACGCGCTGGCTGCAGCGTGGAGTTCCTCCAGCAGCTCTTTGCCTTCGGCCCCAAACTCGTCGTTTACATCTCCTGCAACCCAGCCACCCAGATGCGCGATCTCGTGGAATTCACCGCCGCAGGCTACCAAATCGGCAGCGTCCAGCCCTTCGATCTCTTCCCGCAGACCAAGCATCTCGAATGCGTGATGACACTCTCGAAAGAGTGACAGTCAGGCCCATGCCTGCCCCGTTCCTATCAGCTTCCCACCAACCCTTCATGTCACAAGCCTGGCTCAGTGCGTGCAGGAAGAACCGCCGATCATCGTCATCATGAAAAATGTCCTCCCGCCGGTTCCCACGGGCTATGACATGATAAAAAGCCCGCGCGGCCTGAATGCGAATGCTGCATGCCATGCCCGGCCTTCGCAGCTTCAACAACTTTTGTCGATCAGTTGCACCCTGACCCCGTTCTCTCTGACCCCGTTCTCTCCGGAGGACCGCGCACATCGTAGGTCAGCCGATACAGTTCGGTGGGATGGGTGGTGAAGGTCTGCGCCACGCGCTTGAGCGCTTCCTTCCCCGTCACCTCGTCTCGTGACCACACCTGCATGTCATCGCGCACATCCTCTATCATGAGTCGCTGGTCATCCTGTATTTTGACCAATACACCTGCCTCGAAGCACATTCTGGAATTTCGCACCAGCAGCTCCTGAGCGATGATGACGGCGGGGGCTGTCAAGGCGCAAAGCCAAGTGAAGAGACAAAGCCACGCGCTAAGGTTCCGGCGCTGCATCTATTTCAATATGGATAATGATGCTTCACTCCAGCACGACCGGCACATAGCTCAAACCGGGGACCTTGAGGCGCTTCAATTCGGCGCGGAATTTCTGGGTCACGATGCATTCCCGAAAGGCCGCCTTGCTGGCTGGCCCGACACGCTCGCAGGTCATCGCGATGTCGAAGGGGGGCAAGGCGGCCACGGCATCACGTTGGTAACGCAGGGTCGGCGGCACATGGCCACCGTCGTCCCAGAAACTCCACCATTGCGTGTTCGGTGGCACAACCTCGCCCTGTCCATTGAGCAGCGGATTCAAGGTGGGAGGCAGGATCACATGGCTCTTGAGTGTCCATAAAGGCTTCTTGACCTTGCCCCGCCCGGCAAAGACCACCGGTGGCAGATACAGCGCATCCAGCCCGGCGGCGAGCAGATGGGACCGCAGAGGCTCCGCCACGGCCCGGGCATTGAATGGAGACAAAAAGCCCAACTGCACCTTGGAGTTTTGTTTATTGTCCAGCAACGCGACATATTCCTCCCGCGCCAGTTGTTCCTCATCGGCATCTTCCTGCTCGGCGATCATGGTGGAGCTGTGCAGGCGCAGCAGCTCCGCTGTGTCGATCTCCTGTTCCGTCCAGGTCACTTTTCTCTTCACACCAAAATAGCGGACACGCTCGGCTACCGGGATGGTGTTCCAGTGGCTCGGCCGGAGCTGGTACTTGGCATAAATCGCTTCGTAAAGCTTCTGGAGACGCGGATCATTTTCGTCGAGATTGACGTCGAGCAACCGCCCCGCATAACCAGCCTCTCTGCATTGAACATCGATGACAACCCCAAACTCTTCTACGTCACCAGTAGACTGAGCTTCGAGACCGTTTGACCGTCCCCCCCATTCTTTGCCATCAGGATAGTAAATATAGATTGCGAATGTGTGACGAACGGTTGGCATAAAGGAACTTTTTAGTTCGGAATAACCAGGCTGGCATCCAGAAATTCGTGTTGTTGAAGATCTCGAAGCCAATCCCGGGCAGGAGCCCATAGGTTTCTCAATTCAGCACGCTCAAAGTAAACCTTCCGTAGCTCGTCAATCACATCCTGAGGCTCCATGAAAGTCTCTACAGGGATGCGCGATTGCAGGATGCCGCTGATGCCGCCGTCATTCATACCTTTGTGGATGGCCTTGAGTTGATTGGGGGCGTCAAAGCCCTCGTTGAGAACATCCAGGATCTCTTTGTTGCGCGGCAGCGGGATGCCCGGACAGGTGTCCTTGAGGATCTTGTTTATCCTCAGCTTTTTCTGAGGAAACGGGGTCAGGGTGCAACTGCTTGGAAACGGGGTCAGGGTGCAACTGCTTGACTGTTTGATGGTGTTTTCAAGTTGGGTGGGAAGCGGTTGCATTTGAGAACAGTCTTAGCCTCTTGGGCCATCCTACCAGCGCTTTTTTCTCCACTGCTCCAGGTCTGATAGTCGCTGCTCATTTCAGCTTCGCAGGCGTCTCGGCCAGTGATTCCAGCGACTTCACAGACTGCGGCGGCCATTCCTTTCACCAACCTTGCAGTCACGCCGCCAAGTCACTGATAGACCGGTTCTCAAAAAGAATGTCATAAACACGTCTTTGGACGGCACTGCGACTGAAGAATGGAGGGTTGATCGAACAAAGAGCTTAGGGAGGCAATGATGCGGTTCTGAAGTTCTTCGGAGGTTTTGGCAATCCAGCCGTTGAACCAGTCTGCTTTCATACGCAGCCACAGTCGTTCGATGGGATTAAGGTCAGGTGAGCGTGCTGGCAGATACTCCGGTTCGAAGTGGTGCCAGTTCAGACTCTTCGTCTTGTGCCAGGAGGCGTTGTCGAGCACGAGGATGGCACGGCGACCCTCCACTGGCGGGTTCTCCTCGGCCAGCGTGTCGAGGAACACTTGGAAGGTCACACTGTCGCACAGGTTGAAAAGCAGCGCTCCGAGGCGACCATCCTTGGGACGCACGGCACCAAAGACGTTGTAACGGATGTGCTCTCCAAGGTAGGGGGAGTGGCGCACTTTGCCGATCTTTGTCCACGTGCGGCGTGGGCGCGGATCGCCTTCAAAGCCACTTTCGTCACTGAACCATAGGTCGATGTGTGGATCGGCCACCCAGTTCTGGAGCTTTTCACAGAAGGCTTGGCGCTTGTCCTCATCCTGATTAAGCGGCCATGGGCGTGGCACTTTGAGACGATAGTTGTGCTCGTGGAGGTAGCGCACTGTCGTGCTGTAACCGAGCTGAGCTTGCAGGTTCTCTTTGATCCAACCGTGTAATTTGACAGCAGTCCAGTGGCTCTGTCCAGCCAGCGATGGATCTTCGATGATGGGGACGATTTTTTCACTCACTTGCTCTTTGGGCAGGATGCGGTGGCGTCCGCTGCTGCGCCCAGGAATGAGGCCGTCGAGACCCGCGAAATTGAAAGCTTTGATGAAACGCAGCACCTGCCTGAGGCTAAAACCAGAAAGGGCTGCGACTTCTTCGCGACTTTTGCCCTCACAAAGCCAACGCAGTGACTGGAGCCTGCGAAATCCCTTTTTCGTCGGCGTGCAATCCATCGCAACGCGCACCTCTTCCAAGGTTGCGTTTTCAAGATTGAGTTCGATGCACGGACGGGCCACCGCCGCCTATTCATTACTACAATTCTAAAAAGTACAGCTCGAATGTGACATTCTTTTTGAGAACTGGTCTAAAAGACAGACTTGGAACGTTGATACTTAATCAATTGCACTTTTCCAAGCCACACTGAGGGCTTGGCGATCTTTTGGATGGCTACTTTTTGCCACTTAGACACGTCCATCGTCAGATTGGGGATTGAACTGCTGAGAGAGGGCGGATGGATCACCATCCGCCCTGGCCGGGGCTCATCACCCCATTCTGATGCTGATCTCATCACTCCACTGGCCGACGCGCTGGCTGCAGCGTGGAGTTCCTCCAGCAGCTCTTCGCCTTTGGCCCATGCCTGCCCCTTTCCTATCCGCTGCCCACCAACCCGTCATGTCACTGGCCTGGCTCAGTGTGTGCAGGCAGAACCGCCGATCATCGTCATCATGAAAAATGTCCTCCCGCCGGTTCCCACGGGCTATGACATGATAAAAAGCCCCTGCGGCCTGAATGCGAATGCTGCATGCCATGCCCGGCCTTCGCAGCCTCAACAACTTTTGTCAATCAGTTGCACCCTTCTCTGAAGAAAATGCGTCAAGCGTAAAGTTGTCGGACGCTTGATTTTTCAGGGCTGGAGCGTGGTTCAGCATATTTGCCACAGCGC
>JAGKWZ010000147.1 GCA_021151605.1 Verrucomicrobiaceae bacterium
GAGATCGCGCCGCTGTCTTTGAAGAGCAGCGCGATCTCTTTCCGAGGCAGTGCCCGCTTCCATACCTTCACGACGCTGATTTTGCCGTTGGTGAAGTCGCCCCCGAAGTTCGGCGCGGCGCGTCCGACTTTGAAAACGTGTCCTTGTTGATCCGGCTTCGTGAAATTGGCCTTCTCCGCGATCTCTTTGCCATCGAGCCACAGCTTCGCTGTGCCGCCGCTGACGCTCAGCACCGCCGTGTGCGGCTTGCCATCGTTCACCTTCGGCGCTGAGGTCATCGCGCCGAGCCAACCGATGTCATACACGAGCCTGCCGCCGCGAATGAACAGCGCCTTCGCATCCGGCGACCACTTGCCCGTCGGTGAGCACATCGAGAACAGCGTGCCTTGCCCCGTCGATTCAAACTCCGCCATCGCCGTGAAGTCCGCGCCGAGATCGAGTCCCGCGTCCGGAAAATCCTGCGCACTCGTTTGTGCCAAAGCCGGGACATCCTCCGGCCCACGAACGAGTTTGCCATCGCTCCACACTCGCAGCACCGGCGCACCATTCGCTGGATGCTCCAAGGCGATGTCATGCGGCCCCTTCGCATCGAGTGAGAGGGTTAGCTCATCGCTGAGTTTCACGTTCGCCTCTCCTTCGATGTGCAGACGGTAGTTCAACGGCCAGTCGGGCACATCGAGTGGGATTGAGTCACGCGGCGCGGCGGCCAAGGCGAGTGATTGGAGGGTAAAGAAGGCGAGCAGGTGCTTCATGGCTGGGCGACCTCATCAACGCTGCTCCATGACAAAAGCTGGCCGAGAAAGCACGCCTTTTGACAGCGCACCGTAGTGATCCGAGCGCCAGAAGTTTTTCAAATCATCCGACGTGATGAGTTGCAGGCCGGGCGTGGCGACGGCGGGATTGCAGAGGATGTAGAGGTCTTCTGCCGAGATATAGCCACAGACATTGAGCGTGTGTCCGGCGCTGCCGTTCGGGTATTGGGGGCCGATGTATTTGAAATCGACGATGACGGGCCGACCGGCATCGAGTTCGCTTTTCAGCATGTCGGTGGCTTTGGTAAAGCCGTCGTCATCAGGCGTGTAGGTGACGAGCTTCCATTGCTGGCCGATCTTTTTCGAGGCATCCAACAAATGTCCCCAATCGGTGCCGGTGCCGAGCGGTGATGGGCAGAGTTTTTTGAAGTCCCAGCCGCCGATCTTGCTGCCCTGGAAGCGGGCGAAGATGGCGCAGGCCGTGGAGCCGCAGTTGTTGTAGCCCTGCTGGATGTGCGGCATCTGCACGAAGGCAAACTTGCCCGGTTCGCTCTTGCGCTTGCGGTAGTCCATCAGCTTCAAGAGGTCTGCCGCTTGTTGCGCGGAGGCATTGCCGGACGGTTGCGAAGGATGACCCGTGAGGGCGGTGGGGAAGAGTTTGGAGGCCTTGGTCCAGTTGGCTTTCGCAGCATCGAGATCACCGGCTTGGAAGTGCATTTCGCCGAGCAAAACGAGGCCCGAAGGATCACTCAGCTCCGCCGCACGTTCAGCGAGTCGGCGTGCTTGCACGGCATCCGCAGCGACGCCTTCACCCGAGCGATAAGCCATCGCCGCACACGCCGCGGCGCGTCCGTTGCCCATCTCGGCGGCCTTCTTCCACCACTCAAGCGCCTGCGCGCAATCCTGCTCCGTGCCTTGCGCACCGAAGTAGCACTGGCCGAGATTGAAAGCCGCCTGTGCGGAGTCATTCGCTGCCGCTTTGAAGTAAGCGATGGCAATCGCCGGATTCCGCTTCACCACCGCACCCCGGAGATAAGCGAAGCCCACGAAATCCATCGCATCCGCATTGCCCGCATCCGCCGCCTTGTGCGCCCACTGCATGGCCTGCGCATCGTCTTTGGTCACGCCTTTGCCGTCTCGCAGGCGGATGGCGAGTTCGATCTGTGCTTTGGCATCGCCGTCTTTGGCGCGGTTTTGTAGCGCAGTGATTTCATCGGCGGCGAATGCGGTCATGCTCATGAGAAACGTGGCGATGAAGAGGTGAAGGTGGCGGTGCATAATCTCCTCATGATCAGGCAGAGACGGCCTCGATGTCTTGACCGATCTGGGCACTGCCGGCGTCAAAAAGCGCACAAGTGCGATGTCGCGAATGCAGGTGCACATGCGGGTGAGAATCGTGCCAATCAAAGACAAAGCGTTGATACTCCGAGTTCTGGGCAAGAAAATGACTTGGCCTCCCTATTGGATTGTGGTCAAAAAGTAGTTTATGACACTCACCTCAGTGGCCCACAAGCAGGAAGGACGCTTCGCCCAGACGCATTGGAGCGTGGTGATGCGTGCGGGGCATGGCACAGAGGAAGAACGGAGGGAGGCGGTGGAGAGGCTCTGCCGCACTTACTGGAAGCCGCTGTATTACTTTTTGCGCGGCAGCGGGCGGTCGCGGGAGGAGGCGGAGGACGTGGTTCAGGAGTTTTTCGTGCAATTGCTCGACGGGCGGCTGCTGGCCTCCGCTGATCCCTCGAAGGGGAAATTCCGCACGCTCATCCTCACGGCCTTGAGGAATGTCGAGTCCAGCATGCTCCGCGCTGAGCGGGCGCTGAAGCGTGGTGGTGGCATCACGCTGGTGCCGCTGGACGTGGCCCAGGCAGAGGAGGGCTGGCAGGCGCGGGAGCACCTTTCTCCGGCGGCGGAGTTTGACCGCGCCTGGGCCACGGCGCTGCTGGACCGGGCGGGTGCGCGGGTGCGCTCTGAATATGAAGAGGAAGGCAAGGCGGCGCTGTTTGAGGAGCTTTTCCCGCGCATCACGGGGGGCAAGGCGGCGGACAGGCTGGTGGAAGCAGCAGGCCGTCTGGGCATGACGGAAATCGCGGTGCGCACCGCCGCCTCACGCATGAGGCGGCGGTATGCAGATGCGATGCGCGCGGAGGTGGCCGCGACGGTGGGCGTGGGTGACGCGGCGGACTGCCAGGACGAGATGCGCTACCTTTTGGACTGTTTTTCGTAAAGGAGGGTGCCCCTCATGGATTCCACCTCCTCCAGCCTGACCCTTCGCCTGACCGAGCACTGCCCGGTCTGCGGCGGGCCGCTGCATGAGGGTCCGCTGGGGCCTCGCTGCCCGCGCTGTGTCTTCGCCCTGAGTGTGGAGGTGGATGATCTGGACGAGGCGGCGGTGGCGCAGCTTTTCCCGGAGCTGGAGATCGAGGGAAAGATCGCCCGAGGTGGCTTTGGCACCGTTTTTCGCGCACAACATCGGCGGCTGAAGCGCGCCGTGGCGCTGAAGTTCCTCGATCCCGGGCTGACGCACTCGCCAGAGGCCATCGCGCGCTTCGAGCTGGAGATGGAGTCCGTCGGGCGGCTGGACCACGCGGGCATCGTGCGGGCTTATGATGCCGGTGAGCGCGAGGGGCGCTGGTTCATCGTCATGGAGCATGTCGATGGCGAGGATCTGGCCACGCTGAGCCGACGCGAGGGGCCGCTGGAGCCGGTGAAGGCCTGTCGCCTGATCCACGAAGCGGCGCGGTCGCTGGCCTATGCGCATGAGCGCGGGCTGGTGCATCGGGATGTGAAGCCCAGCAACATCATGCTCACGCACGAGGGCGGCGCGGTGAAGGTGCTGGACTTCGGCCTGGCCGTCACGGTGGACGCGACGCTGTCCGACTATTTCAGCGGCACGCCGGACTATGCCGCGCCAGAGCAGATCACCACGCCGCGTGAGGTGGACGCACGGGCGGATGTCTTCGGCCTCGGGGCCACGCTTTTCCGTCTGCTGACCGGGCAGGCACCGCATGTGGTGGGCGGGGAGGTTTCCATGACGGAACGCATGGCGCGCATCAGCCGCGAGCCGCCACCGCCGGTCCAGACGTTGCGAAAAGACCTGCCCGCGGGCCTCCCGGCACTGGTGGACCGCCTGCTGGCCATGGACCGCACGAAGCGCCCGCAGAGCGCGGCAGAGGTGGCGGGGCTGTTGACTCCGTTCGCCGGATTGTCAGAGAAAAAGAGCACCAAATGGCCGCTGGTGGCCGCCGTGGCGGTTTTGGGGTTGGGTGCCGCGTTCTGGCCTGCGGATGAAAAAGGAGTCGAACCCGCCCCCAAGCCCGTTTTGGCTCCAAAACCAGCTCCCGAGCCGCCCGGATCACTGGCGGAGCTGAAGCAGAAATCGTCGGTGATCCCCGCCGTGTTCAAGTCGGCCAAAGACGTGCCGGTGACCGGCGTGACCTGTGATGTGAGCGGCCTGCAGCTGGATTTGAAGCTGGAATTCGCCCCCGAGCCGGGGATGAAGCTGACGGCGCTGCGGAACACGGGCCATGCCTTCATCCAGGGAGAGTTTACGAACGTGAAAAACGGCCAGCAGATCGAGCTGGAGCACGCGGGGAAGAAGTATCCCTTCACCGCCTGGTATTACGGCGGGAACGGCAATGATCTGGTGCTGCTGTGGCCGTACACTGGGCTGGCGGCCTGGGGCTACAGTGGCGGAGGCGCTGGCACGCTGGGCGATGGCCGAAATCAGGACAGCAACGTGCCTGTCGAGGTGGACATGAAAGGCGTGCTGCGTGGGAAAACGGTGGTGGCTCTCGCCGCCGGGCTCCAGCATACGCTGGCGCTGAGCAACGATGGAAAATTGTATGCCTGGGGAAACAACATGTTCGGCCAGCTCGGTGATGGCAGCACGAACACGAGCCCCCGTCCGCTGGAGGTGCGGCTGACCGGGGCGCTGGCGGGGAAAAAGGTAGTTTCTATGGCTGCTGGCGGGCGATTCAGCTTGGCGCTGTGTGCGGATGGCACGGTGGCGGCCTGGGGGGCGAATGACATCGGGCAGCTCGGCGCGGGCTCTGAAAAGACGCTCAGCCGCGAGCCGCTGGCGGTGGACACCAGCGGTGTTTTGAAAGGAAGGGTCATCACCCAGGTACGGGCGGGGTTGGAATTCGCCGTGGCCCTCAGCAGCGAGGGGAAAATTTTTGCCTGGGGCCAAAATCGCCACGGTGCGCTGGGCACAGGCGTCAGCGGGCTGCCCAGCCGGGTGCCGGTGGCAGTGCCGATGGGGCAGGCGGCAGGGCGGCGAATCACCGAGCTGTGCGCCGCTCCCAGCGGCGGTCATGCCCTGGCTCTGTCCGATGAGGGAAAGGTCTATGCGTGGGGCTTGAACAACTCTGGACAGGCTGGCAGCCAGAGAGCCGGAGGGAATTTAATCAACGGGCTGATGCTCCTGCATGGTCCTCTCACAGATGGCGCTGTGGTTGGCATGGCAGGCGGGGGCACCCACAGCGTCTTTTTACTGCGGGATGGTCGGGTGGTAACGCTGGGTGGGAATCAGCAGGGCCAGCTCGGCATTGATACGCGCTTGGACTCGCAGTTGCCTCTGCTGGTGGACACTTCAGGGGTGCTCTCGGGGAAAAGAATCCAGCAGGTAGCCGCAGGCAGCAATTTCAGCGCTGCCTTCTCAGAGGACGGGCAGATCTTCACCTGGGGATCGAACGCAACCGGCAGGCTGGGCAATCGGTCGCAGGAGAAGGACAGTCTGGTGGCGGTGCTGGTGAACCGGGAACCCGGTGTAAGCGCCCTGGCAGGCCGCCGCGTGTGTGATGCCGGGCTTCATGCCAATGGCAATGGCTGCACGGTCATTTATACCGCGCAGCCTGGAGAGCCGCAGGCCCTGGTGGCGCAGGCTCCGCCGCCCGTTTCGGCGGGAAATTCAGGCACCAAGCCGGTGATGACGGGCCAGTCTCAGCAAATCACCCCTCGATTTCAAAGTGCGGAGTGGGAGATCGAGTCTGTGATCGAAACGGTGAAGCCGCAGCGTGCCGCGCAGTTCATGCGGGACGGCAGTCTCATCAGCGTGGCGGAGCGGGATGCGCCCGCGCCGCAGGTCACCCGCTGGGTGCGCGGTGCCGGAGGCTGGGTGGCGGAGGTTCTTGACCTCGGCCCAGCTCGGAAGCGGAGTTGGCGTGCCTTTGTTCACCCTAAGAGCGGGCATTTCGTGCTCACGGAACCTGCTTGGAACGCACCCGACCGCCTCGTCCGCCGCACGCCCGAGGGGAAGGAAATGCCCGACCTGCTCTACTCCGACAAACGCTACAGCAGCCTGGAGGCCGTGGCCTTTGTGCGGGCGGGAGCCATGCCGCCCGGAGCGGCTTTGAGGGAAGGGGACATCCTCGTGGCCGATGCCGGGTCCGGTCCCTGGGCAGGCAAAGGCAGCCTCTGGCGCGCCCGCCTAGACAACGACGAGCCACTGGAACTGTTGGTCGAGGACGAACTCCTCAGCGCCCCGGTGGATGTGACCGTGAACAGCCGTGGCGTGTATCTTTTCAACCGGAACAAGGGCTATCTCACCAGTGCGGCGGCATCTGATGAGGACCTCTCCAGCAGGGTCATCCGCTGGGATGGCAGCCGCCTCATCCGCTGCCAGCTTTCCGAGCCCGTGCGCGATCCCAGCGCCCTCGTGGCTGCTCCCGACAGCAGCGGAGTGCTCTACGCCGCCGAAGGTTCCTCTGGCCCTATGAGCCACGCCTCCCAGCGCGTGCTGAAACTCACCCCAGGCCGGGAGCCCGATAGCTTCAGCGTGACGGAGATCGCCACCCATTTTGGCAAACTCTACGGCGGAGCCCTGGCCATCCACCCCGATGGCACCTTGCTGGCAGTGACGGACCACGAGAAGAAGCGGATTTACCTACAGAGGCGTAGGCTGTGAGGTGTGGTGTGTCGGACTATTTTCAGACATTTTGCCACATTCTCGCGCCTATTGCGTACAGCAGGCAGCCCTGATGCTTTTTTCGCCTCGCGGGCCGGTTTGAGACGGCTTTCGTGTAGTTTAAAAAAACTTCTGCGAGGTGGTAACAGATCGGCGCAGACCGATTAGCACGGGGAGCTGACATCAGTCCTTACTTGCCAAATGAAAACACGCCGTTCCCTGCCTTGCCATGCCGCCAGCCTGCTGACGCTATTTTTTACCCTGCTGACCTCAGCGCAGGCGGTGCAGATCCCGATGAAAGACGCCATCGGCGGCTGGACCAATGGCGGGTCGAATTTTGTGGTCGGCACGACCGGAACAGACTTTGACACGAACGCGTGGCCATCGGGGGAAAGCCCTTCCAAGGTCATTGACGGAGACACTTCATCCTCCTCCAAATTTCTGATTTTCAAAGATGGGAACGTGGGGGTGATCGTCAGCCCACAGGTAGGCTGGACGGGGCTGCCGGTGAACCGAATGGTGGCCTGGTCAGCGAATGACGCAGAGGGCCGTGATCCGGCGAACTTCATCCTCTATGGAAGCACGACCGCACTGACCAATTCCAACGTTGGGCAGATCTATGCGACCTCCAGCATGACGCCCATCACCAATGGCGGCTTCTCTCTGCCATCAGCACGCAACAGCGCCGGACCTTCGATAACGTTTCTCTCGAACACGACGGCCTATGCCTCCTACCTTTTGATCTTCACCTCCACGAAGCCGGATATTTATGATGTGGTGCAAGATCCGGGCCGCACCCAGGTCGCCGAGGTGCAGTTCTTCCATGAGCCACCGGAAATCCGGGTCACGGGCGGGTTGGTCACGGGGCCTGAAATTGTCGATGGAGACACGACGCCCAGCACCGGTGACAATACGGATTTAGGCTCCAGGTTGATTAGTGCAGGAGCAGTCACCAGAGAGATCACCGTGCAAAACACGGGCACGGGACGACTGACTCTGCAGTCTGTGCAGATCAGCGGCAGCCATGCGGCGGATTTTTATATCACGAATCCCTTGCCGCTTTTTCTCGACCCTGGAACCTCCACGTTTTTCTACATCAACTTCGATCCCAGTGCTGCGGGCCTGCGCACGGCCACGATCAGTTTTGGCAACAATGACTCGGATGAGAACCCGTATAATTTTAACATCCAGGGCACCGGTATTCTCTCGAATGACAACAACCTGACGGACCTGACCCTGAGCACGGGTATTCTCAGCCCGACTTTCAACTCCAGCACCACCAGCTACACCGCCACGGTGCCCAACGCCACGAGCAGCATCACAGTGACGCCGACGAGATCTAATGCCAGTGCCAGCATTCATGTACGGGTGAATGGCGGAGGCTACACGTCTGTGAACTCCGGTAGCGCCAGCGGTTCCTTGGCGCTGAACATCGGGTCGAACACCGTCGATGTGCGGGTCACAGCGGAGGATGCTTCCACCAAAACCTACACCGTCACCGTCACCCGCACCTCCCTAGCTCCGACCGTGACCTCCGTCAGCCCTAGCAGTGGACCCATCGCAGGTGGCACGACCGTGACCCTGACGGGGGCGAACTTCACCGGGGCCACCGGTGTGACCTTTACCGGTGTGCCTGCCACCTCGGTGTCTGTGGTGAGCGCCACCTCCATCACCTGCGTCACCCCAGCCAGACCTCTGGGGGCTGCCAGTGTCGTGGTGACGACCTCCCAGGGCAACAACAGCGCCAACAGCCTGTTCACCTATGTGAACAATCCGATCAACGCCACCTAGACCACGGGCACGGAGGTGCCTGTGACCTCGTCCAGTTATGTGCCAACTGGCACGACGGCGAATTTCACTCTGGCCTATCACCCCCTGCCAGGAACCAGGTTGATGGTGGTTAATAATACCGGCTTGGGTTTCATCTCGGGCACCTTCAGCAACCTCACCCAGGGGCAAAACGTGCCGCTCACCTTTGGTGGGATCACCTATAATTTCGTGGCGGACTATTACGGGGGTAATGGAAATGACCTCGTGCTGCTATGGGTGGGGACTCGGGCGGTGGCCTGGGGGCCTGGTTTGATCGGAGATGGCAGCAATGGCGCGACCGTGCCGATGGTCGTGAGTCAGGCAGGTATTTTGTCTGGAAAAACGGTCAAAGCCCTGGCTGGTGGTTTGGGTTATACTTTGGCCCTGTGCACAGACGGCACCCTCGCCGCCTGGGGCACAAATAGCAGTGGGCAGCTCGGCAATGGCACCACCACGGACAGCAGCACACCCGTGGCCGTGACCGTGAGCGGCACCCACCTTTCAGGCAGGACGGTCGTCGCTATCGCGGCGGGTTCCTCACATAGCCTAGCTCTCTGTTCAGACGGCACCGTGGCGGCCTGGGGAAATAACACGAGTGGCAGACTCGGAGATACCACAACGACCAACAGATCCTCGCCAGTGGTTGTAGCGATGATTGGGGCACTGTCTGGAAAAAGTGTCGTCGGTATCGCCGCTGGTCAGGGGCAGAGCTATGCGAGGTGTTCTGACGGTTCCCTGGCCGCATGGGGGATCAATGGGGATGGAGAACTCGGCAATGGTTCATTTTCAAGCCAGACAGCCGCCACCAGTACAAGTATTCCAGGAGCCAGAAGCGTCTCCGTGATCGCCGCTGGTAATTTCAATGGCTGGGCGCTCTGCACGGACGGCACGGTTTATGCCTGGGGAAGAGGCTTCTCCGGCCAGCTCGGGAACAACAGCACCTCTAGTAGCACGACTCCAGTGGCAGTCACCCTGAGCGGAGTGCTTTCCGGGAAGACGATCACCACTTTGTCTGGAGGTGGCAGCCACTGTCTGGCGCTTTGCTCGGACGGCACGATCGCAGGCTGGGGTGACAACAGCTACGGCCAGCTCGGCAACGGCTCCACCGGCCAGAGCAGTGTGCCTGTGCTGGTCACGACCAGCGGCGTGCTGGCAGGGAAGACACCGTCCGTCATTGCCGCCGGCTATGAGCACAGCCAGGCGCTTTGCACAGACGGCACCGACGTCGCATGGGGCAAGGGCACCTCTGGCCAGCTCGGCAATGGTATCACGAACGATAGCAGCGTGCCCGTGCTTGTCAGTTCCGGCGGCATGTCTGCGGCTGACATTTTTACCCACACTTATTCGGGGCCGATGAGCCAGCACGGGCTTGCCTTGGTGACGCCGAATCTGGTGCCTACGGTAGCCAGTGTAAGTCCCAACAGCGGACCCACCGCAGGCGGCACCAATGTGACCATCACGGGCACGAATTTCGTTGGCGTGACCAGTGTCACCTTCGGTGGAGCGGCGGCCACGAATGTGAATGTGACCCACCCTACCACCCTGACCTGCACCACACCGGCGGGCAGCATCGGTCCAGTCAGTGTCAGAGTCACAACGGCCAGCGGGTTTAATGCAGCGAACAGTCTCTTCACTTACCAAGCGCCGCCCACGCTGACTTCTGTCTCGCCAAACGTCGGCCCTACGGCGGGCGGCACCAATGTGACTCTCACCGGGACCAATTTTGCCGCTCCTGCCACTGTCACGTTTAGTGGTACGGCGGCCTCGAACGTCACCGTGGTGAACTCAACGACCATCACCTGCACCACTCCGGCACGGGCTTTGGGTGCGGCTAGCGTGCTCGTCACCACGCCCAGCGGCACGAATGCGGCGAACAGCCTCTACACCTATGGCTCGTCGAATGCGGACCTCAGCGCCTTGGCCATCAGCGTGCCCCCGCTTTCCCCGATCTTCAGCAGTGGGACTCTGTCTTACAGTGCCAGCGTCTCCAACACCGTCACCAGCATCACGGTCACGCCTACAAAAGCCCATGTGGGGGCCAGCATCCAGGTGCGCGTGAATGGCGGCAGCCTCACCACCGTGAACTCCGGCAGCGCCAGCCTTGCATTGGCACTGAACGCGGGTGGCAACAGCGTCCATGTCATTGTCACCGCAGAGGATGGCACGACCGTCAGGCAGTATTCAATCGCCGTCCAGCGGGCCTCTGGCCCCACTCTGACCAGCGTGACACCGAACCAGGGCAGTACGGCAGGTGGCACTGCCGTCACCATCGCCGGGGTCGGATTCACGGGCACCACCTCGGTGACCTTCAACGGTGCCGCAGCCACCTCCGTCACCGTGGTCAATGACACCACAGTCACTGCCACTACTCCCAGCGGGGCCGCCGGACCCTGCACCGTGGTCGTGAACACCACCACCGGCAGCAGCACGCCGAACACCCACTACGCCTATGTGAACCCTCCGGTGAACGTCACCTACACCACGGGAGCGGAGGTGCCCGTGACTGCGAATGGCTATGTGGCCACGAACAACGTCGCGAACATGACCCTCGGCTTCCGCCCGCAGCCGGGCGCCACTCTGATGTTGGTGAGAAACACCAGCCTTGGTCCCATCATCGGCAGCTTCACCAACCTCGCACATGGGCAAAACGTGGAGCTGACCTTCGGCGTACAGACCTATAAATTCGTAGCGAACTACTTTGGCGGCACCGGCAACGACATCGTGCTCGTGTCCGCAGTCACGCGGGCCGTGGGCTGGGGGGAGGGCGGCTTAGGCCAGCTCGGAACCGGTGCCAACAGCAGCAGCAGTGTGCCCGTCAGCACCCTCACCAGCGGCGTGCTGTCAGGCAAGACCGTTCTCTCCGTGGCCGCAGGTCTCGACCATTCCCTGGCCGTCTGCTCAGACGGCAGCCTCGTGGCATGGGGTAGCAACGCCTCCGGCCAGCTTGGCAACGGCAGCACCACCAGCAGCAGCAGCCCGGTGGCCGTGACTCTCACGGGCACACCGCTGGCCGGTAAAGTCATTGTCGCAGCCGCGGCTGGATCACAATTCAGCGTGGCTATGGCCTACGACGGCACCTTGGCCGCATGGGGATCCAACTTCGCCGGCAGGCTAGGAGATGGGACGACAACCGACCGATCCTTGCCGACGGCTGTTGTCGCCTCCGGGGCGCTGGCGGGCAAGACTGTCGTGGCCATTTCAGCAGGTTATGGCCACTGCCTCGCCCTCTGCTCAGACGGCACCGTCGTTGCATGGGGAGGCAATGGCGATGGCGAACTGGGCACTGGCGGCTTCACCAACAGTAGCGTCCCTGTGGCGGTGAGTTTCACCGGCGCTCTGACGGGCAAAACAGTGGCTTCAGTGAATGCGGGCACCTACCATAGCATGGTCCTCTGCACCGACGGTACGGTCGCGGGCTGGGGGCGCGGTTCTTCCGGCCAGTTCGGCAATGGCAGCAGCAGTAGTTCCGTTCCCGTGGCATTGAACATGACCGGCGTGCTGGCTGGCAAAACCGTCAGCGCCCTCTCCACGGGGATTTCCCACAGCCTAGCGCTGTGCACCGACGGCACCCTGGCCGCCTGGGGGGACAATTTTTACTCCCAGATCGGTGATGGCACCTCCACCACCCGTACCTCTCCGGTGCTGGTCAGCAGTGCGGGAGCGCTGGCAGGAAAGACGGTCACTGGCATCTCTGCCGCAGCTTCCCACAGTCTCGCTATCTGCTCAGACAGCACCGTCGTCGCCTGGGGCGCGGGTAGCGCGGGCCAGCTCGGCAATGGGGGCACCAGCAGCAGCAGTGTGCCTGTCGCGGTCAGCACGTCCGGACTCCTCGGGGACCGCATCAGCAGACTGGGAGTGGGATCACAGTCCCAGCACAGCCTGGCGCTCGTTGGGCCCAGCTCCGCGCCTATCGTCACCAGCATCAGCCCCAGCAGCGGCAGCGTGGCGGGCGGCACGTTCGTCACCATCACCGGCCAGCGCTTCACCGGAGCCACCAGTGTGACCATCGGCGGCGCGGCGGCCACCAATTTCAACGTGGTGAGCGCCACCAGCATCACTTGCACCACCCCGGCAGGCACGGTAGGTGCGGCGGATGTGGCTGTGAACAATGTGCTTGGAACCGGCACGGGCACGGGGCTCTTCACCTACATCGCTCCGCCAGGAGTTCCCACCATCGGCACCGCCACGGCGGGCAATGCGAACGCCAGCGTGGCCTTCACCGCCCCGGCGAGCAATGGCGGCTCCGCCATTACGGGTTACACGGCCACCTCCAGCCCCGGCGGCCTCATCGGGACCGGCACCACCTCGCCGATCACTGTCTCCGGCCTGACCAACGGCACGCCCTACACCTTCACCGTGACCGCGACGAACGCCTTCGGCACCGGTGCGGCCTCAGCGGCTTCGAACTCGGTCACCCCCATGGCACCGAACACAGCCCCCAGCTTCACCCTTCCCGCAGGTGTGAGCACCCCCGCCGGAGTCACCTGGACGGCTCGGGCCAGTGGCAGCCGCTTCTGGCGGTCCATCACGTCCTCAACGGATGGCAGCAAGCTGGCAGCGGTGGTGGTAAACGGCCAGATTTATACCTCCACGGACAGCGGGGTGAACTGGACTGCACGGGAAAACAACCGCAGCTGGGTGTCCATCACCTCCTCGGCGGATGGCAGCAAGCTGGCGGCGGGGGTATTTATCGGCCAGATTTACACCTCCACGGACAGCGG
>JAGKWZ010000148.1 GCA_021151605.1 Verrucomicrobiaceae bacterium
AGAAAGGTCTGCCCAGCGGCAGCGAGATGGAACTCTTCAACGCAGCCGGACGTGAGGACATCGAGCGAGCCAAAGCCGAACTCATGGCCGCCATCGACGCCGCCGACAATCCCGAGGACAAACGCCACCAACGCGCTCTCGACTACCGTTACTACCACCACTGGGACATCGAAGCCAAGCCCGCTGGCCGTGGCGATGCGGCTGCCATCAGTCTGAACAAAAGCGCCAAGAAACAGAGCGGCGGCGAGAACCAAGCGCCCTTCTTTGTCGCCACGCTCGCTGCCTTCCGCCGAGTGTATGATCTTGGTCGTCGCGATGATCCGCAAAATCTCGGCCTAGTGGTGATGGACGAAGCCTTCAGCAAACTCAGCGGAGATCGTATCGACGACTGTCTCGCCCTCGCGCGGAACTTCGGCCTTCAGCTCATCATGGCCTTCCCCGAAGATCGCCTACCCACCATGTTCCAGCACGCCGACACCGTCGTGCAATGCCGCGTCGAGCGCACCTACGACGAACAAACCGAGCAGGTGCAGAACATCGAGAACTGGGTCGTCCGTGTCGAAGGCAGCAGGCTCGCCGAGCTGATGGAGTAGAACGAGTTTTTAAACTCGTAAACTGGTGAGGCGGGTTTGAAACCCGCCTGCATTGGGCGAGATGGAATCTCACCGCACCAGTGTACGACTTGAAAAGTCGTTCTACGTTCCCACTCTCCCTCATGCGCTGGCTACACACGCTTCACGAGCAATGGATGTCCGCCCGAAAACGGCGGGTGACGGCTTCCGTGCGTTCGTTTCGGCGTGAGTGGGAAGACCTGCTCGACGACGCCGGATTAAAATCCGCCGAGGATCGCCAGACCGCTTTGCGCGAGGCAGAAAGGATGCCGCAGCTCAAGCTGCATCGTTTAAAGGGTCGTCCGCACATCGTCTTGAAGATCGAAGTCCCTCTCGAATCCGAAGCTTGGCTCCACGCTCAGTTTGGCTCGAAAGCGGGTGCTGAGGTTCAAAGTGCGGCACAGGAGGTCGTGGAGCATTGGGCGACGAAAACTCATCCACTGATGGCGGAGGCTTGGGATGTGCTCACGAGCCGTTTGAAGACTGAGTTTGCCATTCCGAGAGCCGTGGAACCGTTTCGCTGGCTGGAGCCGGAGCGGGTGAATGAACTTCTCGGTTTGCTGCATGCTCTCACAAACCGAGAGTGGCCGGAAGGCACCTTGATCCGAGATGCGAGCACGCAGATCGGCCAGGACTCGAAGTATCTCGAAGCTCAGCAATGCTTCATTGAGCGAGCTTTGGAGCTGCTCTTCGGCCGCGAGACGCCTCTGGAGGCGCTGGGCATTCAGACCAGCAACAGCGTGCTGCATTACTGCGGACCGCTGGTGCTGCACTTCGAAGATCACAGCAAGCCGCTGGACCTGCGTTTCGAGTCCACGCTTTCCATCGCTGAGCTGGAGCGGGCCACGCACATCACCACGACAGCACATCGACTGCTCACCGTGGAGAACCGCAAAACCACCTTCCTCCAACTCTCCCGAGCCGATGAGCAGCGCAGCACCTTGATCGTCGCCACTTCGTTTCCGACTCAAGCCGTGCGGCTCCTGCTGCAAAAGCTACCGTCAGACCTTCCGCACCACCATTTCGGCGACACCGACCCAGCTGGCTGGGACATCCTGCGCAAGCTCCGCGAGGTCTCGGGACGAGAGGTGAAGCCTTTTCACATGCGCTGGCGGCCTGCGACGACATCAGCAAATCTCACTCGTCGCGATCAGCAGATCATCACGCGACTGCTTGATGATCCACGAATGGCTGATTGCCATGAAAGTCTGCAAGCGATGCTGGCAGCCGAGCAGCGCGGAGACTTTGAGCAAGAGTCCCTGGGAGCACCGACCTTGCGCGGCTGGCCCTTCGTAGAACGAGTTTCCAACTCGTAAACTGGTGCGGTGAGTTTAAAACTCACCCAACATGGCGAGATAAAATCTCGCTCCACCAGTGTACGACTTGGAAAGTCGTTTTACCCTTCCTCCCCACCCCATGAAACTCCACCTGCTCCTTCTCACCTCCCTTCTAGCACTCACGCTCCACGCGAATGAGCCCACGAATGCCAAGGAGGCGGCGGAGAAAAAGGCAGCGGCAAACAAGGTGATCGCGGAGAAGTTTGCGAAGTGGAAGGCGACGCTGCCACCGGAGCAGCAGGCTTGGGAAACGGTGCTGGAGGAGAACCTCGGTATGGGCTTTTATCTGCCGCTGTATCAGGCGGACAAGCTGGCGGGTCGTGTAACGGCCTGGGATTATGTGAAGGATGATCCGAAGCTGCCGCGCGTGCTGCTGATCGGGGATTCGGTCTCACGCGGCTACACGCTGGCGACGCAGAAGGCACTGGCGGGTGCGGCGAATGTGCATCGCGCGCCAGAGAATTGCGGGCCGACGGCGAATGGTCTGAAGAAGCTCAAAGTTTGGCTGGGAGTCAACTGAAGGCGACAGGCGCGAAGGTGATCTGGGCTAGCACGACGCCGGTGGCAGAAGGCGGGATGAAGGATGCGACACCAGCGGATCTCGTGGCGCGCAATGAGGTGGCGGCACGCGTGATGGCAAAGCATGGCGTAGAGATCGACGACCTGTATGCGGCGATGCTTCCCCATCTGGCGGAGTATCAGAACCCGAAGGATGTCCACTTCGGCGAGCCTGGGTATCAATTCCTCGGCCAGCAGGTAGCGGCATCCATCAGAAAGCACATCCCGCTGTTGACCACGGTGAACACGGCGGTGATCCCGATGGGGAAGCTGGAAAAGGATGGCTACGGCTGGGAGGAGCGGCACGAGGCCATCATGAAGATCAAGGCGGAGATCAATCCCGAGATCGTGCTCATCGGCGACTCGATCACGCATTTCTGGGGCGGGCAGCCGGAAGCGGCCAAAATGGGAAATCGTGGCACGGAGACATGGCAGAGTTTGTTTGGAAACAGGCGTGTGCTGAACCTCGGCTTTGGCTGGGATCGCACGCAGAATGTGCTGAAGCGCATCGAACTCGGCGAGCTGGATGGCTTGAAACCCAAGGCCATCGTCATTCACATCGGCACGAACAATTTGGCGGGCACAGTGAACGCACGATCCAGCACGCCAGAGGAGATCGTCTCAGGTATCGCGGCTATCGTGGAGCAAGCTCGGGGAAAGTGCCCCGAAGCAAAGGTCATCCTAATGGCGATCTTTCCGCGAGGAAAAACCTCTGCTGATCCAAAGCGAGCCCTGCTGAAGCAGATCAACGATTTGCTGGCATCGGGACCAGCCAAGATGGCTGGCGTGACCTTTCTCGACATCACGGAGAAGTGGCTGGAGCCCGATGGCAGCATCTCCAAGGAGATCATGCCAGATGCGCTGCACCCGAATCAGAAAGGCTATGCAGTCTGGGCGGAGGCTCTGAAACCGGTCCTGCCGAATTAAGGCGTCAGGGTCTCAGAGCGATGGCAAACTCACGTGTGAAGACCGCGTCGATGGCACCACGCAGTCGGCCTTCCGTCACACTGCTGCGGTCTTCGGCGACGTATTCGGGCACACTGGGATTCGGCACAAGCTCCCAAGAATGATCACTGCGATGCACAGGGAAGACGCGCTCGGCATAGTCGTGATAGACTTTCGTGGCGGAGGTGAATTTGCGGGTTCGGTAGCGCTGGCCCTGGGCGAGCTGGCCCCAGCCCGTCATCGTGCCGTCACGCTGTAGGGCGACTCCGTAGCTGGAGGAAACACTGAGGCTGATGATGTCCTTCAAATCCGTGGGCAGTGGGATCACGGGCGGGGCGGCATTTCCCCAGAAAAGAGGCACTCCATCGCGGGGCAGGATGGCAGCCCAGCCGTGGATGGGAAGGCGCACAATCAGGCGGCTGGTGCTGAGTTCCGCTGGTGCGGCCGGGTCCACCGTGCCGATGGGCTGAATGGTGCCATCCTGAAGGTGCACGTAGCCGGTGCCATTTTCCCCTGCATAGACTCGCACGGGCGCTTTGCCATCGGTGGACTTCCAGCGGATGCCAGTGGCCGCATTGTCCGGTCCCCAGGCGATGACCTGGCCATCCGCCAGCAGTGCAACAGCCGACGTGTTTGTGCTGTCGATCTGCACGGCATCAGTGAGCTGGGCGGGAGCGGTGACTGCACTGCCATTCCAGTTTCCCCAGCCACGCACTTTGCCATCAGGCAGCAGAGCGAAGACATGCTCGGAAGCTCCGGCGATGGCCACTGCCTGCCCTAGGTTGCGTGGAATCCGGCTGACTTCCATGGGCGGTGACATGGGACTTGTATTCAAAGCCAACCGCTGAATGGCCACCACATTACCGGGCCGATCCGGGCGCTTCGTGGGCGTGCCGACTGCCGTTCCAGATTTGATAGGCGCTGGTGCACCATCTTCCACGGGCGCATTCGGCGTCTGCCGCCACTCCTTCATCACCTCTTTCACACGCAGCGCGCCGATCTTGTCCGCCGCAGCTTCACGTTTCTTCATCAAAGGAACCAAGACGGAATCCACCGACTCAAGGGCGATCTTGGTGGCCTCTTGGTGTACGTTTTCAAAGCTGGCAAGCTGCTGTCGGTAGATGCCGCGCAGCTTTTGCAGAACGGCCGGAAGTGATGCGTCCAGCCCCGGAGCTGGCAGCCCGCCCTGCAAGGCGATACGCTCGATCTCCGCCTTGATGGCCTGCTGATCCGTGGGTGTGCCGCGCGGGTAATCACGCCTCAGGGCCACGACATACATTTCATCGAGCTTCTGGCGCTGAGTATCGAGATCCGACTGCGTCGGCAAGGCGGCGCGTTGACGAAGGCTGGCGCGGAGAGAGGCCAGCTCGGCATCGTGCTCCTCGAGATTGGCCATCTGCGGGGCGATGCTGGCGAGCAAACTACTCTCGCTCACGAGTTCGGGCCATTTCGGCAAACGCCAGACGCGGAGGTCGAATTCGCCCTGCTGCTGGTTGGTGCCGTCTTTGTATCGGGTGCTGAGCACGGCCCAGCGCTGATCCTTGCTGAGAGCGATGGAAGTCACGGGCTCAGGCATGGTCTGCCGCCAGACTTCCTCCCCGCTGGGGATGTCGATGGCGCGCAGCGTGCTGTCATCCCAGCCGGATAGAAGGAGGCGTCCGGCATCCACAACCTCGGCGCTGAGGACATTCGGGCTGCCTTTGCTGATCTCGGGAAGGGTGAGCAGCACCTTCAGGTCGGGAAAACTGAGGACCCTGGGCGAATTGCTCGCCACGAGCGCCACTGGCGCGCCTGGCTGACCGAAAATTCGCGTGATGTAGCCCAGTGAGCCTGAATCGAGTTTGGTAAAGGTGCTGCTGGCTGGCACAAAATGCGTCAACTGTGGGCGGAAGCCGGTGGAGCCCTCAGCCTTCTTTGACCCGCTGAGGATGACGCCGACACCATCCGGGGCAAGTGACATGCTGTAATTGCGGCCTGTGTAGCCGGTCACGGGAGTGAGTTCCTGACTGCCAGACTCCGGCTTCCAAAGATAGAGATTCGGCAAACCTTCATCCTCACTGCCAGCCATGATCACCGCCTGAGGTTCTTTGAGCAGAATGGCATACAGCAGTTTGTCAGTCGGATAGGAGACGCTATGCCGGGTCTTCCCGTCGGCGAGGTCGATAAGGGAGACTTTATCACTGCGGTAGCTAAAGATGAGCGCCTGGGTTTCATCGGCACTGATCTGCACACGGGTTAATTGGTCGATGCCTGGCTCGACGCTGTAGATTTGCTTCTGGGTGCTGAGATCCCAGAGTCGAAGAGTGCCATCTACACCGACAGAGACGACACGGCGCTGATCACTCAGAAGCCGCACGGCATAAACAGGGCCGACATGACCGTCGAGCCGGGCGACCTCACCAGCGGCACCATCTGGAACGCTGAAGCCGCTGGGTTCGGCTGGAGCGGGCTTCACCATCGGCTTGTCAATTGCTGGCGGCACCGGTTTCGCCACCGTCATCTCAGGCGCGGGTGGAGCTGGCACCACTGGAGCAGGCGCTGGTGCAGGCAGTGGTTCGGGAGTTTTGACGGGCTCGGGCTTCTGCACGACGAGTTCGGCAGGCTTCACCGGCTCAGGGCTGGATTCAGCGGGCTCAATGCTGATTTTATCCTTGAAGATGAGCCAGGCAAACGCGCCCAGCACAAGAACCGAGGCAATGCCCCAGCCCGCAGGTGCGAGCAACCTGCCGAGCTTGGCCACCAAGGAAGGGCGATAGCTCGTGTAGTGCTCAGGAGATTCCAAGGGGATCTGAGGTGGCACCGAGGATTCGGCTGCGGGCACTGGAGCCTTGTCACCTGTACGCTGCTTTTCGGCAGTGGCGGTGAGCAGGGCCACCTTTACATCGCTGGCTTTTTGGTAGCGGGCCTCGGGCTCGCTCATCAGGCACTTCGTGATGACGTTGGCAAAACCGGGCGGCAGGTCTTTGCCAGCATCCTTTCCCGCAGCGGTAGGCGTCTTGCCAGTGAGCATCTCATGGATGACCACACCCAGGGCGTAGATGTCCGCACGGTGGTCCACGCTGGCTCCGGTGATCAGACGCTCGGGCGCGGTGTAGTCGGGTGTGCCGTATTCGACTTCATCGGGGTTTGGCTGCGCAGAAAGATCACGCGCGAGGCCGAAGTCGGCCACTTTCACCTTCCAGTCATCGGTGATGAGGATGTTCGCGGGCTTGATGTCACGATGGGCCACCCCACGGTCATGGGCGAACTGGAGTGCATCACAGAGCTGGGCGATGACCTCACGCGCCTTTTCCGTGGTGATCTCCTTTCGCCGTGTCCGGCGGTGTAGATCGCAGCCTTCCACAAACTCCATCACGAGGAAAAGATGCCGCGCGTAGGTCTGCCCGAAGTCAAAGACGGCGACGATGTGCGGATGCACCAGCTTCGCCATGGAGCGCGCCTCCTTGATGAAGCGCTGCACGTCCTCCGGATTCTGTGCGGACTCGGCGGGCATGACCTTGATGGCGACCAGACGGTCCAGCGCGATCTGGCGGCCTTTGTAAACAGCCCCCATGCCGCCGATGCCGATGATCTCATGGATCTCATACTGCGGCAAAAGCTGCGCCAGCTCCTCCAGCGACGGATAAGTCGGCTCCTCCGCCTCAGGGGGCGGTATCGGGGCGACTGGATCAGCGGGGTCTTCGGGCATTTAAAGAGGAGTAACGGAAATGGGCGCGGACATTACATGGCAACGCAGGTTTGAGGCCAGAGAAAAGACTCAGATATCCATTGTCTGGTCGGACGGGAGAAACATGGTGGATAGAGATGAGTGTGAGTGCATGTTTCGGCAGCCGCCATGAGTCGCACCACTTTCCTCCCTTTCCTGCTGCTACTGGCAGTCGAAATCGTCACTTTTGCTGCCGAGCCCGGTTTCCCTCGATTTGCCGCAGCCTCCGTGCATCCGCTGGCGACAGAGGCCGCCGTGCAGGCCTACAAAAAGGGCGGCAATGCCGTGGACGCCGCTGTGGCCACGGGCCTGACACTCGGCGTGGTGGACGGACATAACTCCGGCATCGGCGGCGGGTCCTTCTTCGTCATCCGCGCCGCAGATGGCTCTGTCACCTGCATCGACGGCCGTGAAATGGCCCCCGCGAAGGCCAGCAGAGACATGTATGTGATCGACGGCAAGCTCGATAACGAAGCGAGCAAAACCGGGGCGCTCGCCCCAGGCGTTCCAGGTGCCTTGCGGGCCTATGAGCTGGCTTTGAAAAAGCATGGCAAACTTACGCTAGCCGACCTGCTCCTGCCAGCGGCCGAGATCGCGGAAAAGGGGTTCCCCATTGATGAAGTCTATGAGCGGAAGATCGCCGCCATGGTGGACCCGTTGAAGAAGTTCCCTGCCAGCGCGGCCATCTTTTTCAAAGACGACGGCTCACCGCTGAAGAAGGGTGACCTGCTCGCGCAGAAGGACTTGGCAGAGACCTACCGCGCCATCGCCAAACACGGCACGGCATGGTTTTACGGCGGCGCGTATGCCCAGACGGTCGAGACCTGGATGAAGAGAAACGGCGGTATCATGACCGCAGCCGACTTCACCAACTACAAAGCCGTGGAGCGCGAGCCCGTGCGGGCGAAGTATCGCGGCTACGACATCGTGGCAATGCCACCGCCGAGCAGTGGCGGCGTGCATGTGGCGCAGATTTTGCAGATCATGGAGCACTTCCCCATCCGCGATCTCAGCTCCGCCCAGCGCGTGCATGTGATCACCGAGGCCATGAAGCTCGCCTTTGCCGACCGTGCTCATTGGCTCGGAGATCCCGATTTCGCCAAAGTGCCGCGCGGGCTGGTTGACGCAGGCTACGCCAGGGACCTCGCCGCGAAGATCGACCTGACAAAAGTGACTGCCGTGCCCAGCCACAACACGCCACCACGCTGGGAGGGCGACATCTTCGGCAAACACACCACGCATCTCTGCACCGCCGACGCCGAGGGGAACTGGGTGGCTTTGAACCAGACCATCAACACCGCCTTTGGCAGCAAAGTCATCGTCCCCGGCACCGGCGTGCTGCTGAATGATGAGATGGACGACTTCGCCGTGCAGCCCGGAGTGCCGAATGCCTTCAAGCTCATCGGAGCCGAGGCGAACGCCGTCGCCCCAGGCAAACGTCCGCTCTCCAGCATGAGCCCCACGATTGTCTTCAAAGACGGCCAGCCCATCCTCTGCACCGGAGCCGCAGGCGGCCCCACCATCATCACCCAGGCCCTGCTCCTGATCTCCAACATCCTCGACCGTGGCATGGAACCCAACGCCGCCCTGAAACAACCGCGCTTCCACCACCAGTGGGCCCCCGATGAACTCAAAATCGAAAAAGCCTTCGGTGACGAAACGCTGGCTGAGCTGACGAAGCTGGGTCACAAGCTGGAGCCCGTGGTCGCCTTCGGTGCCTGCCAAGCCATCCTCTGGGATGCCGACCGCAAGCTCCTCGTCCCCGCGCATGATCCGCGCGTGCCAGGCAAGGCGGATGGGCAGTAAAGTCAGCCATTGCTCAGGAAGCCGGCTGCGAGCTTTTCTTCTTCGGCTTGCCGCCCTTCGGACTCTGAAAGGTGGGTTTGATCGTCCCTTTCTCCCATTCCGCGATGGCGGCGACGAGTTCCTTCACCACCTCAGGCTTCGCACCGGCCAGATCCTTCGCCTCCCCCACATCTGCTGCCAAATCATAGAGTTCCGGCGCGTTTGCGCCTCGGCGCACCAGCTTCCAGTCGCCACGGCGGACCGCATTTAGACCACCTGGGCCGCCTGTGCGCCAAAACAGCGTCTCATGCGGAGCGGTGGCCTTTTCGCCGCTTAGAAACGGCAGCAAGTTCACGCCATCCAGGTTCTTCGGCGTCAGATCTGTTGACCCTGCTGCCGAGAGCGCCGTGGGCAGGAAATCCAAAGCGATGACTGGCTGCACATAGACGCCTGGCTTGATCTTGGCGGGCCAACTCACCAGAAAAGGCACCCGCATGCCTCCGTCGTAGAGATCGCCCTTGGCACCGCGCAGAGGCGTGTTGTCCGTGAAGTTCACGCTTCTGGCGGAAAGGTTCGGGCCTCCATTGTCACTGACGAAGAAGATCAGCGTATTCTCCGTCTGCGTCGTTTCATCGAGCTTGGTCATCACACCGCCGATGGCTGCGTCCATCGCGCCCACCATCGCGGCATAGGTGCGGCGCTGCTCGTTTTCGATGTGCTTCATTTTTTCCAGCCACTCTTTGGGAGCCTGGAGCGGTGTATGCGGCGCATTGAAGGCCAGATAGAGCATCCAGGGCTTTTCCGTGCCGGCGTGGCGTCCCACGAAAGCCGCTGCTTCATCCCCAAACTGCTCCGTGAGGTATTTCGTTTGCGCGGTGTCCTCTCCGTTGCGGTTCAGCGGGATCGTGTACTCCACGCCACCCTTGTCTCCGGGGAAATACTGGTGCCCACCGCCCAAAGCGCCGAAGTACTCATCAAACCCACGCTTCAGTGGGTGAAACTGCGGATGCGCGCCGAGATGCCACTTCCCCACCGCTCCCGTGGCATAACCCGCCTGCTTCATGAGCTGGGGAAACGTTGTTTCATTCAGGGAAAGCCCCGCCGTCGTGCTTTCGGGCAGCCACGCCGGATTGTTCTCATGGCCGAAGCGGTGCTGGTAGCATCCCGTCATGATCCCCGCCCGTGTCGGACTGCAAAACGAGTGCGACACATAGCCGTTCGTGCACCTCAGGCCACGAGCCGCCAGCTTGTCCAAGTTCGGCGTGGCGATCTCCTTTGAACCCTGGAAGCCGACATCGTTATAGCCCAGATCATCCGCGATGATCACGAGCACATTCGGCTTGGCCGCAAACACAGAGGAGACACAAAAGAGGAAAGCAAGGAAGGCGCGCATGAGGGCGGCTTGAACGAAGGGGCGCAGCTTCATATTGCAGTCCGGCTCAGGCTTGTGGGGCAAAGGTATTTACAGGGACGGAAGCAGTGAGCTTCAGTCTGTGAACCAGCTTCAAAGCCTGCTAATCGCCCACACCACGGCGAAAAAGGTTGCCGCCATGATTCCATCAACCGGCTTCGCCTAAAGGATTCTCTGATCTAGAGGGACTATTGTGATGCTTTCCATAGGTCGGCTTTCACCCCACCGCCTCCGCAGAGCGTTGGATGAGCTTCAATGGTTCCGACATCCGGCGCACCCTCTTCTTCTTGGGTGGCTTGGCGCAGGTACAGGTTCCTCCGCCGGATTGAACCTGCAGGGCGGTTCGACTAATTTCGCTTGGATGGCTCGGAGGAGAGCCCTCAAACCGATTTTCCACTTCAGAGGCGACGGTGGCTGTTTTTCTGGCTGAGGATCAAGGATTTGGGCTGAGTTCCTGGAGTGAATGCCTGGCAATTTTTCTTTCTTTGCTAGAACGCGCCTTTCAATCTTTTACCATCAGGCATCCCTAAAAGTTGTCGGGTCATGACAACCCACTCTGGATAGATATGAAGCTGCCTCTCTTTTTCCTCGTCGCTGTTTTGTCCCTTGGTTTTTTGGATCTGGCTCTGGGTCAGACAGCCACGCTTTTCACAGTGGAGGAAAACGGTCCACGTTCCCAGCGGATCAATCTCGTGTTTCTCTCTGAAGGCTATACCGCTGCCGACATGCCAAACTTCGCCACGCATGTGAACACGGCGATGAACTTCCTCTTCACGAAGGAGCCGTGGCAGCAGTACCGGAGCTACTGCAATGTGTATCGGATCGAGATCGCCTCAAACCAGAGCGGCTGTGACAATGGCAACACCAGTGGTGCAGGCGGCACGCGTGATACTTACTTCAATGCTGGATTCAATACTCCCTCGGTAACGCAGTTGCTGACCCTGGCGGGCAACGGAAACAGCCGGGCGTACAATCTGCTGAACACCCATGTCCCCGAATACGATGTGCCCGTGGTGATCGTAAATGACACCAAATATGGCGGTGCGGGTGGCGGGATCTCGGTGGCATCGGTGAATGGCTCCAGCGCTGCGGTCGTGGAGCATGAGATCGGGCACTCGTTTGCCGGGCTGGCAGATGAGTATGACACGGAGTACCTGATCTACACTCCGAGTGAAAGCGCCAACAACACTGCCGAGACGAACCGAGCACTAATCCGCTGGAACTACTGGATCGAGGCATCAACACCTGTTCCCACGCCTGAGACTACGACGTATGACGCCCTGGCTGGGTTGTTTGAGGGCTCCATGTATCGCACCTCGGGTTGGTACCGACCACACAATAACTCGCTGATGAGAAGTCTGAATCGTCCGTGTGGACAGATCAACCGAGAGCAGTTCGTGCTGAAATTCTATGAGCGTGTGAGTCTGGTCGATGCCCGCAGCCCGGCTGCATCTACCCTTAACATCACTTCGCCGAGCCCATTGGACTTTGCCGTCACGGCCAAGGTGCCCTCCAGCGGCCCCGCGCTACAGGTGATCTGGGCGATCAATGGAACGCCTCTGCCGGGACAGACGGGCACCTCTTTCAGCATCCTCTCCAGCGTCATCGGAAACGGCGCGCATACCGTGACAGCCACGCTGCAGGATACGACCCCATTTGTGCGCCAGGATACCGACGGATTGCTCAATGAAGTCGTGACATGGAATCTCAATGTCAGCGGTCAGGTGCCCATCATCAGCGAAGTCGCCAATCAGGTTACGGATGAGGATACCGCGACGGCCCAGATCCCCTTCACGGTACTTGATGGCACCATCCCCGCTACTTCCTGGGTGGGCTCCGCCACGAGCAGCAATCAGGCACTTGTGGCCTCCTCCGGCATCGTCCTCACCGGCACCGGAGCCAGCCGCAGCATCCAGCTCACTCCTGTCCTGAATCAGTCTGGCACCACGACCATCACCCTCTCGATGACCTACAATGGCAACACCTCCATCGAGACCTTCGACCTCACGGTAAATCCCGTGAATGACCTGCCGACCATTGGAAACATCAACAACCAGACCATCTCCTACAATTCCACCACGGGAGTGCTCGCCTTCACGATCAATGATCCAGAGACTGCCGCCAGCGCCCTTGTCGTCACCGCCGGAAGCAGTGATACAGATCTGGTGCCGGCGGCAAACATCCTCCTCGGTGGCAGCAGCAACAGCCGCACGGTCTCCGTAACTCCGGCAGCCAACATGGGCGGCTCCAGCATCATCACCCTTTATGTCAGCGATGGCACAGCCACTTCAGAGCGAGCCTTCACCCTCTTTGTCAGCGCAGCAGACGTCGACGTCGAGGCACCGGTCGGGAACAACCTAGTGAGCGGTGCCAGCCTCAGTTTTGGCACCGTCAGATTTGACGGTTACAGCATCATGCCGATCACAGTGAGGAATGGCGGTGCCGTGGCCTTGTCAGGAATCCTGGCCAGCTTGGCAGGTACAGATGCATCCATGTTTCAGATTATCACCACTCCAAACGGCGGCCTGGATGTCGGTAGAAACACCACGCTGGTCGTGCGCTTCTCGCCCACCGCAGAGGGCCTCAGGACTGCCACCCTGAACATCGCCAGCTCTGATCCTGATGAATCCCCCTTTGCCATCGAGCTCACAGGGACCGGCGTGCAGCCACCGCAGCCCTTCTTCACTCTCCAGCCAGCCAGTCGCCTCGTGCTGCTCGGCAGTGAGGCCAGCATCAGTGCCAAAGCCACAGGTGATCCCACGCTTACCTACCAATGGAAAAAAGGCAGCGCTGAAATCAAAGGCGCGATCACGCCGAACTACGTTATCCCGCTGACCAAATCGTCCGATGCCGCCGCTTACACCATCATCGCAGACAACCCCATCGGGCCGCCCGTCTCCTCCCAGCCAGCCTATCTCGGATTTGTCACACGGAGTGAGCCTGCCAAGTCGGTGAAGAAAGGCGCGACGCTGAGCCTGCAATGCACCGTCACCGCGCCCATAGCTCCAGGAGTCAAAGTGCTGTACTCTTGGCGTCGTGGCGGCACGCCATTGACCAATGGAAGCAAGCTCAACGGCTCCACCGTGAGCGGTGCGGACAGGGCATCCCTCAGCATTAGCAAAATAGGCATGGAGGACTCGGGTAACTACACTTGCCTCGTCATTCTCGATACACCAGGGAATGATCCTCAACTCACCAACGAAGACACTGCGGTCAGTGTCGTGGATGCCTTGCCCGTGCTTTTTGCCATCCCACTGCCCACTCCGGTCTCGGTCAGCCAAACCATCGACGCCACTGTCACCGCAACGAACTTCCCCACCGGATTCACCGTCACCGGCCTGCCCAAAGGTTTGACCATGAATCTGAAGACGGGCCGCATCACCGGCAAACCGGTGGAGCCGAGCAAGAAGACCACCCTGGGAGCCTACATTCCGAGCAAGATCACCTTCAAAGCCGTAAACCCGGTCGGCACAGGCCCTGAGGTGAACTTCGACATGATCATCGAGCCGCTCGATCCCTCCCTCGTCGGCACCTTCAATGGCATCGTTGACCGCGACGCCGTCACCACCTTCTCCATGGGTGGCACCGCGCAGGTCACCGTCGCCGCCACCGGAGTCGTCTCCGGCTCCGCCATCCTCGCCGGGCAAAAGCACAGCCTCGTCGGTGCCCTGGACATCACCATCGGCAACAACCCCACCGCCCGCCTCGCCGTGAAGCGGAATCCCTCCACGCTCGGCGATCTCCAGATGGATCTAGGCATCTCCACGGGGGACAATTACCTCAGTGGCAGCATCTCCGATCCCAGCCTCGTGCTCCGTGACGTCGTCTTGCACCTGGGAGCCCCGAATGACCCCAACCACGCCGACGGCAGCGGATCACAGGTCCGCTTTGACAGCCCCTCAGGCATCGCCCTGCGTCAGGATGGCAGCTTCTACGTCGCGGACACCGGCAATCACGTCATCCGCCTCATCCAGGGCGACGCCGCTTCCACCATCGCAGGCACCGTCGATGTCGCGGGCTCCACCGACACCACCTTTGATGCCCCCGAAGGCCTCGCCCTCGGGCCAGATGGCGCTCTCTACGTCGCCGATACAGGCAATGCCACCATCCGCAAAGTCAGCGCGCTTGGAGTCATCAGCACCCTCGCCGGCATGGCTGATCAAATCGGCAGCACCAACGGCAACGGAACCGCCGCCCTCTTCAATCGACCCAGCGCCCTCTGCTTTGATCCCGCGGGCAACCTCTATGTCGTCGATCGTGGCAATCATACGATTCGCAAAATCACCCCCGCAGGCGTCGTCACCACCTTCGCGGGCAAAGCAGACACCCCGGGCCACAAAGACGGCTCTGGAGCCGCCGCCCTCTTCAGCACCCCCCGTGGCATCGTCTATGAGCCCGTACTCAAGGCCCTCTTCGTCACCGACACGGGCAACCACGTCGTCCGCAAAGTCACCCTCAGCGGCGCCGTCACCACCTACGCAGGCGGCCCCGGCGCGGATGACTTCGCCCACGGCCCAGGACTGAGCGCCCGCTTCCGCTCCCCCATCGGTATCGCCACCCTCGGAGACGGCACCCTCATCGTCGGAGACTCCCTCCTCCGCCTCATCACCCCTGGCGGACTCGTCAAGCCCTTCACCCAGGACTACCTCAGCTTCCTCGGCGATGCCGGTGACCGGCCCGTCGCCCTCGCCTACCACGCCGCCGGGCAAAGCCTCATCGCCGTCCAAGACCGGCTCAATGCCATCTCCACCCATCAGCCCACGCTCGACACCCTCCCCAGCACGCCCTTCTACGCACGTAGGAACACCTGGACCAGCGCCGCCCCCGTCCCCGCCACCATGCAGGGCGACTACAACACCGCCATTTCCGGTGCCCCCACGCTCACCGATCCCCCCGTTTGGCCGGAGGGCGACGGCTTCGCCCGGCTCACCCTCGGCAAAACCGGCACCGCCACCTGGTCCGGCCGCACGCCTGAAGGCACCGCCTTCACCGCCGCCTCCTTCATGGCCGGAAACTACGACCTGCCGCTGCACGCCATGATGCATCAAAACACCGCCAGCCTTCTCGGCCACTGCTTCATCGACCCCACCACCCTCGACATCGCCAGCGACATTACTCCCGAGCTCAACCTCCTCAAGCTCGCCCAGCCGTTCAACGCCATCGACCGCAGCTACAAA
>JAGKWZ010000149.1 GCA_021151605.1 Verrucomicrobiaceae bacterium
CGTGGGCACCACCTCGCCGATTTCCCCCGGCGCGAACCAACGACAGCCAAGGCCCCGAAGGAACTCGTTCACCGCATTGAAGGTACCCGCATCATCCGTCATCCACACATCAAGATCGGGATGGTAGAGCTGATACAGCTCGCTCGCGGTGTTCCAAAACGTGTCACCAGTGATCTTGTCCCACTCGGCATTCACGCGGGCAGCTTCGTTCTTGTCTCGCTTCCGTCCCCACGGCTCGATGGGCACGAAGTCCTTGTCCGCACCCAGCAGCGCCAGCCAGTCTTTGCCCGAGGCCATGCGAAAGGCACCGTGCTTCAGCTCCTTCGTCGAAAGCCCCAGCTCCTCCGTGAAGCGGCTCATGCCGACAAAGATCGCCGTTTTGCCCGCGCTTCGCTCTGTGACGACCGGCAGTGCCGCGCCCGTCATTTTCAAGAGCGTGCTTTGCAGCTCTTTGGCGGCCAGTTTGGTCATCCGCGTCGGTTTTTCAGCGATGACGATCTCTGCCAGAGGTTGGCCGTTTTCGACGAAAAAGGTGTCCGCCGCCTGAAGCGGATTCAGAACAGCGATGAACAGAATGGAATGGATGAAGTGGCGCATGAAATCAGATCAAGGGATGGAGGGTGATTCGACAAAGGACACCTGCACGGCATCCAGATAGTGGGGTTTCTTGGCCTGCGATTTGGCTTGGTTTTTGACACCGAAGAAAACCACCAGGCAACGAGCTTTGCCGGGAACCTGCATTCGCAAGCCGATGGATTGCCAGCCGGCGTTGCCAGGTGGACTCTCGAAGCCTGTTTCGGCTGACGCGATGGATTCGTCCTGCTGAACAAACCAATGACGGGCAAACCAATCGGGCCCAAGCCGCTCAGGTGCTTCGTTGACGGCGTAAGCCCGGACCGTGTAGTGAGGCGAGCTGTCAGGATCTGCACTGGTGAAAGAAGCGCTGACTTCGATCTCGCGCAGTGCGCTGCCGGAGGGAGGGAGAGCAATGATCTGATACAGCCGCGGAAACAGAACGGGTTTTCCATGGACGGTGGTTTCGAGCCTCAGCATGTGATGACCCTCCTTCGGCGTCACTCCATTCTCCGCAGGCACCACTTTCGACACATCGCCGGTCCAAAGCGAGGCAGCAGGTGGAAACCCCCTCGCCAAAGGCATCTGAGCATCCTCGAAACTCGGCTGCAGCACCGCCAGCGGAGTCTTCTTCACCCCATGTTGCTGCCCCACGAATCCAAACACCACCGACGTGCAGAACATGCCAAACACAATCCCCGCCGCCGCTGCGGTGAGCGGACGCCAGGAATACCAGCGCCTAGCGGGTTTGCTTTCAGGCGGAGGAGCTGCCCGCATCAGATCGATCACCCGGTCTCGTGATCCCGCCTGGGCCTCCAGTGCTACATCCAGATTCATGTAGTGCAGAAAGAGCCTCCGCATGTCTGTGTCGGCCTTCAGGCGGGTTTGCAGGACGGCGGATTCATCCTCCGTGAGTAGTCCGGCCATGTGGCGCTGGATGAGATCGTGTGAGTCGGGATTCATGCGTGTTCCTCCTTGGCGAGTGTGCGCTCCACGCACTCCAGCAGGGCCTGCCGAATGCGGTGGAGCAGTTTGTAGAGTGCCATCGGCGACTGCCCACGGCGGGTGGCGAGCTCATCTATGCGGGTGCCCTTCGTGTAGGCGGTGAGCACCAGTTCACGTTGCGCGGCGGGGAGCTTTTCCAGGCAGTGCTCCAAGGCCTCGCGATGCCCGTCATGCACCGGCACCAGGGCGGCCGCATCATCGGCGAGCTGGTTCACCAGTTCATCATCAAACACATGCCGCTCCCGTGATTGCCGCCGCAGGTGACGCAGCACGACATTCTTTGCCACGCCAAAGGCCCAGCCCTGGAAATCAGCCGCGGCATCAAACTTCTCCCACAGCACGAGAATGACATCCTGCATCACCTCCGAAGCCATCTGGCGCGTGGGCACCAGCGACCTCACAAACGTGTGCAACGCCACCTCGCTCTCCGCGTAGAGGCGGAGAAACTGGGCATGGCGTTCGTGTTCGGATGGCGGGGACATGGGTGGCTTACAACCTAGTCGTCGCCAGCCGCCACCTCATTTGCCGAAAAAAGTTTTCAGAGGGCGAAAATGATCGGCGGATGCCATTCTCACGAGTAGGGGGTGGCAGTGCTCAAAGCCATCGCATCTGGGAGTTCCTGCAAGCATCTCGTCCACTCGCTGATGTGCTTGGCACGTCATTGGCGTCGTAATTTTTCGGCTCAGCGGGTGCCTACGCTGGGTTGATTGGCGTCTGCCGTCACTTCTTCACCACAGGCACAGTCCAATCATCCGTGCAAAAAGGCGAGGCAGGCAATCCAGCGCCGTTGGCGAGGCTGTAATCAGGCCAGTCTTTCCAGGCGTAACGAACGGCCAAAGGCTGGATTCCCCCGGAGCTGCTGACGACGACCGTTTCTCCGACGATCTTGGCTTCGGCGGGCTTCCATTGCTGATCGACACCGGCAATCTGGAAGCCCTTAAGCGGGCCACCGGTGATGGACTTCAGGCCGCCGTTGGTGTGATTGAATGAAACGGTGATCGCATTGGCGCTGATGGTCGAGCCTGCGGGCAGCGGACCGCTGATGGCGGGGACGTTTTTGCCATAGACGGTGCCGAGTGCCCAAAAGGAGAGCCGTTTGCCGACGTCTTGCTTGTTCTTCGGATGGATGTCTTTCGCATCGCCGAGGTCGATGGTGATGGCCATGCCGGTCTTCGGCAGCGCGAGCGTCTTCAGCATGGATTCACGCACGCGCGGCCAACCTTCGCCAGGCGAGGTGAAGTTCGGAAGCTGCACCCAGGCAAAGGGCACTTCGTCTTGCCAAATCGTACGCCAGCTCGTGACGAGCTGTGTGAGCTGCTTCTGGTAGAGGCCGGGATTGCTGTTGGCATTGCCTTCGCCTTGATACCAAAGCATGCCGCGCAGCGTGTAAGGCACGAGATTGACCACCTTGCCATTGAAGAGACCAGCGGGGCCACCTTTGAGCTTCCACATCGCCAGTGGGTCCTTCGGTGCGGGGACGACGAAGGGAGTGCCGTTGGCTTTCGCCTTCTCCGACGCAGCTTTCCAGACGGCCATCTGCTTTTGATGCAAAGCGGGAGCCTGTGCGGGGTCAAACTTCAGGTGTGCCTCGAGCCGCGTGTCGTAGTTCGCCTTCGTATCGGGATCGGAGGACTGCACCTCGGCGGCGACCCATGACTCGATGGGCGTGCCGCCGACCGAGGTATTGATAAGGCCGACGGGCACGCCGACTTCTTTGTGGATCTCGCGTCCAAAGAAATACAACGCCGCAGAAAAGCCACCGACGGTGTCCGGTGTGCAGATTTGCCATGCGCCTATGCCCTCGGCCTGCGGTGTATCGGACGGGCCGGAGCTTTCGCGGTAATGTCGGATGAGCGGATACTTCGCGGCGGCTTTTTCAGCATCGAAGTGGTAACAACTCGCCACGGTCATCGCCATGTTCGATTGCCCGGAGCCGAGCCAGACCTCGCCGACGAGCACATCCTTCACCTCGACTTTGCGCCCTTCCTTGCCCGTGACGACGAGCGTGCGAGATTCAGCACTCGCAGCGAGCGCCTCCAGCTTGAGCGACCAATTGCCATCCGTGCCCGCCGTAGCGGACTTCGATTGACCCGCAAAGGCAACCGTCACCGTCTCACCCGCATCCGCCCATCCCCACATCGCGACGGGCTTTTCACGCTGAAGCACCATGTGGTCCGAGATCGCCGAGGCGAGCCGGAAGTCGGCTGCGGAAAGGGAGGCGCTGCCGAAAGAGAAGAACGCGAGGAGGGTGGTGAGGCCGATGCGGGTAAGTTTCATTTCAATTCAAGGAGTTTGATTGAACGTCTGCCCCATCGAGAACATGCAGAAACGGACCGCCAAAAAGGCGACTTCGTCACGACTGATATAGAAAGGTCGTCAGCGGGCTCGTGGCGATGGCTTCCTCACAAGAATCGGCGATGCCCATCTCATAGGCGGCGCGACCGGCCTCAACGGCCATTTTGAAGGCGATGCCCATGCGTGGGGGATCGCTGGCGATGGCGATGGCGGTGTTCACGAGGACGGCGTCGGCTCCCATTTCGAGAGCTTCGGCGGCGTGGCTCGGCGCACCGATGCCGGCATCGACGACAACGGGCACGGTGGCCTGGGTGATGATGATCTCGATCTGCTTCCGCGTGGTGATGCCCTGATGCGAGCCGATGGGTGAGCCGAGCGGCATGACTGTGGCTGTGCCGACATCTTGAAGTCGGCGAGCGAGCACGGGATCCGCATTGATGTAGGGGAGCACGGTGAAGCCCTCTTTCACGAGGATCTCAGCCGCCTTCAGCGTCTCGATGGGGTCTGGCAGTAGGTAGCGGGGATCGGGGTGGATCTCCAGCTTCACCCAGTTCGGTAAACCAGCGGCGACAGCGAGACGTGCGAGCCTCACGGCCTCCTCGGCATTCATCGCGCCGCTGGTATTGGGCAGCAGCAGGACGTTTTTCGGGATGAAGTCGAGGATGTTGGCGAAGGGGTCGCCCTTGCCCGTGAGGTCGGCACGACGTAGCGCCACGGTGACGATCTCGGTGCCGGAGGCGATGATGGCCTCGCGCATGAGTTCGCCGGAGGCAAACTTGCCTGTGCCGAGCATGAGCCGTGACTGAAAAGTGCGGTCGGCGATGGTGAGAGACTGGTTTTGCATGAGTTGTGGAGGGATCAACCCTCTTGTGGCCTTGCTCGAGCTTTGCGAAGGCCTTCTTCTAATAGAGTAAGCTGATCTATGACCTCAGGGCTGGATCTGTACCACCGCCTTTTCGACATTTTCGAGAGGCTTGCTTGAAATCTCCTCCTCAGCCAACATCTGTCGCACGCGCCTCAACAGCTCTACCTTTTCCTCGCGACTCAGACGGAAGATGGCAGCCATCAATGCGTCGATGACGGGAGTGGAGGTGAGTGTCGAGCTCATGGCGGGAGAGTATTCAGTTTGGCCGGGCGGTTCAAGTCAACTGTACGCGCTGGAGCAGTTCGTCGATGCTCATCTGGAGGCCGATGTAGAAGTCACCGAACTCGCCGTATTGCGTGGTCACTTCATCCCAGCGCATCTCATAGACGATGCTCTTTATCTGGAAGATGTCGTGGGCGAAGAGGGTCACACCCCATTCGTGGCTGTCGAGACCGGTGGAGCCGGTGATGAGTTGGCGGACTTTGCCGGAGTAGCGGCGGCCAGTGCGGGCGTGGCCCTGCATGAGTTCGCGGCGTTTGGCGAAGTCGTTGGCATACCAGTTGGCACCCACGTTGCGGCGTTTGCTCATGGGGTAAAAGCACATGACCTGCCAGTCGGGCATGTTTGGGTAGAGGCGGTCGCTGTAATACTTGTCCATATGGCCCTTCCACTCGGCCATGCGGGCGGTGTGGGCTTCGGAGCCGACTTCCAGGTTCTCGGCGCGGGCGATGCGCTCGGAGGCTTCTTCTTCCTTCTCGCTATATTCGGTCCACTCGGTCATGGAGAGGTAGCTGTAGGTCGCGTTCAGCACATCGGGCCCGAGTGCGAGATTGAGCTGCTTTTCAAAGCGGTTTGCGTCCTGGAGGTCAGGCGTCAGGAGCATGAAGGCCACATCCGACTTCGGGCTGACCATGCTGAAGGTGAGAAGCTGAGTCTTCGGATGGCTGCGGATGCTCTGCACGGTGCTGTTCAGATTGGCGATGCGCTCTTCCTTTTCCTCAGGCGTCAGCGCGGCCCAGAAGCCATGGTCGAGATTATAAAACAGGTGCTGAACGATCCAGCCTTCTTGGGGGATGATGGGGGACATGAGGGGTATCAGGGTTGGTGGAAAGCAATGCGCAGGGGGAAGCGCTCCTTTATCAACCACGGCAATCGGCAGCAAACAACCACCAACCATGGTCAAAATTGGGGTTCTTTACTGTCAGATTGATTTTGCTGTCCGTCCTCCGTTGCGGTATCAGCAGGCGACAATTGTCATGTCATTTCGAACACCTCCCCAATGATCACTCTCGCCTCAAGACTCACCGCCGCCATTTGGGGGCAGTTCGTCGGCGATGCTGCCGCCTTGGGGACGCATTGGATTTATGATTTGAATGAAATGGCCGCCAAGTTCCCCAAGGGCATACATGGCTTCGAGACGCCAAAAGTTGGCCATTACCATGAAGGCAAAGTTTCGGGGGATCAGACTCACTATGGGGATGCCGCCCTGATGCTTTTGGAGTCCCTGGCCGCCTGGCGGGGGGAGTTTCATCAAAGCGACTTCTGTATCCGGTTTACGGGCTTCTTTGCTAATCCACTGTGCAAAAGCTACATCGACCACGCAACGCGAGAGACCATCAGCCGCCTCACGGATCAGCCGGAGAATTTTCAAAACGGTGGCGATGACGAGCAACTCGGCACGGTGAGTCGGCTCGCACCTCTTGTGGTGGCCTATCATGCCCGCTCCTCGGCGGAGCGTCTGGAGGCCGTTCGTCGGCTGACTTTGGTGACTCAAGCTCACCCCACGGCCATCGGCTGTGCCGCAGCCCATGCAGTGCTGCTGGATGCGCTGCTCTCTGGCACCTCCTTTCCCATCGCTTTCGAGGCTACTCGGAAGTCGGCAGATGTGAGCTGCGATGGCTCCGACTACTTTGAGTTTGCCCACATGCTGCGGAATCTGGATGTCATCACTGCCACGGGACGCTTTGGGCAAAGCTGCCCCTTGCCGCAGGGCTTCCCCTCGGCCCTGCACGCCGCACTTTTGCACCACGAAGACTTCTCCACAGCCATCCTTTCCACGATCCGCGCTGGGGGTGACAGTGCAGGCCGGGCTGCCATGATCGGAGCCTGGCTCGGAGCCGCACACGGCATGGAGGGCATTCCCGCCGAATGGCTCGGGAAACTGCGTTCCGCCGGGCGCATCCGAAAAGCCATCGACCAGCTCTTCGCCAGTCTCACGCAAAAGCAGAGTTGACGCTGCTCCCCGCGCTCGCCAGCCTCCGCGCCCTATGAGATTCGCGATCTGCAACGAGACTTACCCAGCCGACTGGTCCTTTGAAAAAGTGTGTGAAGACGCGGCCGCCGCTGGCTATCACGCCCTGGAGTTGGCCCCCTTCACGCTTAAAGAAGACCCCCGTGAGCTGAATGAGGCCGATGCCCTCCGCCTGAGCCACATCGCCTCCTCCTTCGGCTTGGAGATCCTCGGTCTGCACTGGCTACTGACCAAGCCCACTTGGTTCCACATCACCACGCCGGATGCCCTCCAGCGCAAAGAGACCGCCAAGTTTGGCCGCCACCTTGCTCGCTTCTGCGCCATGACTGGCGGGCGCATCATGGTCTGGGGCAGCCCCAAGGCCCGCAACACCCTGCCTGAGTGGCAATATGAAGACGCCTTTAAGCGCGCTGCCGACAGCGTCCGCGAAGTCGCCGAAGAGTGCGGCAAATACGGCGTCGTCATCGCCATGGAGCCGCTCGGGAAAAAGGAGACCAATTTCCTCAACACCGCTGAAGAGACCATCCGCCTCTGCCAGATGGTGGATCACCCGAGCTGCAAGCTGCACCTCGATGTGAAGGCCATGAGCGATGAAGCCAAGTCCATCCCCGACATCATCCGCGACAGCAAAGACTGGTTCGTCCACTTCCACGCCAATGACCCCAACCTCCTCGGCCCCGGCATGGGCGAGGTGAAGTACGAGCCCATCATTGCCGCTCTGCGTGAGGTGAACTACACCGACTATCTCTCCGTGGAGGTCTTCGACTACCGCCCCGGAGCCCAGCACATCGCCCGCGAGAGCATCCGCTATCTCAAGGAAGTCATGGGAGTCTGATCACTCATGTCCGATCTCTCCACTGCCGAACTTCAGCGCTACGCCCGCCATCTTGCCATCCCAGAGTTTGGCATCGAGGCGCAGCGGAAGCTGAAGGCCGCGCGCGTCTTGTGCATCGGCGCTGGAGGGCTTGGCTCGCCGATCACCATGTATCTCGCTGCGGCGGGCGTGGGCACGCTTGGGCTCGTGGATGCCGATGTCGTGGAGGTCTCGAATCTCCAGCGCCAGCTCCTCTTTGGGCAAAGCGATCTCGGCAGGCCGAAGCTGGAAGCCGCGCGGGATCGCCTGCTCGGCATCAATCCCCACCTCACCCTGCATCTGCACCCCGAGCGCTTCACCGCCGCGAATGCCATGCAGCTCGCCGCCGATTACGATGTCATCATCGACGGCACCGATAACTTCCCCACGCGCTATCTCTCCAACGACGTCGCCGTCTGGCAAAAGAAGCCGAACGTGTATGGCAGCATTCTTCGCTTTGAGGGGCAGGTCGGCGTCTTCGCCCCGCATCTCGGCGCCCCTTGTTATCGCTGCATGTCACCCCAGCCACCAGCTCCCGGTCTTGTCCCCAGCTGTGCCGAGGGCGGAGTTCTAGGCGTGCTGCCCGGCCTCATCGGCACCATGCAGGCGCTGGAGGCCATCAAGCTTATCACTGGCATTGGCGAGCCACTTCTTGGCAAGCTCCTCCATGTGGACACTCTCGGCATGAGGTTCCGCTCCTTCACCCTCCGCCGTGATCCCGAGTGCCCCGTCTGCGGGGAAAAACCTACCATTACCTCCCCCATCGACTATGAGGGCTTCTGCGGTATCAAACCCACCCCCAAAGTGAACACCATCTCCGTCACCGAACTCCACGCCCTCCGCCAGAGCGGCACTCCGCACTTCCTGCTAGATGTCCGCGAGCCCGACGAATACGCCACCGCCCGCATCGAAGGCTCCGTCTTGATCCCCCTGGCCCAGGTGACCGCTCGCGCAGGTGAACTTCCGCGCGATCTCCCCCTCTACGTCCATTGCAAGCTCGGAGGGCGCAGTGCCAAAGCCGTCGCAGCGCTGGAAGAACTCGGGTTCACCAACGCCGTGAATGTCACTGGAGGCATCACCGCCTGGAGCGATGAAGTGGACGCCGCCGTCCCTCGCTATTGAGTCGGGCAAGATCAGCCCACCCAGACAAACGTCACCGGTTTGTCGATGTCAGGATGCACACTGTGGTGCACCGGGCAGCCGAGAGCTGTGGCTTCCAGCACCTTGCGGTCGGGATGATCCTCAGGCAGCGGGATCTCGATCGTGATCGGCAGACGCACGATTCGGCGGGGTGAGTCCTCGCTCATGTGCTTCTCCACGCTCACCTTCATGCCCGGCAGATCGTAGCCCTTCTGGTTCGCCTTAATTCCGATCACCGTCGCCATGCAGGCCGCCAGCGCCGTGGCCACCAGATCCGTCGGGGAAAAGGACTCGCCCTTGCCGTGATTATCCACCGGCGCATCGGTGATGAATTGATTCTTCGAAGGGCCATGCGTGGCCTGGCAGCGGAGACCGCCGGTATAGTCAACAGAGATGGAAACAGCCATGCCCGTCTCCTATCACGCCACTACGCAGATTCCAACTCCCATTTGCCCAAGCCCTTCGCAAACCGCAAACCCCTGTGCTAAAGACGCCGTCATGCCTCTCACCCGCATTTATCTCATCCGCCACGGTGCCACCATCCTGACTGCCGAGGATCGCTTCGCCGGTGCCACTGACGTGCCATTGTCTGATGAAGGCCGTGCTCAGGCCGCCCGTCTGGCAGAGCGTCTGAGCGGCCTACCCGTCTCGGCGGTGTATGCCTCGCCTCTTGGCCGCACCATGGAAACCGCGCGCATTCTCGCTGCCCCTCACGCCATGGAGGTCCTGCCCCGTGATGGCTTGCGTGAGATCTCTCACGGCCATTGGGAAAAGCTCACTCGTGCCGAAGTGGAGCAGCAATTCCCCACCGAAGCCGCTGCTTGGGATGAAGATCCCTTCACCTTTGCTCCCACGGGTGGTGAAAGTGGTCTCGCCGTCACCGCACGCGCACTGCCAGCCCTGCTCGACATCGTCCGGCAGCACGAGGGGCAGTCCGTCATCGTCGTTTCCCATAAGGCGACCATTCGCCTCCTTCTCAGCTCCCTCCTGGGTTTCGATCCGCGCCGCTACCGCGACAACCTCGACCAAAACCCCGCCGCCCTGAACATTGTGGACTTCAAGGATACAGTGCGTGCCCGCTTGATGCTCTTTAATGACACCTCTCATTACCCTGAGGACACGCTGGTCAAACCCGACACGGCGAAGGCCTGTCTCTCAAGCTGGTGGGCAAAATGAACGACCTCCTTCGAGATACCGAACACTTCCTGCATGAGCAGATCCCGCTCACGCAGGCCATGGGCGTGGCGCTGGAGAGCTATGACGGCGCACAGCTCGTCATCACCGCCCCACTAGAGCCAAATCACAACCACCTCGGCACCGCCTTTGGTGGCAGCCTCAGCGTCCTCGCCACCCTGACTGGCTACGCCATGCTCTGGCTGCAACTCGGCGACAGGCAGGCTCATATCGTCATCCGCGAAAGCACCATCCGCTATAAACGCCCTGTGCGCGGCATGCTTCGTGCCATCTGCCATCGTCCAGAGGAAGCCAAGCTGGCCGAGTTTCGCACTACCTTCAGCGCCACGGGTAAAGCCCACATCAAACTCCAAGTGCGCATCGAGCACGCAGACCAAACCTGCGTCGAGTTCGAGGGCGATTTCGTGGCGCTGCGCTAGCGGCTCATATCAGTTATGTCGAAGGGCGCATAAGACCGCAACACCTTCAATTATGACTGCAATATTGCCGGATAAGGCTGCAATATTTCGGTTAATGTTTCATCATCCGGGGATTGAGCCTCTGCATGACCGGATATGCCTCAAGTCATCAAGGTTTGAGAATCCAGGTTTTTTGTATCCAGTGAAGTCAGGGAGGCGGAAATGGTCCGCACAATACGTATTACGGAAGTGCAGCAGGAAAGAAACACCTTCGACTGAACCCTGAGCGGACTTCGCGGCAGGTGGTCATATATGTACTCTCTAAGCAATCAAACCACACAGGAACTGTGCGGACCACTTTGGGTCACTTCACAAACCGGAATTCAGGCGTGGCCCACAGCGTCTGGATGAATCGGGCCCAGGTATCGCGGATTTCGTCGTCGGTGGCGTTGCCGGAGATGGAGGCTTCGAGGTAGTCGCGGGCGAGGTCGAGCTCCTTGGCATTGGGCTCACGACTCAGGGAGTAGCGATAGGCGAGTTGGAGGCGCGCGGGGGTATCTTGGGCTTCGCCAAGCACGCGGGTGGCGGCGGAGCGAGCTTGCTCGATAACCTTGGGATTGTTCATCAAAAAGAGCGCCTGGGTGGCGACGGTGCTGGTGGTGCGCTGGCCGATGGGCTGGTTGATGTCGGCGAAGTCAAAGACCTCAAACAAGGGGTGGCGCACGTTGCGGAAGGCGGCGGTGTAAACGCTGCGGCGGGTGTCATCGAACTTGAAGCCGTACTCGAGGATCTGGATCTTTTGATCGTTGGAGTCCACCTTCCCAGCCCCGCCAACATTGGGGCCACCGAAGGTAGTCTCCATCGTTCCCGATGCGACGAGCATGGCATCGCGGATGCATTCGGCATCGAGACGCTTGCGATTCATGTGGGAGAGCAGGCGGTTGTCGGGGTCCGTTTGTAGTTCGGGCTTTAGCCCGATCTCTGAACCTTCCTGACGGGCTGAAGCCCGAACGACGAGCGATGACTGCCGATACGTGCGGCTCATGACCATCTCCTTGATGAGCTTTTTGAGGCTCCAGCCTTCCTCCATGAATTTCACGGCGAGGTAGTCGAGCAACTCTGGATGCGATGGAGCCTCGCCAGTGCTGCCAAAGTTGTCGGTGGTGCGCACGATGCCGGCTCCGAAGAGCCAATGCCAGACGCGGTTCACCATTACGCGGGAGGTGAGTGGGTTGCTGCGGCTGGTGAGCCATTGGGCAAACTGAAGGCGTCCGCTTTGATCTGCCGGGATCGCGGGCACATCGCCCTTCATCGCGACTTGCAGGAAGCCACGCGGCACAGGAGCTCCAAGATTGCGGATGCTGCCACGGATGTGGATGCGGGCATCTTCGGGCTGCTCGTCATCGGCCACCGTCATGGCTTCAGGACGAGTGGGCGCGGTCTTCTTGATCTCTTTGATCTCCTTCTCGAGTTCACTGAGACGAGTCTTGAGTTCCTTCTCAGCGGTGGAGGTTTTCTGCGCGGGCATGTCCGGCATGTCGGCGTCGGCTGGCAGGAACTGCACGGCATCGACAGTGACGTAGCCTTCTGCTCCAGCGTTGGAGATCATGACAAAGTTCTGCCCGGTGGTCTCAAAGCGCCAGGTGCCGATGCTGACAAATTGCAAGCCGTTGAGGGCTTCGGTGGCTTCTTTGAAATACACGAGATCTTCGCCGTCGGCATGGAGCACGGTGGCAGGGATGCGCTCGGCACGTCTCGGGCCGCCGCTGTAGGCCACGCGGACTTCGTAGCGACCGGCGACGGGCAGTTTCGGCGTGAAAGTCATCGTCTTCTCACCTCGGCCACGGTTCAGGTCATGCGCATAACCACCGCCGATGAAGGGCGGGAACATGCTGGAGAGCTTCCACTCGCCGACTTTCTGCGCCTCGCTGTCATCGACGACAATTCCGGGCAGGTCGGAGGAGCTGAGACTCTGCTTTTTGCGCAAGGCGATGCTGCCGGCATCACGAAGCTGATCTTTGAGCAAAGCGGCTTCCTTTTCGAGCTTACCCAGCACGCCTTCAAACTTTACGAACTGAGCTTCCTGCTCGCCATCAAAGGGCAGCGGCGTGTCGATCCAGTGGGCGACGTTGTCGGTGTAGTTCTTCAGCGTCTTCGTGCTGCGGAAGATGCCAGCGAGCGCGTAGTAGTCGCGAGTCGGCACGGGATCAAATTTGTGATCATGGCAGCGTGCGCAGCCGATGGTCATGCCGAGAAAGGACTTGCCGATGGTGTCGAGCTGCTCGTCCACGATGTCCATGCGGAGCATGCCTTTGTCTTGCTCCTCGTAGTTCGTGGGGCCAAGCGTGAGGAAGCCTGTGGCGGTAAGCTGGCGACGGCGTTCAGCGGCAGTCTTGGTGGGCAAAAGATCCCCCGCGATCATCTCGGTGATCATTCGGTCCAGCGG
>JAGKWZ010000150.1 GCA_021151605.1 Verrucomicrobiaceae bacterium
CCTATTCCTGGTCCCTCGGGTCCCGGCCCCGGTCCTGGCGGCCCTGGTGGTTGGCAAAACTACAGCAACACCCTTTGGAGCTACCTCAGCGATGGCGACAAGGCCGGCCTCGGCCAGTCCACCTTCGATGATGAACTGACCAGCGCCTTTGGCGGCTCGACCGGCCAGCCGCCATGTTGTGTCACGCCCAATGCCGTGGGCGTCTCCCCGCTCATCACCCTGGAGCAGTGGAATGGCAGCACCCGCACTGTGCGCGAGCTTTATGAACATCTCTTTGGCGATCCCGTCTGGGTCGCCCGCGTGCCGGACCAGAGCTTCTTCACCTTCATGGCGGCCTTTTACCAGCGCATCAGCCTGACCAGTGAGGAGCAGATGAAACTCTCCACCACAGAGATCGCATTCCTTCAGGCGATGCCACCGCCCACGGGCATCACACCGGCGCAGGTAACCACCTTCCTCCAGCGTTGGAATCGCAGCCTCGAATACTGGTCCACAGGCATTTACACCCTGGCCCAGGTGCCGGTCGGTCAGAGCACGGACTTCATCACGCTGGACGGCTTCCATCAGCGCGCGCAAGACATCATCGATGCCTATGCGTGCAGCGAGCAGCTCGGCTACGACACACCCTTCGACGGCTATGAAGACACCAAGGTGGACGTGTACAAGTTTCTCACCCAGGGCGGCGGCGTTTGCGCTCGCGTCAAGCTCCAGATCGACCAGGAAGCCGTGCTCAGCCGCGATGCCTTCCAGGCCAGCCTCACGCTGAACAACCTCGGCGACGTGGATCTAGAAAGCGTCACCGTTTATCTCCAGGCCACGCTGCCGAATGGTGCTCCTGCAAACATCGGCCAGTTCCACTTCGAGGCACCTGTGCAGACAGGCTTCACCGGCGCGCTGATGAATACTCTCGTCCAGGGCGGCACGGCCACCCTGGACTGGACCATCATCCCCACCGACCTCGCCGCACCCACGGCGGACACGGCCTACCTCATCGGCGGAAAGGTCAGCTATGTGAAAGGCGGCGAGTTGGTCGAGTTCGACATGGCGCCCGCGCCCATCACGGCGCGACCCATCCCGAACCTCAGCGTGAAGTACTTCATGCAGAGGGATGTCTTCTCCGATGACCCGCACACCGACGCCATCGAGCCGAGCATTCCCTTCAGCCTCGGCGTCATGGTGGAAAACACCGGCGCGGGCATCGCCAATGCACTCACGCTGGAAAGCAGCCAGCCACGCATCATCGAAAATGAAAAAGGTCTCCTCATCGACTTCAACATCCTCTCCACCGAAGTCGGCGGTGTGGCTCAGTCCCCAGGCCTGAAGGCAGACTTCGGCAGCATTGGGGCAGGGCAGCGGAAAGTCGGGCGCTGGCTCATGACCAGCAGTCTTCATGGGCACTTCATTGATTATAAGGCCGAGATGCAGCACCAAGACATCAAAGGTCGTGACCGCCCGCCGCTGATCACCAGCACCGAGATTCACGAAATGATCCGCTCTGTGCGTGCAGATCGTTTGACGGACGACACCCTGCCTGACTTCCTCGTCAATGACGTGCCTGACATCGCCGATCTACCAGATCGTCTGCACCTCAGCACTGGCGGCATCGAGACCGTGAGCACGGTCATCACGCCAAACAGCAGCACCGCCCCCAGCGCCGGACAGCTCAGCGTCACCCTCACCGCCACCATGCCTGCAGGCTGGAGCTACCTCACGGTGCTGGAGCCGAGCAATGGCTCCTTCCAGCTCACCGGCATCACCCGCAGTGATGGCAAGGTCATCCTCATGAACACCAACGCCTGGGTCACCGACCGCACCTTCATCGGCTTCGGCACCCGGCCTATTCGGGAAAACAAGCTCCATCTTCTGGATCACAACAGCACCGGCTCCTACACCCTGCATTACGCCGCCATCGTGCCGCCAGACACCACGCCGCCGACGAGCAGCGTCACCGCCCTGCCAGCCCAGAGCCGCCAGAGCTTCAGCCTGAACTGGACCGGCACGGACAATGCCGCCGTGAGTCGCTTCGACATCTTTGTTTCCACGAATGGTGGAGCCTTCACCCAATGGCTGGAGTCCACCGAACTCACCTCCGCCATCTATCTCGGCGCAGCAGGCCAGACTTACGACTTCTACAGCATCGCCATCGACAGCAGTGGCAACTCTGAAGCCGCGCCCGGCATCGCCGATGCCAGCACCACCACCAGCATCGTGAATCAGCCGCCCGTGCTCGATGCCATCCCTGCTCAGGTCACGAATGAGGGAGACACCCTCACCGTGCAGCTCAGTGCCACTGATCCCGACTCCAGCGGCCCCATCAGCTACAGCCTCGGTGCTGGAGCCCCGGCGGGCGTCATCGTCGATGCCAGCACTGGCCTCCTGAGCTGGATCACTGGTGAGAATGACGGTGGCACCAGCCCCAGCGTCACCGTCGTGGCCTCTGACAATACCTTCCCCGAAGGCACTGCTAGCCGCAGCTTCACCATCCAAGTGCTGGAGCAAAACAGCCCGCCCACACTGACCACGCCCGTCAGGTTCACCTACCCCGAACGCACGCCCATCAGCTTCGAGCTGCCAGGACAGGACCCGGACAAGCCTAGCCAAAACCTCGCCTGGGCACTCACCGGCACCGTGCCTAGTGGAGCCGTGCTTAGCCCGGCGCTTGGCATCGTCACCTGGACCACGCCCAGCGTTGAAGATACCACCGAGATCGCCTTCAACTACACCGTCACCGACGACGGCTCACCACCGCTCGTGACGCCCGGGCAGGTCATCCTGCGAATCATCGAATTCAGCGCCGCTCCCGAACTCACCCTCTCCAGCGCCGCACTGACATACTCCGAAGATCAACCGCCGCTGCATGTGGCTTCAGATGCCTTCATCACTGACGCGGACTCGCCCCACTTCGCCACGGGAGTGCTCACGGTGAACCTCTCCGCCGGTGCCAGCGAGGGCGACCATCTGATCATCACGCCCGGCCTCCTCGCAGGCGATGGCGAGGTCACGCTGGCTGGCAGTGCCGTCAGTGTCGATGGCACCCTCGTCGGCCAGCTCAGCACGCTGAGTGACACCAGCTTCACCGTCAGCATGAGCAGCGGTGCCACGCCCGTGCTCATCACCCGCCTGCTGCGCCATGTGACCTTCGTGTGTGAAGACGACACGCCTGCCACCAGCCCGCGCACGCTCTTCGCCATGCTCACCGATGGCGACAACGGCAGCAGCATCCCCGCCACCCGCCTCATCAACGTTACTGAGACGGATGACGCACCCAAAGCCGGACCCGACAGCCACATGACCATCGTGGACACATTGATCCGCCTCAGCCATCTGCTGGAAAACGACACCGACGCCGAAGACGAGCCGCTGACCCTCACTTTGCCATCAGCCACCAGCACCCAGGGCGGAAGCGTCACGCTGAGCACCGGTATCGTCACCTACACACCTCCATCCGGCTTCACCGGCACGGACACCTTCTCCTACACGCTCACTGCCGGCACAGGCACTGCCACCGGCACCGTGACCATGCAGGTCGTGCCTGCCAGCCAGTACGTTTTCCCGGTCTCAGAGACGGTCCCGGCACCCAGTGGATCCTTTACCTTTGAGGTCAAGGATGTCCCTGGCCGAACCTACAACGTCAATGTCTCCGATGACCTCATCGACTGGGACTTCGTCGGCACCGCCACGGCTGACTCCACCGGCACCCTTCGCTACACGGACAACACGACCGTCGGGCAAGACGCGCGCTTCTACCAGTTCGAGATCCCCTGATCATCGGAAAGCCGAGCCGCACATGGGCGAGTCACCATGTGCGGTGCAACGCGCCGTTGTTCGGGCGGGTATAGACCGCCTGGACGACGCTGATGTTCCGGGTGGCAAAGGCGGCCTCGCAGTATTGAAGGTAGAAGTTCCACTTGCGGATGAAGCGGTCGTCAAAGCCGAGCTCTTTGACCTCGTCGAGCTTGGCATTGAAGCGCTCGAACCACAGGCGCAGCGTCTTGGCATAGCCTGCGCCGAGGTCTTCGAGGCCGTGGAGGAACATGTCGCCTGTCTTGTTCACGGCTTCATTGATGCGGGCCATGCTCAGCAGCAGAGAGCCGGGGAAGATGTGCTTCTGGATCCAGTCCACGCCCTTCTTGAGATTGTCATAGCGGCAGTCCGCCGTGGTGATGACCTGGAAGGCGAGCAGGCCGTTTGGCTTCAGCACCTCGTGGCATTTGGCAAAGTAGCCATCCACATACGCATCGCCCACGGCTTCCAGCATCTCGATGGAGGCGATCTTATCAAACTGGCCGGTGATGTGCCTGTAGTCCTGAAGGCGGATCTCAATCAAGTGATCCAGCCCCTCACGCTTCACGCGCTCCGTGGCATACTTGTGCTGCTCCTGGGAGATCGTCACCGCCGTCACGCGGCAGCCATGCTCGCGGGCTGCATGGGTGCAAAAGCCGCCCCAGCCACAGCCGATCTCCAAAACATGATCCGTCGGCTTCAGCTCCAGCTTCTGGCAGAGGGCCTCATACTTGTTCCACTGCGCCTGGGCCAGCGGCTGACCTTCTTCGGTGAATTTGGCGGCAGAGTAGGTCATCGTTTCATCGAGCCAAAGGGAATAGAAGTCATTCCCGAGGTCATAATGCTCGGCGATGTTTCTTCGGCTGGTCTTCACGCTGTTCGGGCGCAGTCGGTGCAGGATTCGGTTGTAAAACTTCAGCAGATTCGTCCCCGCCAGTCGTGTCGATGACGCTCGGCTGCCCTGCATCGCATGGATGTTTTGGATGAACCACGAGATCACTCCCGCCACGTCATCACTCTCCCAGTCACCTTCCACGTACGCTTCGCCGAAGCCCACGTTTCCAAACAGAGCGCAGTGGCGGAAGAACTCCCAGCTCCGCACCCGCATCTCCAGGCCATGCTCGGCATCCTGAGCGCCCAGTGACTGACTGCTGCCATCGGGCAGCACCATGCGCAGGCCTCCGATGGGAAAGCTGCGCAGAGTCTTCATGACGAGCTTTTCATAAAAACCCTCACGCCGTGCCAGAGGCTGCAGCGTGTCGAGTTCATCGGTAAGGGTGAGCGTGGACGAGTTCATGGCTTTGTCGGGAGAATGGAGCGGTGCGGACGATAGACCTCCCTCTGGAGTTCTGGCTGATCCGCTTTTCGATAAACGTGCAGACCCTTCATCCAGAGGCGTAAAGCATGCCAGTGGATAAGAAAAATTACCCGCAGGGTCACGAGCGGGTATTTGAAAAAGGCAGCCAACAGGCTGGCATCGGTCATCTCACGGCGCTCGCCCGTCAGCGTCGTGATGAGAGCCCGCTCGTCACCGTCCTGGTCATCGACATGGATTTCCAGCTTCTCGCCCGGCAGCCTCAGCTTAAAGTCAAACTTCAGCTCCAGCCCGAAGAACGGTGACACATAAAAGTGCTTCGGCGTCACCAGTCGGAAGCGATCATGCTCAGCTTCGAACTCCGTCAGCACATACGGCTTCTGCTCGTGAAACGTGTTCGTCACCTCCGCCACAGCGGCCACGGGATCGCCTGCGGCATCAAAGGCATAGTAGAAGCACACCGGATTGAAGATATACCCCAGCACGCGGGGAAAGGTCAGTAGCATCACGCGAGTGATCTTCGCCGTGTTCACACCTGCCTCCTGCATGGTTTGCAGCACATTCGCCTTCGCCGTGCGGCTGTCTTTGACGATGTGATCGCTGTCGTAAAAGGAGAACAAGCTCCAGCGGTTCCTCTTGAAGCCACGCAGCCGCGCGGAGAGCGCGTCCAGTTCATCAAGATCCAGCCACAAATAAAACACCCCATACGCAAAGCGATGCACCTTGGGCCTGAGCCGATGGTGCATCACACGGCAATGGTAGAGGGCGGAGTTCATCCTACCACGGCTCCTCCCCCAGAAGGTCTCGGCACACGTTCACTGCCGACATGAACCCATCTTCATGGAAGCCGTAGCGCGTCCAGGCACCGCAGAAGTAGGTCGTCTGATCGCGGGAGAGTTGATTCAGCTCCGGCACACGCTTCTGCGCCGCGGTGGCCTTCACATCAAAGAGTGGATGCTCGTAGTTGATGCGCTTGATCACCTTCGCGGGATCGATGGCGTCTTCGCCATTGATGCTGACAAAGTAGTTCGTCTTCTCGGACACACCTTGCAGTAGGTTCATCCAGTAATGCGTGCTCGGCTGGATCACCCCCGCCTCATCGAACTCCACATGGTAGTTCCACGCCGCCCAGCATTTGCGTGTCTTCGGCATGAAACGGTCATCATTGTGGAGTGTCGCCACATTGGGCTGATACTGGAAGGCCGATAGAATCTCCGTCTCCAAAGGCGTGGGCTCCGCCAGCATCCGCATCGTCGTCGGCGTGTGTGTGGCCATAATGACCTTGTCGTAGGTCTCCGGCGCGTTGCCTTTGGCATAGATCGTGACCTTTCCATCACGCCGCTCCACGCGCTCCACCGGCGTGTTCAGGCGGATGCGATCCCGGAACGGCGGCACCATCTTCCGCACATACTGGCGGCTGCCATCCACCACCGTCCACCACGGGTGCCGCGTCTTCATGCCGAGGAAGCCATGATTGAACCAAAAATGCATCAGCGTCCGCGCCGGGAATTGCAGCATCAGCTCCGGCGGCGTGGACCACACCGCGCTGCCCATCGGGATGATGTACATGTCCAGAAAGTCCTGCCCATAGTCACGAGCCTTCGCATATTCGCCGAGCGACATGTGCTCAAAGCGCGGATCATTCATCGCCTCCACCGTCTCCTCATTGAAGCGCTGGATCTTCAGCAGGAACTTCCAGAAGCGTGGGCTCAGCAGGTTCGACCGCTGGCCAAAGATCGTGTCCAGATTCTTGCCATTGTATTCATACCCCGTTGGCAGATGCCGCAGGCTAAAGGACATGTCCGTCCGCTTCGTCTCCACACCCAGCTCTTTAAACAGACGGCAGAGCAGGGGATAGGTCTGGTGGTTGAAGACCATGAAGCCCGTATCGATCGGCAGCTCCTGCCCATCCTCCGTCACTGTGACCGTGTTCGTATGCCCGCCGATGTAGTCCGCCGCCTCATAGACGGTGATGTCGTGGCGCTGATGCAGGAAATGAGCACACCCCAGCCCGGAAATACCAGAGCCGATGATGGCGATGCGTTGACGAGTCATGAAAAGGCGGGAGCGTTTTGTCTAAGTTTGGCTGGATGTTCGCCTGTCCCCGCCGTGTGGATTCAAAAGCTTGCTGCTTCTGAAGAAAACTTGCCCCCTTAGCCGCCAGTCGCATCTGGCGGCTCCAGCGGAGCCAACGTGGTGTTGGCACGGCCTAGACCCGTTTGAGTTTGCCACTGGCCGTCAGAGGCAATTCGGCCACGGCGCTAAACATGAGCGGGATCTTGTAGCCTGCCAAATGAGCGCGCAGGTGATTGCGCAACTCCATCGCCGTCGGTGCGCCTTCAGCGCTGGCAATGTAGCGTGCCACAGGCACCTCGCCGTAGAGCGGATGCAGCCGGGCTTCCACGATAGAACGCTGCACTTTCGGATGCGAATCCAGGATGGCCTCCACCTCCTCGGGGAAGACTTTCATGCCGCCGACATTGATCAGCGTCTTCTTGCGTCCGCAGATGAAGACTCGCCCGGCAGCATCGCGCTTGCCCAAGTCGCCTGTGGCAAACCAACCCGCGTTATCGACGACCTGCGCACGCGGCAGCCAGGGGTCAAGATAGGCATCAAACATGCCTGGGCCACGCAGGCAGATCTCGCCCGGTTCACCCGTGGTAGGTTCCTGGCCTGACTCATCCTTCAGAAGACATTCGTAGGCAGGCAAAGGCAGGCCGATGGCCTCTGGTGCCTCAACAGCGCCAGCGAGATTGAGGACGGGCAAGCCGAGCTCGATGATGCCGAGCCCCTGCACGAGATCGATGCCGAAGCGCGCGCGGAACTTCTCAGCGGTGGCGGCATCCAGCGCGGCAGCAGTCGCCACGGCGAGACGAAGTGTGGTCCACTGGCCCACATCGGGGGCCTCCACGAGCTGCCGGTAATGCACCGGGCTGCCATACATGACGGTCGCTTTTTGTTCGGCGCCGGCACGCAGCAGATCTTCGCCGAGGTGCGTCTCCTCAATGATCGTCGTGGCTCCGTGGTAGAGATACAGCACGATGGAAACGGCGAAGTGATGCGCCATCGGCAGCACCCAGAGGATGCGATCCCCCGGGCCGATGCGCAGGCCTTCATTCGCCGCGGTGATGCGCTGCAAAAGAGAGTCGTGGGACAGCAGCACACCTTTGGATTTACCCGTGGTGCCCGAGCTGAAGCGGATGAAAGCGGGATTCAGCGCCTCAAAAGCATCGCGAGGAAAGCCAGCCTCCGCCGTGGGTGGCACTCGAGCGATCACCACTGGCTGTGCATTCACCTCCAGAGCGCCAACACGCGTGACATTTGCAGGCAGCCAGGCCGCAGCAGATTCGATGACGAGCACCAGATCCAGGGCCGTGCGCGTCAGCAGTTCACGCTTTTCCTCCTCAGCCAGTTCATCCGGGATCGGCACGAAGCAGGCTCCCGCAGCCAGAGTCGCAAGCGCCAGCGGCACGTAGTCGAGACAGCTCGGGAAGTGCACCCCGATGCGTAGCCGATCCACTCGTCCCGGCTCGGTCACGAGATGCGGTCGAATCAGCGCCGCGATGGCATCACAGCGCTCGAACAACTCACGATAGGACAACGAACGATCTTTTTGCACCAGCGCAGTGGCCTCAGGCTGCGCACGCTCACGGATGGCCTCGACAATGCTGAACATAGACACAAATCAGAAGCCCCAGGAAAGACCGATGGTGACGCCGAGAGAATTCACGCCCGGATTGGGATCCGTGGCACCACCGTTCGACAGATGCTGAAACATCGTGCCCACACGGATCTGTGTCGTTTCATTGATCGCACGGGCGATGCCAGCATTGGCGAACCAGTTTAGCGTGAAGTCCTGCCCCTGCCCACCGGCCACGCCTTGCGAATCAAGCCAGCCCGCACCACCGCCGATGCCTGCATAGACAGACCAGGTGCCCGCTGCATTCCACCACTCGATGGAAGGCGCGCCCATGAGGCCAAAGTAATGATTTTCAGGCCCCGTCTCCACCCACTGACCCAGCAGAGAGAGGCGATTGCGCACGATGACTTTCGAGCCATTGGCAAAGTCCAGCCCCAGCACTTCTGGTGAGCGCCAGGTGAGCATCACCGGCACCATGCCGTAATTCAGCTCCGTGCTCCCGCCCACCTTCCAGAGATAGCCCATTTCAAAATCGACATAGTGCTGGTCCCAAGGTTTGACGGTCGCAGGCAGCGCATCAGCAGGGGCATCTTTGGCGGAAACGACAACCGCGAGGGCAAGCAGGCAGGCGCAGAGAGTGTGAGGTAGGAGTTTCATGCGCAGCATGAAGCCACGCTGCCCATGCTCTTGCAACCTCCGAGCCAAGCTTTCCCATCAAGTTCCCCGCCCGCGATACTCCCCCGGAGCCACGCCGACCCAGCGCTTGAAGACACGGGAAAAGATCGCGCCATTCGCGTAACCCACGCTCGCAGCCACGACTTCGAGTTTGTCATCGCTCGCCTCGAGAAGTTGGCGGGCTTTTTCCATGCGGAGACAGGTGAGGTGCTGCATCGGGCTGCGGCCCAGTTCTTTTAAACACAGCCTCCGCAGGTGCTCGGGACTGCAATGGCAGCGATGCGCCAGCTCCGCGAGTGTCCAGTCACGCATCAGATCCTGCTCCACATCGGCCCAGAGCTTCGCCACGCGCGGCTCCTGACTCCGCCACGGCTGGGCGATGCGGCGGATGGTGGCATGGAGCAGCTCCAGCCAATGGTGCAGCAACCGCTGCTCGCGCTCGCCCTCCCACTCGGCACGCAGTCCGGCGATCAGACGCACGATTTCCTCTGCCTGCGCCGTCGGCATCACGGGCGATGCCGCCCCGACGACGGGCGTGACAAAGGGCGGCTCCTCGTAGCGAATCCAGGCAAAGCACCAGCGCTCCTTGCCCGTGGCATAAAAGGCATTCAGGACACGCGGCGGAGCCAGACAGACCATGCCCGGCTTCACCCGCAGCCACTTCCCATCCAGCAGGATCTCGCCCGAGCCGCTCACGCAGGCCAAAACAAAGCTGCCCTCCGGCTTCATGCGCACCCGTCGGTAAGGCGGCAACGCCTCATCCATCCCCAGCCTAGCGATGCGGTGCTTCCCCATCTCCGCACAAGCCGCCGCCTCCACCACCCAACGCCGCGTCTTGGGGCCGTCGGTGGTGGTTTCTTGGAGGTCAGGGAGCTGGCTCATGGTGATTTGTAATCAGGTTTTTGAACCGCTGATATGACGCTGATACCAGAAGTTCATGATTAGCGTCTCATCAGCGTCAGATTAGCGGTTAAGATACTCCGGCTTCCCAGCCCCTGTCACGCACAGGTGCATTTCAGGCATAAGAAGGTCTTCCCCGCACGCATTCTCACGGAGTAGAAATCGTCACACGCCCGGAGGTCTGAAGCGCGTTCCTCGCAGTGCTGGCAGGCAGCATGAAATAGCCATGGCCGACGAAGCCTGTCCCCACTGGCACCAGCAGACCTTGGAAGGTGACCTTCCGGTTGGCGGCGGTGGTGGCTCCCTTCAGTGTGAAGGTGCCGCTGAAGGCACCCGTCACGGGATTGTAAGTGGGCATGGCGACGGTGTTGGGATTGGTCGCGGCGGTGAACTTGGCGGTGTTCGTCAGACCTTTCGTGCTTGGGTTCACCACCTGGAAGGGCACCGTGAAGCTTGTCTCGGTGACATTGAGAGAACTGTGCGTGAAGCTGAGAACAGCGTTCGCTCCCGGGCGAACACCACCCGGCGTCATGGCAGGCGGAGTGCCGCCCTGGATGGTCAGATCCACCGGACCAAAGCCGCTGGCGTAGGCATCCTGGGGCTGGGGCTTCGAGGGTGCCAGTTTCAGCCATGTGGCAGTGTTTGATGTGCCCTGGAGATAAACCCCTGCCAGGGTGCCGCCATCGAGGGGCAGAGAATAGTAAAGGTGGAGTCGCCCGGCCAGGGGAGTGCTGAAGGTCAGGGCTGTGCCATCGCCAAGCCGACCGGTGCAAAGGACCATGTTCTTGGAGGTCTTGGTGGCCGTGCAGGTCAGGTAGCCCGAACCAAAAGGAATTTTCAACGCGTTCTGCGAGTGGGTGAGAGCGAGATTCGCCGAGTAGGTGGTGGGCATGGTCGTGGGCGTGGTCTTTGTGGCGAGGAAGAAGTACACCCTGGAGCCGTCCATGGTTTGCAGCCGGAGACGCAACGAGTCCTGCTGGTAGGGAAAGGTGCCGGTGAGCTGCAGTGGAGTGCTGGAAACGGGCAGCACTGCGGCAAAGTAGGCATTATCCGTGTTCATGACCAGCCGTCCGGCAAAAGGCACTGAAGTGCTGCCGGTCGTGAGCTTGCCGCTGTAGCCGCCGGTGGTGGTCACCGTCAGATCCAGGCGGGAGGCAAGATTGCGGTTGAGGACAGGATCCCGCTCGACCAAGGCGATATAGCTGCCTGAGAGCGAGTAATACAGGTCGTTGGAACGAACGACCTCGAACCGCCATTCTGCGGTAGTGGTGCCCCGTCCATTCTTGGCCGTGATGGTGGTGGTGAAGCTGCCCTCCTGATCAAAATTGCCCCGGACCAAGCCGTCCGCAGAAAAGGTCAGCCCGGGAGGCAGGCCTTTGACACTGAGCGTGGCAGGCTGGCCTGTGAAGGTGATCTGCTGGGCGAAGATTTCGTTCGCCTCCACATGATAAAAGCCATGATCTGGAGTGATCATGGGTTTGGCGCTGACAGCGGTCTGCGTGATGGTGACAGGCACACCGCCGACGACCAGCTTCACCTGACGTGCGGCGGCTCCAGTGTTGGGCAGCACCTTGAGCAAGAGGCTGGCGGATCCCGGCGAGGCTGGCAGGGTGGTGGTGATCCACGCGGGGATGCCGGTGACGCCCCACCAAGCTTGCTCAGGCGCAGTGACTTGCAGCGTGAGTTGGGCACCCTCCGGCGGTGCCTGGGTCGTCCCGAAGACCTGAATGCCTGTGGGCACAGGACTGGTAAGCGTGCGGAAGGTGCGCGTGGCGCCAATGGCATTCCCAAGTGAGCTACCACCCCGGATTCGGTAGTAGTACGTGAAGCCGGGACGCAGGCCGTCAACCGTAGCGAATGCGTTGACCGTGGCAGAGCCAGTCGCCGTATCGGGCGTGGCGGCCACGCTTTGGCCGAGAGAGGCTGTGGGACCGTAGTCAAAGAACAACTGTCTTGAGAAGCCATTGGCTTTCACTGTGCCTTGAAGGACGGCGGATCCGGCGGTGACCTGCTTGGTCGCTCCAGTCACCACCGTGAACGTCGATGAGGCGACTCCGGTCCCCTGGAGGACAAAGGTGATCGAGGGCTCGTCACCATCACTGCTGTGGAGGGTGACTGCCGCCTGCCGCGCTCCCAAGACCTTTGGAGTGAAAATCAAAGTCAGCTCAGCGCTGGCCCCCGGAGCCAAGGAGGCTGGCAGAGGTGACTGGATCGTGTAATCCGCAAGGGCCGCTCCGCTCAAGACAGCGGAGAGGCCGGTGAGATCCAGCGAGCCAGCATTGCGCACAGTGATGCTGACGGAGCTCTGGGCACCGAGAGTGGTGCCGACCTGACCGAAGTCGAGCGTCGCGCCCGGGGTGAGTCCTTGGACGTTTTCATCCAGGACAGTGATCTCCTCGCCTTCGAAGTTGTAGTCCAGCGTGCTGTCCATGATGCCCGTGCTGGCGTTGTTGGCTCCGACGCTGATGTGGGCGAGGGCACGGATGCGGCCAGCGGCAGGTAGGCTCAAGCCGACAATTTTCCACCCGCCACTGATCCGCTGGCCGGCGCCGAGATCTGTCCAGGAGCTGCCTCCATTGCGGCTCAGGGAGAACTGGGTACGTATGGCTTCCGGACTGCTTCCGCCACGCAGCCAGGTCACCTGCTCCCGGGAAGTGAGCTCGAGACTTTCTGTGGCGGGATCAACTGCGCACCCGTCCAGAGCCGGCTGTCATGCTGCAGCCACCGACCAAGATCTTTCCGTCGGCCTGTAGCGTGAGCGTACTGGGGGTGCCTTGAAGAGCGGTGGAGACATTGAAGGCAGGGTCAGGGGTCAGGTCAGGCTTTAGGCGAACCAGAGGTGTGAAACCGCTGCGAATAAGGTCGCCACCCAAAAGGAATCCGCCCTCAGGTAATGGCAGGATACACCTTGCCGACCCTGTGACACCGTGCACGGCGACAGAATCGCCAAAGCGGTTGTGGACGAAAAGGCCGGCCCCGTTACCCGAAGCACGGCTCACCAGAAGGCGGCCATCCGGGAGTTTTGCCATGGCCCAGATAGAGTAAGATGGGGTGGAAGGCGTAAAGGTGACATCACGCCGGCCATCCCAGCCGAAACGACAAAGGTTGTAGCTGGCTGGTTCATTCAGGACCAAAAAGCTCCCGCTCATGAAGAAACCATCGCCATCCGGGAGGATGGCGGCGAACTGGGAATAGTTAGGTCCGGCAAAACTCGGAAGGCCTGGGTCTCTCTGTCCCGACTTCAGGATTCGAGCATAGCCACGCTGGGAGCCATACCGGTCTCCCGAAGCCAGCATTGAACCATCTTCAGCCGTCTGAAAGCAGGTAATGGCCGCCTGATCGGACACAAATCCATTCACCACTTCTCCTTGAGGCGTGATCTTGGCCATCCCCAACCGCTGCTGGCCACCCATCGAACTGAAGCTGCCGGAAAGCATGAAGTGACCATCAGGCTGCGGGGCGATAACTTTCACCTCACTGGCGTTGGACTGGGGTGCCTGGAAGTCCAGGTTCACATTGCCGATGGTGGCGGCCTTGCGATTGAGCGTGAACTCATAGCTGCGGGTGGTGACACCGTCCGCCGCGATCACGGTTACCGTCACCACCTGGGTCGCCGCGCGCGAGAGGTTGATAATGTGGTCGTTGGATGTAGTCGCCGGCTTACCATTGATGGAGTATCCGATCCGAAAATCCTGCCCATAGTCCGTGTAGAGCCAGAGAGTCGCCTTCATCAGGTTCGCTGGGATCTCCATGGTGTAGGAGAGCCAGTCGCCGTGGAAGCCATTGGCCACCAAAGCTTTGGAAAAGGCGCTCGCGCCCGGTTCCACCCATTCGAGGAAGGCCGTGCTGATGTCGGCTCGTCCGGCCAAGGCAGCGGTGCCGGTGAGTGCAATGTCAAAGACAGCTTCGTCCGAATCATTCGAGGGAAGTGTTAGGGAGGCGGAATGATTACCTCCAGAGATGGGGAGGTCGAACGCGACATCCACCGTGGTGCTGGCCCCGGGCGCAAGCCGGGGCTGAAACGACTGCAAATCCAGCCGGAAGGCGGTTCGTGAAGAGAGCCGGGGATTGCCTAGGATCAGCGGCGTGCTGCCGATGTTCTCGATGATGAGCCGCTTCTTTTCCTTCGCGGTGGAGAAGCTCAGCGTGCCGGTGGCATCGGTCAGTTCGCTACCGCCCTCGACTGTGACACGCACCTCAGGCGCAGGCGAACCAATGACCAGATATTCCTGCAGCCACTGCCCAGAGGAGGTTCCCCAGCCTCCGGTCACATAGCCCTGTGCACGCAGCAAGGTGCCATCGGCAAGCGCGCCCGTGGCAGCCTGCCAGGTGTTGGCGGTTTTGCTCAGGGTGCCCAGAGAAGTCCATGTCGCGCCATGGTCGGCGCTGGCATCCAGGCGGGCGGTGAGGAGGTCTCCCGCGCAGCCGTCACGCGTCCAGCTCACGTTGCCGGGTGAGACGCTCTGGAATTGGGAGGTGAAGCTGCCGCCATCAAAGGCGTATAACGACGGGTAATACTGGCCATAAGTCGTTTCGATGAACCGGAGACGGCCCACCAACAGACCGCCTGATCTCCGAAGGCAAAGCGCATAGACGGACGATACACCGGTGCTAGTCCAGGTAGTATCGGCAGTGCCGGAAGAGTTCAGGCAGGCCACGCCCGTTCGCGAGGCGCCACCGATGGAACTGAAGGAGCCCCCCACGAGGATCTGACCATTGGCGAGAGGCAGAATGCTGCGCACGACGTTGTTCGGCACGGGATTGAAGGTTGCATCCACCACGCCGGCGCTGCTAACCCGGCCCAGACGTGAGCGCGAAACTCCTCCCAGTGTACTGAAGGAACCGCCCACAAGAAGATTCCCCTGCGCAACAGGGACCACGCTATAGACGACATTGTCCGCCGCGCAGGTCCAGAAGCTGTCGGTGGTGCCGTTAGGAAGCAGACGAGCCAGATGAGAAGCAGGACTGCCATTGAGTATTGTGATGTCTCCCCCCACGATGACGGTGCCATCACTCTGAGGACACAGCGTCCACGGCGTGCCGGTGAGGGTTGCCGCAAAGCTGTTGTCCACGACTCCTGCGAGCGAGATGCGGGCCACACCCCGCTGGGGCATTCCCAGAAGCAGATGACCATCCGTCTGCATGGCCATGCAGGATCCAAAACCAGGCGTGCTAAACTGGGGATCGAAGGAACTGTCCAGTGTGCCATCCACCAGCAAGCGGGCGATGCCCTGCCTGGTCTGCTCGTTCACCAGGCTGAAGGAACCGCAGATGTAGATGCGCCCCTGGGGATCGAGAATGATCCCATGGACGGTGCCGTTGGTGGTGACCTGGAAACTGGAATCCAGGGAGCCATCAGGGTGACACCGCGTGATCTGACTCCTGGCCCTGCCGTTTTGATAATCCAGATTGCCTCCGACTAAGATCCTGCCATCAGCCTGCTCGGCGATAGCATAGACATCACCAAGCACAGACTGGTGGAAGCCGGCACTCGGAGATCCCGGCGCAGCGAGTGCGGCCGAGGGCAGAAGCTTTCCCAGGAGGAAGGGCAAGAACGCGAAACGGAGCAGGGGCAGTCTAAGTAAATTAACCACAGCCATGAATGGCATGCTTCTTGGGGGAGGCAAGAAGGAGGCTCGCGATTGGCGAGCCGGTATGATGGGACGATTGAAGTGCATTTCAGGCATGACACCGTGCATGGCGGCCTGCTAGCCTGCGGACTTCATCTCGTATTCTCCCGACCATGCGCCGACCACTCTCACTTCTGGCCCTCTGCTCTCTGCTCTCCGCTCTCAGCCATGCGGAGCCCGTGTCCCTTTTCGACGGCAAAACGCTCGATGGCTGGGACTTTGATCCCGCGATGTGGCGTGTCGAGGATGGTGTCATCACCGGCGGCTCCACGACGGAGAAGATCAAGAAGAACGACTTCATCAGCACGAAGAAGAGCTATCAAAACTTCGAGCTGAAGCTCAAAATCAAAGTCAGTGGCGATCCGAAGACGGGTCTCATCAATAGCGGCATCCAGATCCGCAGCGTCCGCGAAGGCAGTGCCATGAGCGGCTACCAGGTGGACTGCGGCGCGGGCTGGTTCGGCAAAATCTACGACGAGCACCGCCGCAACAAGGTCATCTGGGCACCCTCGCCCGAGCAGCAGGCCGCGCTCGACAAGGCCATCGACGTCTTCGGCTGGAACGAATACCGCATCCGCGCCGAAGGCACGCGCATCCAGACCTGGATCAACGGCGTTCACTGCATGGACTACACCGAGACCGATCCCAACATCGCCCTCGACGGCCACATTGCCCCGCAGGTCCACAGCGGCGGCGTTTGCCTCGTGCAGGTCAAAGAGGTCACCATCGAAGAGCTGCCCTCCACACCCGGTGCGCCCACTTGGCAGAGCATCGGCGGCGTCGAAGGCATGAAGGCCAAACTGCCGCCGAAACCGCAGGCGGATGCCGCGAAGCCAAAGCGCGACATCTCCTACAACGATGTCCAAGGCACCTCCAAAACCGCCGAAGAGCAGCAGAAGCTCTTCCACCTCCCCGAAGGCTACGAAATCGAACTCGTCGTGCAGGAGAGCGAAGGGCTCGGCAAGTTCGTCAGCGTTTATTTCGATCAACGCGGCCGTTTGTGGACGCAGACGGCGCTGGAGTATCCTGTCGATTCGAATGAAAACCCCGCCGCCGCCGAGGCCGTGTATGCCGGCAAGGGCAAGGACAAGGTGCTCGTCTATCCGCGGGAGTCTTTGAACGCGAAGATTCCCGCGGGTGGACTCACCAATCCCACCGTCTTCGCCGACGGCCTCGCCATCCCGCTCGGCATCCTGCCCTGGGGCGCGGGCGATACCTGCTACGTGCAGCACGGCCACGATTTAAAGCTCTACAAAGACACCAACGGCGACGGCAAAGCGGACACCTTTGATGTCGTCCTCACCGGCTTCGGCGTGCAGGACTCGCATCTCTTTCCGCATCAGTTCACGCGGGCACCCGGCGGCTGGATCTGGATGGCGCAGGGCCTTTTCAACAACAGCAAAGTCCACAAACCCGGCAGCGATGTTGTCGTCGATTGGCCCAAGTGCAGCATGGCCCGCATGCGGCCCGATGGCAGCGAATTCGAGGTCATCAGCACCGGCCCGAACAACATCTGGGGCCTCGTCATCACCGGCAAGCTTTCGGCCAGCGTCGATGCCGCCGGCCTCGGTCACGCGCTCACCCGGATGGTCCACCGCCTTGGCGAGCCCGTCATCCGTCGCGGCGTCGATGTCGCGATGCGCATGATGGGCGAACAGTTCGTGATGGGCGAAACGATCGAGGAAGCCCTCGCCCGCGCCCGCCGCCGCGAAGCGCAAGGCTACGCCTTTTCCTACGACATGCTCGGCGAAGCCGCCGCCACCGGCGCAGACGCCGCGCGTTACCTTGATGCCTACACCGCCGCGATCCACGCCATCGGGCAGGCCAGCGCCGGGCGCGGCATCATCGCGGGCCCCGGCATCTCGATCAAGCTCTCCGCGCTCCACCCGCGCTACATCCGGGCGCAGGCCGCGCGCGTCATCGCCGAACTGCTCCCGCGCGTCCTCGCCCTCGCCGAACTCGCGCGTGACTACGACATCGGCTTCAACATCGATGCAGAGGAAACCGACCGCCTCGAACTCTCGCTCGATATCCTCGAAGCCCTCGCTCGCGCCCCGAGCCTCGCGGGCTGGAACGGCCTCGGCTTTGTCATCCAGGCCTATCAGAAGCGCTGCCCCATGGTGATCGACTGGATCGTGGCGCTCGCCCGCGCCAGCCACCGCCGCATCATGGTTCGCCTCGTCAAAGGCGCCTACTGGGATGCCGAAATCAAGCGCGCGCAGGAAGCCGGGCTCGCCGATTTCCCGGTCTACACCCGCAAGGTCCACACCGATCTTGCCTACAT
>JAGKWZ010000151.1 GCA_021151605.1 Verrucomicrobiaceae bacterium
GCCTTCGCCAGCTCATCAAACTCCACATCGCAGTCCACGCGGTCCACGATGCGTTTGGCGCCGAGTTCGGCGAGGCGTTGATCGAGCTTCTTCCCGGCGAGGCAGAAGGTGTCGGCGTAGTTTTTATCGCCGAGGGCGAGGACGGAGTATTGGACGCCGTCGAATTTGGGGCTGCTGCCGTTTTGATTGATGCTGTCCCAGAAGGACACGGCGTTGTCGGGCATATCACCCTCACCCCAGGTGGAGGTGATGAGGAGGACGTTCTTGTCTTGGATGAGATCGGCTGGTTGCAGCGAGTCGAGGCCCGCAGCTCGCGCCGCGAAGCCCCGACCCGATGCTTCCCTGGCCAGCCGCTTGGCCAAACTTTCCGCGTTGCCGCTCTGACTGCCGAAGGCGATGAGCAGAGGCGTTTTTGCCTCAGCAGGTGCCATCGGCGCAACACCCTTTCCGCCGCGTTGCAGGACTCCGGCGAGGAATCCATTCAACCAAGCGTGTTGCTCGGCGGAGAAGGGTGCGTTGTCAGGAATGAGCGGCGTGATCTGCATGACGAGCGCGGATTAGAAATCGAACTGCACTTGGAGGTAGCCGAAGTGTGCGTTGTCGTCGGCACCAGTGTCGGCGAGGTAGTCGCCAGCGAGGAAGAAGCTGTAGCCAGCTTGAAGGGCGACATGCGGGTTCCATTTATAGACGGCGGTGACATCAAACTCCTGACCGCGATAGCTGCTGGCATTGTTGGCGGCTGCATTCACGGGGCGCACGCGAGTCTGATTGTTCACCCGGCGCCATGCGTCACTGTTGTCGGCGTTAAAATAAAGATGGTAGTCGAGCATCACCTTCAGCTTGGCTGTGGGCGAGAAGCTGATGTTAAGCTGAGGATTGTGCATGTTGGACCACGCCGTGGTGTCCATATAGCCGTAGAAGAGATGGTTCGTTGGATACAGATTCTGGAAAGTTCCGACATCGCCATCGGTGGCGTCACTGTCTCCACTGCCGTAATTGTATTGGAGTCCGATGCGTGGCTTCCAGGCGTGTTTGAAATTGTATCCTGCTGTCCAATTTCCGGCGAAGGCGGTCAGGTCACGACCAGAGACTTCACCTGTTTGAAAAGCCATCTCCATGCTGTAGTCAAAGCCGCCCAGCTTCTTGGGGTCGCCTTTCCAAAGGGTGCCGAAAGTGTAGAAGCTGCTGTCGCCGAGACGAGCACCAAAGTCACCATTGCCCTGATCACTCTTGTGGTAGGCGTAGAAGTCGGTGGTGGTGTTGATCGGCACCCACTGAGTGGATAGATAAATGCCGCTGAAGACGGAGTCTTGGTTGTTCTGATTATCGAAGACTTGGGAGTTATTCCACTCGTGATCTTTGTAAGTCACAGGGCTGGAGGTAAACAGGTCCAAAGCCCAGCTCGTGCTGGCGTAGCGGAGCTTGATGGCATCAAAGGTTCGCGCTTGGTTTAGCCATTCGAGGGGTCCGACGAGGCGCTGATCTCCATAGCTGAGGAACTGGCGACCTACCGTGGCGCTGATGCCTTTCTTTAGATCACCTAGCTGCACGTAAGCTTTCAGGATGTCGAAGCTGTCATCACCTTCAGAGCCAAAGCTGCCCGGGCTGCCGATGTCATTGTTACGACTGCCGCCGAGTTCGCGAACGTCCTGACCTTGGGCGTAGATCTTGAACCATGGAGTGAGTTGATAGCCGAGCCCAAGTCGGAAGCGCTGGAGCAGCCAGGTGGCGTCTTGAGGGCCGTTGATGTCGCTGTTGAAGTCGAAGTTGTTTTCACGGCCTTCGAATCGCATCTTTTCCTGGATATCGACGGTGAGTTTGCCGTCGAGGAAGGTGATAGGTGCGTAGCCGGGTGGTGGAAGCGGCGCTGGGGCCGATGAGGGAGCTGACGGTGTGCCCGCGAAGGCGAGTGAGGCCGATGCGAGCAGGAGCAGTGCTGGGTATTTCATCTCGAGTTTGTGTGTTGTTGTCTTTGGGGTTTCGGCTACGCGGCGGCTGTAGGGGAAAATGTAAGATCGGGGTGATCGTGACCCCGGATCATTCAGCCATGAGCGTGCCAATCGGGCGCGGTGAAATGAATGGCAGCCTGAATCCTATTCCTCCTTTCGATGAAGATCATTCATGAATCAGGACAGTAATAGCCTTCAAGATGCTCAAGTTGTTGATCCTACTCCTGTTTCAGGACTCTAGTTTGGTATGGTCGAGGTGTAAGTGAAATCCGTTGCCCATACATGGTTGGGCCTGGCAATCCACCTCGGCTGACCTCGAAAGCCCCGGGCGTCAACGCCGCGCCTCGTGGTCTCCAGAGGCAACTCAAACCAACAGCGGAGATTGGGAGATTCGGAGAGCGGATGCGCCGCCTGCTAGGTGCCGTCTCCCATTATCCGACATGCGGGAAACTTGCAGAATGTCCGCCAAGCGCTCGTTTGTGCTGGATGCGCTTCCAACCATTCTTGTGCGGGCTTTTTGTCGTGTCGTCTCTTGCGGCGGCTGAACTCCATTTCGCCGGCACGCTCGGCAATTCGGATGACTCGCAGGCGGTCTTCGCGGGAAAGACATTCTCCGGCATCGGGCCGGTGTTCGACGATGAGGGCACGCTGTGGGAGCGTGGGGGCTCGACGCGGCTGAATCGCTATGCGCTCGATGGCCGCTTGCTGGCCAGCTTTGAGATTCCCGAGGGCGATGAGCGGGGCAGCGATCAAATGACGCGTATGGGCGATCTGCTGGTGCTTAAACTCAAGAAGGCGCTCTACACGCTGCCACTGAAGGCCCCACCGGGCACGAAACTGACGCGTTTAAAAGGCGATGTCGATTTGATCGCATCGAGCGCGGTGAAGGATCGCCTGATCGTGCTGGAGAAGGATGCGCTGGCATCGCTGGATCCAGTCACAGGCGAGCGCACGCCGATGACGCAGCCGGGGGCGTGAGCAACGACCTCACGAACGGTCGCGGCATGGTGAAGCTGCGCGATGGCTTGTTCGCGGTCTCCGGCATGGGTGGTGTGATTCAGTTCGTGCAGTGGAACGACGCGGAGAGCCGCTTCGATGTCGTGCGCCGCATCGGCGGCCTCACCGGCATCAAAGGCCTCGCGCTCGACGTGGATGGTAACATTTGGACCTCTCGCGGAAGCTGGCGTTGGCAGGATGAGCCGCACACACCGCACACACTCGGTGATCTGGAAGCTTCGCTCTGCGCACAGCCGACGTTGCTTGGCGGAAAGACGCTGTGCGTCCTCAAAAAGCACTACAGCTACGTGCAGCTCGCCCGCGGGCCGGTGATCGACGAAAACGGCCTCTCGCATCTCGACACGCCGGGCATCAAGGACTTCACCGTGCCGGAAAACATCAGCGGCGCGGCGGTGGTCGACCAAGACATGATCGTCACCACGCCGAATGGCGAAGGCTTTAAACTGCCGATCTCGCCCGATGGTCATCTCGCAGGCAAACCACAGCCCATCAAGCTGCCGGGCCTCACGCACTGCACGAGCCTCGCGTGGTTTCAGAATCAACTGCTCGCGGGCGATACGGATGCCATCGTGGTGCTGGATCGCGATTTGAAGGAGGTGAAACGGCTCAAGCAGCACGGCGGCGCGGTGTTTGTGCATAGCGACGGCCAACGCCTCGCCGTCAGCGACCCGAAGAACGGCGCGGTGCGTGTGTATGATTCGCTCGATGCGACTCCCGTGAGCTACACCGGCCTCGATTCGCCCGCGCACATCGCCATCGCGGGTCCGCGTGTCATCGTGAATGAATTGGGGAAACAGCGATTGGTGAAGCTGGAGCTCGAAACGGCCGTTTTGGCTCCCGCAGTGCTCACAGGCCGTGCAGGCGGCATTCCGCTCGAAATCGCGATCACAGACAGAAAGATCAAAGTCGAGACACCTGCTCGAAACGTGGTGCTAGGCGTCTCAAACGGCTCCTATTCCTCAATTTTGGCAACGACGAGCATTGAGTTGCCGAAAGGCGACTGGTCGAAGCTGCGCATCGCTGTCGCAGTGGAGCACGAAGGCCAGCGTGAGCGTTTTGGCTTCAACGATCACCAGCCGATTCATGCTTCCTTCAATGACGATCCTGCCACGTGGGTCGAGTTTGACCTCGAATCGTATCGCGAGGCCGTGGCGGCGAGGCAGCAGGAGATTCGCGTGGCCTTCACGCAGCCGAGCGAAGGCAAGGCGACGATCGTGATCGAGAACGAGAAGGGCGAGCGCGTGCGCAACCTCGTGAGCGGTCGGAGTTTCGGCGCGGGGAAGCAGTCGCTCGTTTGGGATGGCCTTGATGAGACGGGCAAGCTCGTGGCGCCAGGCAACTACACGTGGCGCGGCGTGACGCATGAGGGCATCCGTCCGCAGTATGTGATGAACTTTGCCAACGGCGACGAACCGACCACGGAGCCGTGGGGGCCGAATCACAGCACGCTGCACGCAGCGGCGGCTAACTCGAAACTCGTGTTCTTCGCCGCACCAGTGACGGAGGGCGGTTGGGCGCTGGTGGCGCTCGATGACAAGGGCAAGCTCGTGCAGGGCTACGAGCATCAGCAGGGCTACGGCATCCAGCACGACGCCATCGCAGCGGATGAGGAGCATCTGTATGTCGCGCAGGATGGCTTCGCGTGGGGCGGACGGCCGGACTTTGCCAAAGCGGATTGGAAAGCGACGTGGACGGTGACGATCTGCCGCTTCGACATCGCCACGGGCAAGCTCGTTGAGTGGCCCGGCAAGGTGCGCGGCCTGCCCGTGGACACGATGGAGGTGAACGCGCAGTCTGATTTAAAGCAGTTCAACCTCGGCGGCATCGCCGTGCTCGACGGAAAGCTCTATGTGAGCTGTCGTGATGAGAAAGCGATCCTTGTGCTCGATGCGAAGACCGGCCAGCAACTCGACAAGATCGCGCTCGAAGGCGTGCGGCATCTCGCGGCGGGCAAAGAGCTGTTTGCGGTCACGGATCGCGGCGTGGTGCGAGTGAAGGATCAAAAGCTGCTGATTCAAAACGAGAACATCAGCGGCATCACGATCGCGCCCGATGGCGACATCCTCATCAGCGATGCCACGACGCATCAGGTGCGTCGATTTTCATCGGTGGGCATCGAACATGCCGTGACTGGCAAACCCGGCGGACCGTATCGCGGGAAGTATGATCCCGAGCACATGGTGAATCCGGCGGGACTTGTCATTGGCCCTGATGGCAAGCTGTGGGTCACCGAGAAGCGCTGGAATCCGAAACGCGTGATCGCGTGGGATTTGAAAACCAACCAGGTCGTGGTCGAGAAGTTCGGCATGCCGCACTACGGCGGCGATGGCAGTGGCTTTGATCCGGAGAATCCGCGCCGCTGGATCGGTCTCGGCTGCTTCTGGGATGTTGATTTGGAAAAGAAGACGGCGCGGCCCACGCACATCCTGAGCATCGACGAAGGTCACCTCGGCCACTACGAGCCGCACAGCTACGCGTTCTTCCGCGAAGCCGGGCGCACGTTCGTCGCCACGCGTGGGAAGATCGCAATGATCAGCGAGGTGCTACCGGATGGCACGCTGAAGGATATCGCCGCGACGGCGGGCACGCATCATTTTGGCTATGCCTTCAACTGGCAGCCGCCGCAGGCCTACATCGACGCGTTTTACGCGAAGTGGCCGGAGAAGCGTGCGGGCGAGAAGCCGGGCAAGAAGGGCGAGGGCAAACCGTGGTCGCAGCGCGGCATGGGCGTGCTGTGGGTGGATCGCAACGGCGATGGCGAGGCGCAGAAGGAGGAGTTCGACTTCTGCGGCGATCAAATCGACTACGCGGGCGGACCTTGGGGCCACATGCAGAACTCGCTGACGTTTTACATGCCCGTCGCCGACAAGACGCAGGTCAAAGTGGCTGCGATCAAGCCAAAGAGCTTCCTCGCGAACGGCGTGCCGGATTATCCGACGCTCGACGAGGCCATCGCGATGGCCACGCCGGTGAGTTTGACGCCGGGCAACAAGCGCAGCGGCGTGGCGACTATGCGTGATCGCTTTGGCCGCTTCCTTTTCAACTCCGATCCCGAAATGAACGCGTATGCGAGCGATGGAAAGCATCTCTGGAGCTACGCGAACCAATGGAGCGACGTGCACGGCAGCCACGACGCACCGCTGCCAGAACCCGGCGTGATGCAGGGCGTGATGGCCTTCCTTGGCATCGCGCCACTCGATGACAGCGCGGACGTGTTTTTCGTGAACGGCAACCACGGCCGCTGCTTCACACTCACGAGCGACGGTTTGTATCTCGACGAGGCCTTCGTTGATGTGCGCGTGAGCTATTTGAAGAACGAATACCGCCTTGGCGGCGAGACCTTTGGCGGTTCGTTTGGGAGGGATGCGAAGAGTGGGAAGTATTTTGTCCAGATCGGCCATGGGCCGTATCGCATCTATGAACTGACCGGTTTTGACAAAGTGAAGCGCGTCAGTGGCAAGCTCACCGTGACAAAAGAGCAGATCGCCGCCGCCGAGCGCCAGAACATGCGCCGAGTCGCCGCGAAGCAGCAGGCGCGCGAGGCCACGATCCCTGGCAGCATTGCGTGGGACAAGAGTGGCAAATTCAAAACGCAGTGCGACATCGCCGCCGATGCCACGCACCTGCATCTCACCTGGCGCGTGCAGGATGCGTCACCATGGATCAATAACGGCCGCGACTGGACCAAGCTCTTCGCCACCGGCGACTCGGTCGATTTCCAGTTCGCCTGCGACCCGAAGGCCGATCCGAAGCGCCGCGAACCGGTGATCGGCGACAAGCGCCTGCTCATCGCGCCGCATGAAGGCAAGCCGCTCACCGTGCTCTACGAACACCGCAAACCCGGCGGCAAGAATCCCGTCGAGTTCACCAGCCCGTGGCGTGGTGCGAAGGTCGATGACGTCCGCCAGCTCCCCGAAGCCAAAATCGAGGTCAAAACCGATGCGAACGGCTACACCGTGAAAGCCAGCCTCGCATTGAGTGACCTCGGTTTGACGCTGCCAGCCGACACCAAGCTCCGAGCCGACTTCGGCGTCACCTTTGGCGACGCAGCGGGCACGGACACGAATCTGCGCTCGTATTGGTCGAATGAGAGCACCGGCCTCGTCGATGACATTCCGGGCGAGATCATGCTTTCGCCCAATCTGTGGGGCGAGATCAGTGCGAAGTGAATGATAACCGAGGGCCTTTTGCCCCCCCCTACATTACGATTCTCTGAGCTGCTTTTCGATGGCATCTGCCTGCTCTCGTGTATCAACACCGGGCGAGAGATCCTGAGTGAGGACGACTCTAAGGCGGGTGCCATTTTCCAAAGCGCGGAGTTGCTCCAGAGATTCGGTTTGCTCAAGTCTCGAGGGCGGCCAGGCGACGAACTGGAAGAGGAACTCCCTCTGGAAGCCGTAGAGGCCGAGGTGGCGGAAGTGCTGGGTGTGCGCGCTGGCATTGCGCACGAAGGGCAGGGGAGAGCGGGAGAAGTACAGGGAGTCGCCGTTCACATCAAAGACGACTTTGACCACGTTGGGGTCGGCGACTAGTGCTTCGTCATGAATCGGCGCGGCGGCGGTGATCATGCGGATGCGGGTATCGCTTTGCAAGGCGAGTGCTAGCTGGTCGATCAGGGCAGGGGAGATGAGTGGTTCATCGCCCTGGACATTGATGATGGTGTCATGCTCGGGGAATGCCTGAGCGGCCTCGGCGATGCGGTCAGTTCCGCTGGGATGCGCCGGGGAAGTGAGGATGGCTTTGGCTCCGAAAGCGGCTGCGGCCTCGACGATGCGTTGATCGTCCGTGGCAATGACGACATCATCGACGGCGCGACATTGCTGGCAGCGCTCCCAGACGTGCTGGACGAGCGGCTTTCCAGCGATGAGATGGAGCATCTTGCCTGGAAATCGAGTAGATCCCCAACGGGCAGGAATGGCGACTAGTGTGCGGGATTTCGCGGTGGCGGCCAAGGTGGTGACGGGCTGTTTCGCCGGAAATGGCGCGGAGGGCACTGGGGTGCAAGAGCGGAGTTTGAGCTTCTGGTGTCCGTCTCTCACACGGAGATCGGATGAGGGTACGAAAAATCGTGCATGAATACGGCGCGCGGCCTACTGCTCCAGACGTTCCTTTCCCCCATGTCTTCTCCTGGCCGCTTTATCCGTTTCGCGCTTATCATGTTCCCACTGGGTCTCGTGATCACCAGTATCGCTTCCTTTGGTATCTGGTGGTGGAAGCGCACGCAGGTCGAGGAGCGCAGCTACGGCTATGCGCTGGCTCTGCGGCGGGAGATGACGGTGCAGGCGCTGGACCGTTACACGAGCATTTTGCGTGAGGTGATGCAGCCAGAAGGGCTGGAGCGTCTAGCTGCGGTGGCCAGTTTCGTGGACTCGTCAATGAGCGCAGAAAATATGGGCTACGATCCACGGCGGGATCGTTTTTTCCATGGTAGTCTGGAGGTTTCAAATGTGGAGGCCGAGATAACTGGCAAGCCTCGATGGCAGGAGATCACACTGGTGCTGGCACCTTACGGTGATCTGCCTCGCAAAGAGATAGAGATTCAGGCACTCGCGGGATTGATGTCGCTCGGGCACGCCATGGCAGGCGAGCGGCGAGAGGGGACGTTACGCTTTGCTGCGGTCCCGCTCGGTATTTCGGACGCAAACGGACAATCTGCCATGGAGCGGCTCGGGGCGGCTATGTTCGGACGCTCAGAGCGTGTGATGCGGGTCATCACGTTGGGTGGAGTCGGTGAGGAGGTCCTAAATCAGATCAGGAACGCATTTCGTGCTGACCAGTCAGGCACCGTGATTGAGGTCCTGCCAGCGACGACTAGTTTAGAGTCCACCTTACAGTCGATGAAGGCTCTGAAGGCGCGTCTGTGAACCGATCAAAACAACTGCGGGTGAAAATTTTCATTCACAAAGATTCCGTTGGTGACAAAAAAGTGCTGCCTGCTAGGCTCACACTCCATTTCCAAAAAATCCGACCACTTTTTTGCCTCTCACCCAAGCCATGATGACCAAGGACAGCCCATCGCATATCGCATTTGTGGCGGATGATTGGCGGTGGTGATCAGGCGTTCAGCACCGTTTATCCTCCCATGTTTGTCATGCGTCATTCCTTCTGCGCTGCATTGATTCTGGTTTCCGGGTCCATCTCGGTTCTGGGGCAGGCACCGCCCCCGGCTCCTGGTGCGCCAGCCGCTCCAGGTGCTCCTGCTGCCCCTGGCGCAGCTCCGGCCGCCGCCCCTGCTGGTGCTTTGAATATCCAGCAGGAAACTGAGGCACTTATGAATGCGGCGCTCGGCCTCTTCCAGGAAGCCAAGTACCAGGAGGCGCTCTCGAAGATCACTGAGGTGGAGAAAAATCTTAGTGGCAAGCCTTTCCCTCAGGTGCTGTTCGTCAAAGGTGCCTCTTATTTCAATCTGAATGACTACCCGAACGCCATCACTGCGCTCGAGGCTTACCAGACTAGTTTTGCTGATGGTGAATACATCAACCCCGTGCGCATGGCGCTGGGGCGCAGCTATATTAATAAGGGTGAGCCGGATAAGGGCATCGAAGTTCTCAAAGGCCTCGTCACCAGCGCGCCAGCCATGAAGGCTGAAGCCGGCCTCTTTGTGGCAGAAGCGCTGAAAAAGCAGAACAAGACCGATGACGCCATTGCCATCCTGAATTCTGTCCTAGCTGATGGCACTCGTAGTGCCGAGGGAATCCAAGCCGCAATGATGTGTGCTGATCTTTACGTGGCGAAGGGCGACCTAGATAAAGCTGGTGAGCTCATGGAAAAGGTTAAGGGGTTCGCCACTGGCGGTGATAATGTCGCTCAGATGAACAACATCTATCTGAAGCTCGGTGACCAGATGCTGGAGAAGAAGAGTTTTCGTGAAGCGCTCGGCGCTTACCAGCTTGTCCGTCGCAAGAGCGAGATCAGCCGGATTCAGAAAGAGGTCATCGCGAAGATCGAGGAAAGTCTAAAAACACCTGGTAAAGGTCCGATTCGTGGAACGAAAGAAGAGTTAGAGGAAAAACTAAAGACTAATAACACCCTGCTCGAAGAGTTGGAGAAGCGTTCCGATTACGATGCGTCCCTCTACTACCGCCTGGGTCGCTGTTACTTTGAGATGAACCGCCTCTGGGAGTCGATCCTTGCCTTTGAGGTCATCATCAAAGACTTCAAAGAGTTCCCTCAGCGTGACCGCTGCATGTTTGGCATGATCATCGCCAATGCTCAACTCAAGCGTGTGAGTGCAGCTCGCAAGCTCTGTGAAAAATACATCTCTGACTTCCCAGATGGTGCGGATCTAGGAACCGTGTCCGAAATGTTTGGGATGCTCGCCTATGAGAATGGCCAACTCAATGAAGCTGTCGATGCCTTCAATAAAGCAGAAGGCTTCCCCAAAGCCGAGAAAGAGCGGCTCCGCTTCCTGCGAGGTAATGTGCTGTTCGAGATGCAGCGCTTCGATGATGCCCGCACTACCTTCGAGTTGTTGGTGAATGAATTCCCTCAGTCCGCCTATAAGGATGACGCCATGTATCGTGTGGCGCTGAGTTATTTCTACCAGAACGATTCAATCAATGTTTCCAAAGCCATCAAGGCCTATCTCAAGGAGAATCCCAAAGGTCAGTATGTGATTGATGCCCGCTATCGTCTTGCCTTTATCAAATTCCAGGCGCGAGAAACAGATGATGCCATGAAGGATTTGGAAAGCATCGTTACAGATGCACCGAACGACCAGAATATTGGTCAAGTCTATGCCCTCCTTGGCGATGGCTACAATCAGAAGCAGGATTATGAAAAGGCGTTGGAAAACTTCGCCCAGGCAGTGGACAAGGCCAAATCAGATGATGTGCTGAGTTACGCGATGGATCAGGCCACTGACCTCTATGCTTCAATGGGCAAGTGGAAAGAGCTGGGTGATATGTGGGATAAATATCTCAAAACCCACAAGGATAACGAGGAGCAGGAACTCAAGGCGGTCCTTTGGATTTCCCGTGCACGTGTGAAGGAGAACAAGAATGAGGAGGCAAAAAACCTTCTCGCCACCGCAATCAAGCCAAAGATTCCTAACCCAGCCAACGAACAGGTCGAAGGACTCATCCAGCAACTTGTCTCCCTGATGGCACCGAAGCGCCGTGCCCGCCCAGCTGCGAATCCCGCCGCACCCGCCGGTGATGCTGCCGCACCCGCACCTGCTAATCCGGTTCCGGCCACAGCTCCTGTTGTCACTTTTGAAGAGTTGGAAAAGCAACTCGAGACTCTGCTTACTCCGCCAGAGGCCGCCATGAATGGAACAGCTCAAATGCGCATTCTTTTCGCCAAAGCCTGGCTCGCTAAGACCATGCGTGAGCCTGAGAAATCCGAGAAGCTTTTCACCATCATCATCGAAGTCGCCAAGGCAGAGGATCTTAGCCCAATGCTGCTCGCCACCGTTGGTGACAATGCACGCAAGAAGGGGGATCTCGACAAGGCTACTTCGTGCTACAACCGACTGAATGAGTTTTTCAAGGACACCGAGTACGCTGACGGCGCAGCTGTGGGGCTCGCGGAAATCGCTTTTGAAAAGAAGGAATATGAAAAGTCTCTCGAACTCTTCCGGAAAGCTATGGTCGATTACGCAGGCAGTTCCCGCCTTCTTGATGCCACCCGTGGAGAAGCCAGGGCTCTGTACAAGCTCAAGAAATTCGATGACGCCAAAAAGATCTACGAAAACATCTTGAATACCAAGGAATGGCGTGGCGAAGCTCATGCCGAGGCTCTGTTTATGCAGGGTGAGATGCTTTTTGATCAGCAGAAGTGGGGGGAGGCTATCCCATTCTACCAGCGCGTCTTCATCGCCCATCAAAAATGGAAACCCATCATGGCCAAGGCCTATGTGCAGTGCGCCCGTGCTTTTGTGAAATTCAATCGCCCTCAGGAAGTCCCCGATCGGCCAAACTCTGATCGAGAAGCGGCCAAGATCCTCCTTATCGAAATGACCAAGCGCCAGGATCTCCAGACTCTCCCTGAGATGAAAGAAGCCCAGCAGGAGCTTAGCAAACTGTAATCTGTTACTTTCCTTCGTCCGATGTCACGTATCCTTCCCAGATTTATCGCACTCATCTGCCTTTTTGCAGGGGCAGCGCATGGCCAGTTCCTAATTCTCAAAGATGGCAGTCGCATTCCATCCTCCGAGTTCACCATTCAAGATGGTAAGATCATCCGAACAATTCTCCTTGGCGACGACAAGACTGCTACAACTCAACTCCCGATTCAAAATGTCGGTTCGCTTGACTGGCCCGAAGTCGCCGAAATCGGAGAAGCTCGTGCGCTGATGTCCCAGGGGAAGGCTGAGGAAGCTCTTGCGTCCCTCGCAAAGGCCAAAACATTCTTTGGTGCCTTTGAAACCTTGCCCGGTTCACCTTACACCGAGGTTTTCTTCACATATGTGGAGCTTCTCAGTCAAGCCGGCAAGTTCGAGGAAACAGTCAAACTCATCCCGCAGTTGAAAATTCTCAGACTAAGCGAGAGCCAGAAGATGCAGCTCCGCATCATCCAACTCGACATTGATCGCCAGACCTCCTCAGAATTTACTTCCATCCTTGCTGAAGCGGACAGCATTCTCAGCGAAACTGACGATTCCAGTGTTGGCGCTGCCATTTGGGCCATGATTGCAGATATCCATGCACGTCAGAAAGAATGGGAAAAGGCTCTCATGGCTTACCTCCGAATTCCTGTATTCTATGGGACACAACTTCAACGTGTTCCAGATGCAGAACTGAAGGCTGGTCAGATGCTGGCCAAGATGAAGCGCTATGAGGATGCTCAAGCCGTATTCAAGCGCCTCAACGAATCCTATCCAGGCTCCGCAGTAGCCGATCTTGCCTCTAAAGAGCTGGCAAAAATCAATGGCATGAAGAACGAACCCGAAACTGAAGCTGGCAAAGAGGGGGATGCCAAGGAAGGCGAATCCGCAAAGCCTGCCGAAGCAGCCCCCGCACAAGCCAAATAATATCCAGTTCATCCTTTCCCAAAACACATCCCAATCTAACCGTCATCCTACCCTAGCTACCATGCACCTCCGCACACCTGCCTCCCTGACCCAGTCCCTCGTCCGCGCCGCGGCTTGCGCTCTGATGCTCTTCGGCAACCTTGCCGTCTTTGCCCCTGTCCACGCTCAGGAGCCCGCTCCAGCAGCTGGTGCAGAAGCGCCAACGAAAATCGAGCACACTCTTATGGATCGTTTCCATGAAGGTGGATGGGTTATGTATCCCATCACGGCTTGCTCTATTGCCCTTATCTGGCTCACCGTTGACCTGTGGATGCGCACTAGCCTAAAGAAAATGGCACCACCTGCCGCCGTGGCTCAGGTGCAGGATCTCTTCCGCGCCGGTGACTATGTTGGTGCCTATCAGTTTGCTAAGAACAATCCATCTGCCTTTAGTGATGTGTCCCGAGTGGCGCTCAGTTTCGTCGGAGATGGTGAAGAGGCGGTCGATAACGCGCTTTTCACTGAATTGAATAAAGTGAATTCCACGATTACCACCCGCATTAATTACCTTTCTGTGATCGGGGTTTGCACACCAATGATCGGTCTGACTGGCACCGTGACTGGGATGATGAGCGCTTTCGCTACTCTGGGCACGAGCGGTGTGGGTGATCCCTCAAAGCTTTCTGGTGCTATCGGTGAGGTGCTTATCGCCACCGCCTCAGGTCTCTTCATCGCTGTTCCTGCATTCATGTTCTTCTACTTCCTTCGTAACCGCCTACAATCTTCCATGACGGGTCTGCAGGATGTTGTCGGTGCTCTCTTCCGTAAGATGCCTTACAGCCATCTCAAAGATGCCCATGTTGGCGAAGAGGAGTTCTATGCGGCCATTCCAAACTGGGTGGGTGGCGATGCAGTCCCTGCAGCAGCCTAATTTTCTTTACCAACAATACCAACCTTTAACCTGATACCACTATGGGCGGAGGAGGCGGCGGAGGAGACGGAGAACCTGAGTTCCAGATTGCTCCAATGATTGACGTGCTGCTGGTGTTGCTCATTTTCTTCATGAGCATCACCTCAGCGCAGGTGTTGCGTATCGACAAGGACATCAAACTTCCTGTCGCTGCTGATGCCAAAAAGAAGGAGGATAAGAACGCGATGTTCGAAGCCGCCATCAACATCCGCTGGCTTTCGGGCAAGCAGGAATCCAAGATCAAACTCGATGACCGCGAACTCCCAAACGAGGAGATCGTGAGTATGCTTACAGAGCGTAAAAATAGCAACCCTACCTATCGCGTCGTCATCCGTGGCGACCGTGATACACCTGCGGTGGAAATCCAGAAAGTCATGGCATTGATCGCCCAGTCAGGAATTGATGACATCTCCTTCTCAGCTCTCAACCAGGATAACTGACCTTATATGGCTCACGGACACGGCTCAAAACATCGCGCCATCGAGACTGACAATCTTGTAATGGGCTTCCAGATTGCACCCATGATTGATGTGGTTTTCGTCATCATGCTCTTTTTCATGGTCATGGCTGGCGCAGTCAAAGTGGAACGCGAACTCAAGACCCAGCTTCCAGGAATGGGCACGCCAGCCATTAACAATGATGATGCTCCTCCTGATGAAATCATCGTTACCGTTGAGGAGTCGAACATCGTCACCTTGAATGAGGAGGAATTCGACACTCCAGAAAACAAGACGCTTCCTAACTTCACAGCGACTCTCATGCGTCTCAAGCAGGAGGCTGACAGCCGCAATGCTAAAGTCATGGTCACCATCCAGGCTGAGGAACAGGCCCGTTATGAGCGCGTCATTGATGTTCTTAACGCAATGGCCAAAGCTCGTATCGGAAACGTCACCTTTACTGTTGGTGGTGAAGAGTTTTGATCGTTTTGTATTACACTTTTCAAGCTTACTCACCTTCGGCAGCTTCCAGTGTCAGTTTGAAAATCTTCGGCTGATATCATTGATATGTGCTGCAATGTGTTGTTGCACTCAATTTGTGTAAGATGCATGGGCAGATCTGGCAGGATGAGATAGACCACTCGGGGAGAAATCATCCTGGCAATCAGAGATTGTGTTGTAGAACAACTGCAGAAAGAAAAAGCGTCTCTCCTGCAGTCGTTGAATCTTTTGCCTCACTTTGATGGAATCGGGATTGCCTTTTCTTAAGTGGCACTTATTTCATAACTTATCGCTTTTTGAGCGCTTTCATGGACGAACGCTACCCCCTCCCCTACCAGATCGCCTGCATCGTGCTGACCGCACTCTTCGTGTGGGCATTCAGCGTGGCGCGTGAGCCCCGCCAATGGAGGCGGCTCTACCAATCCATCTTTTCCAAAGGCGATGAGTTCTCAGTGAACAAAAACAAAGTCATTGATGAAAGTTTGAAGAATTACGGCATCACCATTGCCATGATCATTCTCGTTGCGGATGTCAGCTGCTTCGTGGCTATGGTGACCTACCAGGAGAGAATGCGCGCCAAGCAGTTGTCCGTGGAGGATTGGAACCGTCTTCAGGAACAGAGCAAGATCCAGGGCTCTTCCTCGACCTCTGGTCGCGCGGGTATTCAGTGACATTGCGCCACATGCTAATCCCCGCTCTGAATTCACTCCTTTATGAATCACGGGATCGGACTCTTTGGAATTCTTTTTTTTGTTGGTCTCGCTTGGGTTTTGTCTGAAAAGCCGCGGATGTTTCCATGGCGCACCGTGCTTGCGGGTCTCGGTCTCCAGG
>JAGKWZ010000493.1 GCA_021151605.1 Verrucomicrobiaceae bacterium
CATCATTGAAGAGGAATCGGCGGAGGTAGGAGCGGGCACTGAGCTTTTGGGTGCCAAAGAAGACGGTGTCGTCCTGGTCTGCGATCTCGGCCAGCACGGTGCCTGTGCCGGCGATCTGCATGCGGGCTTGGTCGATGTAGTTGAAGCTGATCTTTTTGCCGATGGTGACGCGGCCTTCATCGGGCGCGCGCTCGCCCATGCAGATGCGCAGCAGGGTGGTCTTGCCTGCGCCATTGCGGCCGACGATGCCGGTGCATTCGCCGGGTTTCAGGGAGATGTTCAGATGGCGGAAAAGCCAGCGCTCGTGGCCCTGCTCATCCATGACCTTGGCACCGACGTCTTCGAGATCGACGGCGATGTTTCCCATCTCCAGCGCAGGCGGGAGGAGGAGGTCCATCTCACGTTCTTCGGGCGGGGCTTCCTGGCCTTGGATCTCATAAAAGGCTTCCAGGCGGCTGCGCTGTTTTGTGCCGCGTGCTTTGACTCCGGCACGCACCCATTCGAGTTCGGTGCGGAGGAATCGCTGGCGGCGGCGCTCACTCTGCTCGGCGATCTGCTGGCGCGCGGCTTTGCTCTCCAGATAGGCGGTGTAGTTCCCCTCGTGCGAGTAGCAGCGGCCTTCGGAAAGCTCAATGATGCGCGTGGCGATGACATCCAGGAAGTAGCGGTCATGGGTGACGAAGATGACGGCTCCGGGGAAGCTCTTCAGGTAATCTTCCAGCCAGCGGATGGATTCGGAGTCGAGGTGGTTCGTCGGCTCATCCAGAAGCAGCAAGTCTGGCTGCGCCACCAAAGCACGACACAGGGCGACGCGGCGCTTTTCTCCGCCCGAAAGCGGAGCCACGAGGGCATCCAGCGGTGGTGCGGAGAGCGCGGTGGTGATGGATTTGATCCGCGTGTCGAGGTTCCAACCATCGGCGACTTCGATCTGATGCAGCATCTCTGAAAGCTCGGCCTCGCTGCCTTCGCCATCTTCATAGCGCTGGATCATGCGGACGAGATCGGCAGCGCCCGACTGGATATTTTGCAAAACGTTGCCCGTGCCATCGAGTTCGAACTCCTGCGGCAGGTAGCCGACGCGCAGGCCGCGCTGGATGGAGAGATCACCCGTGTCGGGCCGCTCGACTCCGGCGAGGATCTTCAGCAGGCTGGTCTTGCCGCAGCCATTGCGCCCGACAAGGCCGACCTTTTCTCCTTCATTCACGGCGAGGGTGATGCCTTCGAGGAGGCGCTGATTACCGTAGCTGAGAGTGAGTTCGTTGGCGGAGAGCATGAGGGGGAAGAAGACGCGGAGACGCGGGGAAGGGGAGACGCGGAGAGGAAGGATGGCTTCCTTGGACTCGTCAGGGCGGTTTGCCAAGACGTGGCTTACTTCTCTTTGAGCACCCAGACGCCTTCCCAGCTTTCGGGTGGCTCGGCGATGAGGGTCTCGCAGCGTTTGCGATAGAGGTGCGTGAGTTCGTCATCGAGCCCGGCGATGGCGGCATCTTTGAAAAATTGAAGCGCCCGCGTGAAGTGGCCGGTTCGGAAGGCGGTGATGCCTGCTTCGAACTCATCGAGCCCGGCCGGCGGGGCGATATCGCAGGTGCTCAGCACGGCATGAATTTGCACGGGGACTTTTTTACCCTTCACCACGACGAGGTCCGCACTGCGGAAGATGAAGTGGGAGACGGTCTTTTCCCAGACGGGCTGGCTGACGAGGATGTCCACGCCGTATTGCTTGGTGGCGCTTTCCAGGCGGGCGCTGGTATTCACGCTGTCGCCGATGGCGGTGAACTCGATCTTCCTGGGAGATCCCATGTGGCCGACGATGGCTGGACCTTGATGGATGCCGATGCCGATGGCGAGCGGAGGACGACCTTTGCGAACCCAGTCAATATTCAGATCATTGAGTCCATCGCGCATTTTCAGGGCGGTCTCCACGGCGAGACAGGCATCCTCGGCGAGCGCTTCGTCTGTGGCTTCATCGCGGATGCGGCCCCAGACGGCCATGATGGCATCGCCAATAAATTTATCGATGCTACCCCTCCTACCATAAGTAATCTCGACCATGCGTTCGAGGTATTGATTGAGCTGGCGAACGAGTTCGTCAGGAGCGCATTTTTCTGACAGACTAGTGAATCCGCGCAGGTCGGAGAAGAGCACCGTGATCTCGCGCTGTACACCACCAAGAGTGCGTAAGTAGGAGTCTGGCTTCCGCACGATTTCCTCGGCCATGTCGGGAGAGAAATAGCTGGAGATGGCCCTGCGGAGCTTTTCCTTTTGCCGCCGCTCCAGCACGAAGTCCCAGCCCAGGGAAAACAAGCCGGTGCTGGTCCAGGCGAGCAGAGGTGTGAGCATGGGCAGAACGATTCCCCAGGAGTTGAAGGCATGTTGTTGCACCCAGAGCCCGGCGAACCCGCCGCCGATGAGCACGATCAGAGCGACGAGAGGTTTTTTGAAAAGAATGACGAGCAGCGCGGCGGCTACTGCGGCGATGCCGATCCCGCTCTGCACCCAGCGTTTGGGGGCCTCACGCAGAAGCTCACCCGCCTTCAGGGCCGCACAGACCTGCGCGTGTACCTGCACTCCGAAAAGCTCACCCACGGGCGTGGCGACGGAGTCCTGAAAGTGCCGTGCCGTGGGGCCTACAAAGACAGTCTTTCCTGCGAAGACGCCGGATCATACTCAGGGTGCTCGGGCGTCGGCGTAGCAAACATTAAGTCGAGTACTACCTTCTCTGCACCGGCCTGGATGAGCCGATCCAGCAGGTGGGCAAAGACTTCCCGCGGCCAGATCCAGCCTTTTTCGATGAGCTGGAGTGGGCGCGAAGCCTGCACATCCTCAGGGAAAGCACTCTCCAGGCTCAGGCTGGCGTCATCAATGCCGACCACGACGATGTCCTCGTCCGTCGGCGTCAGTCTGCCGCGCAGGTGGATCTGATCTTCGATCCGCCATTCCATCTGCCGGATCGGCGCACTGCTCCAGGACCATTCACGCGCCAGGATTAACAAGGTGGCGAGCAGGCAAGCCAGGCCCAGCAGCACGAGGCTGCGTTGGGCATTCAGGTTCGGAGAGGATGAAGCGGGCTTCATGCGGAGGTGCACCTTTGTAACAGATAGGTGTCTGCATGGGGAGCGTTCGATACCTCAATTTTTGGGATAGTTCTCAAAAATGACCATTCCGAGTATAAATATATGTAACACGATTTGACGTTTAGCTCATTTGTTTATTAAATTTATAGTTAACATCACCTTCTTATGCCTTCTTATCTCCCTTTCACGACTTGTACGAATCTGAGACGAGCCCTGCTCGTGGCAGCTCTAGGCAGTTGTTTCGACGGGGTGGTCGAGGCTCAGACCATAGATCCTACCCGCCTTCCAGAGTCCAGTGGGTTTCAGAATCGCAGCCTCGTCACCACGGACGAAGACGAAATGAGCCGTCGTGATCTGGGTGAGGAAAACGGCTTTGCCTCCGCTTCCGAGGCGGATGACGACATCGGTCAGCAATTGATCTTGAAGGAAACTCCGAAAGACCGGCCCTTCCGCGCCACCTTTGATGAATTTGCCCTCTGGTCGAACAATGCCGCCAACGTGGCCAGCGGGGAACGGTCTGACTGGATGTGGGGGCAGCGCGCTCCGGGAAGTTCGGGGCGCAGAGACTCATCGTCATCGACCGCAAAAACAGCATCCAGGTGGCCATGGGCGCTGACTGGGACCTGACAAACGATGTCGATCAAGTCTTCCGCGACGAGTATTCGCTCGATCTCAGCTACAAATACAAAATTATGAGAGATCTCGCCGTCTCGCTGGCCTACCGCATGACCTACTTCAATTATCGCGAAGTGCCGCGCTCGGACCTGCTCCACGTCTTCGGAGCCACCGTGAGTTACACACCGAAGAATTGGATGGAACTCTACGCCACGGCCAGCTATGCATTGAATGACTCCAATATCGACTTCTACGACTATGAGACGGCGAGCAGCGGAGTCGGACTGGGACTGAAACTCAAATTCTGATGTGCATCATGAAGACTCTCCTGCTTGCCACGACACTCGCACTGCCGTCACTGCTTCCAGCCGCTGCCTTAAAAGAGGCCGAAGTGACCCGTATCATCAATGACGTACGCCTCGTGCCCGCGCAAAAGTCTCCCTCAGCCGCCAAGGTCGGGGACAAGATCAGCGGCCAGACTGCCCTGGCCACAGGCGCACAATCACGCGCCGAACTCCGTTTCCCAGACCAAACGCTGACCCGACTGGGCTCAAACTCCGTCTTCAGGCTGGATTCGAAGTCTCGTGACATCAATCTGGAAAAGGGCGTCATGCTCCTCCAGGTGCCAAAGCAGCTCGGCGGAGCCACCGTACGCACGGCTGCCATCACCGCTGCCGTCACTGGCACCACCGTGATGATGGAGTACTCACCCGACGGCTTTGTAAAAATCATCGTGCTCGAGGGGGAAGTGGATGTCTTTCTCAACGAAAACCGCAGCGAACTCCGCACCATCAACGCGGGTGACATGCTCATCACCAAGCCAGACGCCACCTCTCTTCCTGCGCCCGTTCAGGTGGATCTCCAGCGCCTCCGCCGCACCTCGAAGCTTCTAAACGCCAAAGACTTCAGCTCCCTCGGCAATGAAAAGCAGCTTCAGGAGGCCCTCCAGC
>JAGKWZ010000494.1 GCA_021151605.1 Verrucomicrobiaceae bacterium
GGAAAAGGGCACGGAACTCATCGAAGGCGGTCTCGAAGCGTGCGAGGACAGCGCTGGCGTCATTCACGAGGATCGGGGCGCTGTGCTGCGTGACGAGGTTGTTGTCGCTCCACTGGCCGCTCTTGTGTGCGGACTCCGATTTGCCCGCGACGAGGCTGGTGATGTTTTGCGGCTTTTGGGTGAGAACCTGCATTTGCACGCTGCCACTGGTTTTGGAGGCTAGTCTGCCGGTGACGACGAACTCGGTGCCATTGGCGAGAGCGGCGGGGATTTGGACTTCGAGAATGGAGGGTGCTTTGGCCGTGAGGTTTGACGGGATTGACGTGGCTAACCCGATTGACAGGAATGGGCGAAGAAGCGGCGAGGTGAGCGGGAAGTCCTTCTCCAAAAACTGCCGCACCTTTGCTGCCAGCTGCGGTGAATGCTTCTTCCGCCATTCAGCGATGGGCGCAGGCACATCGGGTGCGGCTTCGAGAGTCGCAGGTTGGCTGAGGAAGTGCCACGCGCCGTGCGGATTGCCTTTCAGGATGTTCGGCGAGACGTCCTTCGCGAGATCCCAGGTCTTCGAGCCATCGCTGAGGGACAAATTCACCGCCGTGAGGTCGCAGACGTGGTTGCCATCGCGTGGGCCGATGACGACGGCGACGACTTGTCCGACCTCGACACGCACGTTTTCAAAGGGACCCATTTTGAGCACCTGAGCACCCTTGGTTTCACCTTTCGCGAGCACCTCGCTCATGTAGCCACGACGCACTTCGAGTGCCCAGGTAACACCATTGCCGCACTCGGGATGCGCATCAGCCACATCGCCGTGAATGCGCAATGTGGCAGCCTTTTCGCACTTCCACGCGATGACCGAAGCGCGTGTCGGCGAAGGATGCGTGGCGACGCTGTGTGGCTTCATCACGCCCGGCGTGCGCACGGTGGCATCCGAGGAGTTCGCGAGCACGCTAAGCGCCTGCTCGCCCTGCCAGCCTTGGATGAAAGCATAGTCCGGTGTGCCCTTCATTTGCTTGGTGAGCAGCGGTTCGAGCTTGGTGGTGCCGTAGCCGAGGTATTCGCGCCAGGCGGTCATCAAGGCTGGATCGGCATCGTCTTTGCCGCTCGCGATGGCGTTGAGGCACGGCTCGGTGTTGGCGATGATCTTCGTGCGTTGGGATTCGAGATGCTTCACGAGCGCTGGAAGGTCGCTGATGGGTAGATCAGGCCTGCCGGGAGCCATGAGGCGCGGATTTTCCCAGATCACGTCGTCATCGGCGTTGCCATCGCCGGCATCGGTGGTGGTCAGGTAGAGCGTCACATCGTGATCTGAGGTGAGTTTGACGCGCATCTCGTGTTTCGGCACGAGCGGCGTGACAGGTTCCTGCCAGGCCTTCGGGCCGTTTTGTTTGCCGATGTGGCCGACGTTGGCGAATCGCCACAAAACCTGCTGCCAGGGCTCGATGTCGGCAGCGGTGAGTTTTTTCTCGCGGAACTTGGCGCGAAGCGAATCGAGCAAAACGGACGCTTTCGTGCTTGTGAGTGCTTCACGGAGAATTTGCAGGTATTTCGGGCTCAAGTCGTCTGCATTGCCTCGGCCTTGAAGTGCATCGAGATACTTCGCGAGCGGCAAACGGCCGCCGCCCGTGCCGGTGTCGAGTTTGATGCCTTGGGCTTCCGTTTGTGTGCCTGCCGCCGTGGCCGTGTGACGTGCGTAGATGGCGCGGATGGCTGCGAGTGCTTCATCCGTCCAATCCTGCGCCGAGGTGCTGGCGGACCAGCGCATGCCATGCGGCGTGAAGACCGCGTGGCTCGCGATGTCCTTCGCTGCGTCTAGATACTTCGTGAGCAACGCGGGCGACATCACAAGCGCCGCGCCGGCATTCGTGAATCCCTCGCCTGCCGCGCCATCGACCGGGAACTCCTTCGCAGGATCGAGCGACTCCACGCCGGTCAAATCACGCAGCGTGTAGGTGTATTCCATGTTCGACAGCCTCCGCAGCACGACGGGGCCTGGATCGCCAGCATTCGCGAGAGCGATTTGATCGAGCGTGCCGCGCACCCAGTCGGTGAGTTGCTTCTTCTCTGCTGGGGAGAGTTGCTTCTCCTTCTTCGGCGGCATCTCGCCGAGTTGCATCTGGTCGAGCACGTTTTCCCAAACGTGCGGCTCTTTTTGGATGTCCGAGGCTTCGAGAACGAGGTCGCCTTTCTGCTTTTCGGTCGAGTGGCAGTTCAGGCAGTAGGTTTGGAGGATGGTGCGGGTCTCGACGGCGTTTGCGGATGAGAGTAGAAGACAGAAGACCGTAGTTCTGATGGCGAGATGAGCGATGTCGCAGAGGTGGAATGGCTTCTTCATAAGTCGCTCGTTAGTTCTGTTGGGTGCTGGTGTAGCGATAGTTAAACCGGGCGTTAGGCGCGGTGTCGCCATGATCAAGGAAGTCGATAGCATCCGCACCGGCGGGAATGTTGTCGGTCCATTTGAAATCAAAGCTCAGGAGCTTGTCGGCGGCGAGGCCAAGGATATGACGCTCGACGGCGAGATGAAGTTCTCGCGGCCCGGCTTGCAGCGTGGCGGTGCCGACTGGATGGTCCTGCTTCTCGACACCGATCAAAACGCCAAGACAGGCCACCTCGGCTACGACTTCCGCCTCAATCAAACCCGCAGTGCGCCGGA
>JAGKWZ010000152.1 GCA_021151605.1 Verrucomicrobiaceae bacterium
CGATAAACTTGCCTCCCACTACCTCGCTCTCATTCAATTTGCGTCCGTCATCGATTGGCTTCGCTATGGCTGTTGAGGGTTTTCAAACACGACCTAGAAAGTCACTTAGCTAGCTAACAGCAAACTCTTTGAGTCACCTTCCAGGATGGGCTTTGAGCCACTCGTCATGATTACGCGCACAATCAGAACACACGCGTGCAGACAGGTAAACAGGGCCATAAATCGTAAAATAGCCATGGTCCTCTTCGAATCGCTGTCCTGCATGATGCGGAAACTGCTCCCGCATCGCAGTTTGGTAATCCGGCCTGTAACATGAATTGCCTGGAGAGCATCGAAGAGTCTGAACTGACATGGAGCGACCATGCACTTCGCAAAGCTCACTTTCATGGCGTGATAGGTCACCTGTATGAACACAGCATGCTAGCAGCAGTGGCACGAGGCTACCGAGGGATAAATTCAGAGAAACGGGCATTTGAAAGGATACTTTAATAGGGCCTCAAGACAGTCTTGTTTACACTGCCAGCAAACTCCACGCACTTCAGGAATCCCCCGACACGTGAGAGAACAATGTCCTGAAGCTGGCGTCTGCGAACGGCTTCATGCTTCGCGGCGGGATTTGACCAGGAAATCAGTAGCACTCGAACCTGGCTTGTCCTTCCAGAAGGACCGCACATCTTCACAGAAGGACGTGATGCGCTTTCTGCGCTCTTCCAGCGGTAGTTCGATGAACCGCTGAGCTGCCGTTTTACGCTTGGTAGCTTTGCGAACGGTTTTGGCTGCCTTGGAGCTGGAAGCGGATGTTTTTTGCCTGGCGCATGATGCCACTCCGGCCTGCCAGATGCAATCTTCATCCCTGGTCAGAAATCGGGAGAATCCATTCCCAAAGTCTGGGCACTCACTCCGAACTCCGCACCGCATCGAGTGTGAGCTGCCACTGCTCGTCACCGCGCCAGACGTTTCTTTGCACGCGCATGGCAATGTCCCAGGGCGGCTTCGGGAGGTTTTGCAGGGGGGCATTGAACCAGCGGGCTTCCATGCTGACGCCGTCCTGGGTGAGCATGACTCGCAGGTGCTTGTCTTTCATCGTTCGGCCGGGGAGACGCGGTGTGACGCGGCGGCAGAGGAAGACGGGCTCGCTGTTGTGCTGGCCGAAGGGCTCCATCAGGCGGAAGTTCTGGAGGAAGTCGTGGGTGAAGTCGGAGAAGCGGACTTCGGCGTCCATTTCCAGCACGGCGGTGAGGGCTTCATCGGTGAGCGCCTTGCGGGCGGCCTCGCAAAAGGCGGTGCGAAAAACGTCGAGCTTGTCTTCGCTGACGGAGACTCCGGCGGCCATGGCGTGACCGCCACCGCGCACGATGTGCTCGCGGCAGATGTCGATAGCCTCGACGAGGGAGAAGCCGGGAATGCTGCGTCCGCTGCCCTTGCCCATGCCGTTTTCATCAAAGGAAAAGAGGATGGTGGGCCGGTTCGCGATGCGGGAGATGCGTGAGGCGACGATGCCGACGACGCCGGGGTGCCAGTTGCGTGATCCGAGCACGATGGCGTGATGCTGATCGAGGTCGCCCATTTCCATGAGCATTTGCTCGGCCTCCTGATACACATTTAGCTCCACAGCCTGGCGGTCGCGGTTGTGACTTTCCAGCAGGGCGGCGTATTCTGCAGCGATCAGTGGGTCTTCAGCGAGAAGGAGCTGCAGCGAGGTAAAGGCGGTATCGAGACGGCCTGCGGCATTCAGACGCGGCCCGAGACGGAAGCTGACGTGGTGGGTCTGGATGAAGCTATCAACACCGGCCGTTTCCTTCAAAGCACGAATGCCGATGCGCTCGGTCTGGGCCAGGGCTTCGAGTCCACGACGCACGAGCAGGCGGTTTTCATCCACGAGGGGGACGAGATCGGCCACGGTGCCGAGCGCCACGAGGTCGAGCATGTTTTTCAGATCAAACTCAGGCAGCCGGCGCGCCTTCAGCAGGGCGTGGGCAACTTTAAAAACGAGGCCGGCGGTGCAGAAGTAGTGGTAGGCATCTCCCAGCTTTGGATTCACGAGCGCGATGCACTCGGGGCGGCCCTGGGGAGCGAGTTCGTGGTGATCGATGATCACGCAATCGACACCCTGCTCACGCAGCCAGGCGAGTTCTTTGATCGAAGTCGTGCCGCAGTCGAGAGCGAGCAGGAGGTCAGGCTTGCCAAACTCCTCAAACAGCCGGGCAAAGCCATCGAGACTCAGTCCGTAGCCCTCATCCATGCGGGAAGGCAGGAAGAGGTGCGGCTGCACGCCATAAGCACGCAGCATGAGGCACATGATGGACATGGAAGTCACTCCATCGACATCGTAGTCGCCATAGAGGGCCACGCGCTGATTCAGATCCACCGCCTGGAGGATGCGCTCCACAGCGGGGCCCATCTCCGGGAGCACGGTGGGATCGCCGAGCATGGCCAGCTTTGGCACGAGAAAGTCACGAATCTGTGCTGGCGCCGTGATGCCACGCTGGGCGAGAAGAGCGCAGAGGACACGAGGCAGCCCGGTCTCCTCCGCCAGCCTGTCCACACCTTCGGCCACTGGCTTGACGAGCCAGCGCGGAGGGCGCGTATTGGGCAGCGGGAGTTCAGAGGCGAGGGCCATTGGAGCAAACGTAACTTCCTTGTATGCAGCACGCACGTAGGCTAGTCAAAGCTTCGCTCTGAATGATATACGACAATAGTTCCTCTGCCAAAGCAGGCCGCGTCTGGCTGGCCGCCCTGGGCATGTCTCTGGCCCTTGCCGGGATGCTCTTTACCTGGGTGCTGTGGACGGCCTGGCAGCGTGCCGAGGAGACGCGGCGGTGGGCACCCACCCCCTGTCGGATCGTCTCCTCTCGGCTGGAAAAAGAGCGCCCGACACCGAACTCGAATCACACTTTCAAAGCGCAGGTAAAGTATAGCTACACCTTTGATGGCAAAGCGATGACCGGCACGCGCATCAAGCGGGTGGACATCGCCAGCCAGCACGAGGATGTGGCTCGAAAGAAGATCGAGCCCTACCCCGTCGGCACGGAGACGACCTGCTATGTGAACCCCGCGCAGCCTGACTTCGCGGTGCTGAAGCATGATACTCGTGCAGCGCTTTACTCGATCTGGTTCCCGCTGCTCTTCGTCTTCGGAGGCTTGCGCATGGCCTGGGGGGCGGTGGCAAACAAAGGTTGATCCGCGGGGCGGGCCTGTCCCAAGATGCACGCCTGATGAAGCGCCTTCTTTTTCTCTGCCTGCTCGCCTCCACCGCACTCGCGGACTCGCTTGATTCCCATGTCTGCGAGCACTGCGCGAAGCATCTGCTGCCGCAGCCGCTGAAGCTCGTCGCGGGGCGCAAGTATGCACGCGACCGGCGGGTGGACATCGAGCATGTGAAGCTGGACGTGACGCCTGACTTCACGAAGCGCACGATCGCGGGCACGATGACGATGACCTTCCGCCCCATCGCCCTGCCTTTGGAAAAGCTGGAGCTGGATGCCGTGGGCCTGACTCTCGCAAAGATCGACGTCACCGGCGCCCAGCTCGCGGATCAGATCGTGAGCGAGGAAAAGCTGACGCTCGTCTTTACCAAACCCATCGCGCCCGACGCTGAAGTCAGCGTGAGCATCCGTTACAGCGTCGAGCCGCGTCACGGGCTCTATTTCCGCACGCCGGAGATGGGCTACAAGCCGGGTGACACGCAGCTCTGGACGCAGGGCGAGGCGGATCTGCATCGCTTTTGGTTCCCGTGCTATGATTACCCAAATGAGCGCTTCACCAGCGAGATCATCTGCCATGTGCCCGCAGACATGGAGGTGGTGTCGAATGGTGCGCTGCTTTCCAAACAACCCGCCGGGGCGCTGACGGCCTGGCATTGGAAGCAGGACAAACCGCATGTGAACTACCTCATCGCGCTGGCCGCCGGTTACTTCCACAAGCTGGAGGACAAGGTCGGTGAACTGCCTTTGGCCATGCTCGTGCCGCCATCTCAGATGCACACGGCTGAACTCGCCTTCCAGGACACGCGGAAGATCATCGAGTTCTACAATCGTGAGACAGGCGTGCCCTTCGCGTGGGACAAGTATTTCCAGGTCTATTGCCACGACTTCCTTGCCGGTGGCATGGAGAACACGAGCTGCACCTTTGAGGCATCGGACATGCTCTTTGACTCGAGTGTGGAGAATCTCCGCTCGCTGCGCTGGCTCGATGCTCATGAAACCGCGCATCAGTGGTTCGGCGATCTCGTCACTTGTCGTGACTGGTCGCACCTCTGGCTGAACGAAGGCTTCGCCAGCTACTACACGGTCCTTTATGAGCAGGAAAAACTCGGGCTCGATGCCATGAAGTTCTCGCTGTGGGAGGAAGCGGAGTCTGTCTTCGGCGCGAACGACACGCGCCCCACCGTCTGGCGTGATTACCAGGACCCAATGCAGCAGTTCGACACGCGTGTGTATCCGAAGGGGGCGTGGATTCTCCACATGCTGCGCAGCCAGCTCGGCGCGGATCTTTATCGCAAAGCCATCCGCACCTACCTGGAGCGGCATCGCAACGGCATCGTCGGCACGGATGACCTGCATGATGTCATCGAGGAGGTCAGCGGGCTGAGTTTCGATCAATTCTTCGACCAGTGGCTCTACCATGGCGGCTTCCCCGAGCTGAAGATCGACTATGCCTGGGACGCCGCCACGAAGCAGGTGAAGATCAGCGTGCGCCAGACGCAGAAGCTCACGGAGCAGGTGCGGCTCTTCCGCGTGCCGCTGCCCGTGGCCTTCACGATCAAAGGCCAGAAGGAGCCGCTGCGCTTCACCATGGATGTGCACGAAGCGGCGGGTGATTTTTACTTCGCCCTGCCCGCGCAGCCAACGCTCGCGCGGATCGATCCCGACTACACCGTGCTCGCGAAGATCGACTTCACCCCGCCCGGCCCGATGCTCGATGAACAGCTCACCAGCGATGTCATCGGGCGTCTGCTTGCCGTCCGCCAGCTTGGCAAACGGGATGATCAGGCCAGCATCGACAAGCTCACGAAACTCGTGCGGGGGGACGCCTTCCACGCCGTCCAGGAAGAGGCCGCCATGGCGCTCTCGAAGGTCGCCGGTCCGGCAGCACGTGCCGCTTTGACCGGCCTGCTCGCGGATCAAAAAGACGCTCGTGTCCGACTCGCCGTCGTGCAGGGACTCGCCAGCATCCCGCATCCCGACTGCCAAAAAGCGCTGCAAGCCCATGCCGGTCAGGAAAAGAATCCGCTCATCCTCGCCGCCATCGTCAAAAGCTGGGGCACGCGTCCTGGCGATGCCGCGATCAGCGCCGAGCTGGTGAAAGCGCTGACCTCCACGTCCTTCAACAACGCCGTCGCCACCGCCGCCATCCAGGCTCTGCGCGCGCAGGACGATGCCAGCACCGTGCCCGCCATCCTGAAACGCCTGCGCGAGACACCGCTCGACTTCCGCACGCGCGACTACGCCGCCGCTTTGGAGTCACTCGCCTTTCTCGCGCGGCAAAGAGAAGCCCAGCCTGCGAGCGATGATGTCCGCACCTTCCTCGTTCAGCAGCTCACGAACCCGCGTGAAGGGCTGCGCACTGCCGCAGCGAAGTCACTCGGCGCATTGCGTGATCCCCGCGCGCTTGCCGTGCTGGAGCCGCTCGCCGCGCCGAGTGTCAGCCCCTTCCACGATCCCGTCCGCGAAGCCGCTGCCAAGTCCGTGCAGACCCTGCAAGCCAGCCTCACCAGTCCCGCCGAACTCAAGAACCTCTGGGATCAGATCCAGCAGCTCCAAAAGAAAACCGAGACGCTGGAAAAGCAGATGGATGACGCGAAGAAGAATGCGGCTCCGCAGAAGAAATGAACCACGGTTGATTTACCCTCAGCTCTCTGCTTTCAGATTTCCGCTCATGACCACCATCCTCTGCTTCGGCGACTCCAACACCTGGGGCTTTGATCCCGCCTTCATCAACGCGCCTTTCCCACGTCGGCATCCACTCGGGGTGCGCTGGACGGGATTGCTTGCGCAGCAGCTCGGGGCCGACTTCCGCGTCATCGAAGAGGGGCAGAACGGACGCACCACCGTGCATGACGATCCACTCAATGTCTGCCGCAACGGCAGGGACTACCTCCCCGCCTGCCTCGAAAGCCACAAGCCCATCGACATCGTCGTTTTGATGCTTGGCACCAATGACCTGAAGAGCCTCTACAATCTCCCGCCCGGCGAGATCGCGAACGGCGCGGGCATCCTCGCGCGCATGATCCTCACCAGCACTGCCGGACCGGACAACCGCCCGCCAAAGCTCCTCCTCGTCTGCCCGCCGGAGATCGGTGATCTCTCCCATCTGCCTGACCTCGCGGCCAAGATCCCCAACGGCATCGCCCGCAGCCAGCAGTTCCCGCGTTACTACGAGGCTCTCGCCGCCGCGCTCGGCTGTGCCTACCTGAACAGCCAGGACATCGTGCAGACCAGCCCTGTCGATGGCATCCACCTAGAGGCCAGCGAGCACGCCAAGCTCGCTCCCGCCATCGCGGCAAAGATTCGCGAGATGCTCTGAACCGCGCCGGGCAGAATAATACGCGCATTCAAGACTCTCCGAGGAGTAGAGCGTCGCCGCGTCGGCGTACATGTCTCATGCGCCCTCTTCCCTTTGCCCTCTCGGTCCTATCCGTCGCATCTGTCCTAGCAGCCCAGCCGGTCACTCAAAAAGTGGACCTCCTTGAGGTCATCAAGTCGGGCAACGTCGAGCATCACGTGAATCCCAAGATGGATTTCCACGATGATCCCAAAGACATCTGGACCTTTGCCAAAGATGGCACCTTCAACATCAGCGGACGCGGCTATGGCTATGTGGCCACGAAGGAAAACTACCGCGACTACCATCTCGTCATCGAATTCAAATGGGGTACGAAGACTTGGGGTGCCCGCGAAAAGAAAGCGAAGGACAACGGCATCCTCCTCCACGCCTACGGCCCGCACGGTGCCTACAGCGACACCTGGATGGCTAGCATTGAGGCGCAGATCATCGAGGGCGGTGTGGGTGACATCTTGGTGCTCTCGCCAAAGCTCGCCGATGGCACTGAACTCACCACGTCGCTCTCCGCCGAGTTCGTGCTCGACCGCGATAAGGAGAAGATTTGGAAACAAGGCTCCCCACGCCAAACCGTCACCAAAGGCCGCATCAATTGGAAAGGCCGCGATGAAGACTGGAGCGACACCGTGGGCTTCCGCGGCAAAAACGATGTCGAAAGCCCCAGCGGCGAGTGGAACCGCCTCGAAGTCATCGCCAAGGGCGACACGCTGCAATACTTCGTCAACGGCGCGATGGTGAATTCGGCCTTCGATTGCAAACCAAGCGAGGGCAAGGTGCTGCTGCAGACCGAGGGCGCTGAGATGATCGTGCGTCGTTATGAATTGTATCCGCTCGGCGAGTTCAAAGAGAAATGGTCCGCCATCCAGGCCAGCGGCGGCAGCGACATCGGCGCGGTGCGCGATGGTCAAAGCGAAGCCCTTTCGCCCGAAGAAAGCATGAAGCGCATCCAGCTCGACGGCCCGTATGAGGTCCAGCTCGTTGCCGCCGAGCCGCTCGTGCTCGATCCTGTCGAGGCCACTTGGGACGACAAAGGCCGCATGTTCGTCGCCGACATGCGCGACTACCCGCTCGGCCCGCCGAATCCCGGCGATCCCTGGCTTTCCCGCATCCAACTCCTCACCGACGAAGATGGCGACGGCCGCATGGACAAGGCCGTGACCTTTGCCGACCACATGGACAATGTGCAGGGCCTGCTCCCTTACGACGGCGGCCTCATCGCCACCACTCGCAGCCAGATTCTCTTCCTCAAAGACACCGACGGCGACAACAAGGCCGACCTCATCAAGCCCCTCATCCGCGGCTTCAATCCGAAGCACAGCCAGCTCCAAGTCAGCGCCCCGCGCTGGGGTCCCGATGGCTGCGTGCATTTCAACAACGGCCTTGATGCCCGCGAAATATACCCAGCCAATCCGAAGATGGAAGATGGAGGAGGGAAGATAGATCAAGCCGCAGGAGCTCAGCCTCCATCCTCTATCGTCCATCCTCCATCTTCTTCGGTATCCGTCGCCGGCTCCAATTTCAAATGGAACCCCAAGACCGGCGAGATCACGCCCACCGGCGGCAAAGGCCAATACGGCGGCGCGTTCGACGACTACGGCCATCACTTCTACTGCTCGAACCGCAACCCGCTCATGTTCACCGTCATGCCTTACGAGGCCATGCTGCGGAATCCGCACGCCGGCATCACGCAGGTGCATGAAGACATCGCCACGCCCGGCGCGGAGACCCGCGTTTATCCGCTGCAAATCACCCACACCACCGCCGACGCCCACGCCGGCACGAACACCGCCTGCAGTGGCCTCGGCGTCTATCGTGGCCACTTGATGCCCGAACTCAAAAACAACGTCTTCGTCCCCGATCCCACCGGCCAGCTCGTCACCCGCTACAAGGTCGAGCCGAACGGCGCCTCGCTCAAAGCCACACGTGTCGGCGACCGCACCGAGTTCTTCCGCAGCAGCGACGAATGGAGTCGCCCCGTGAACTTCACCACCGGCCCCGACGGTGCCATCTACATCTGCGACATCTACCGCCGCTGGATCGACCACGCCCGCTTCTTCCCCGAGGAGTTCGTCAAAACCCACGACATGCGCCAAGGCGAGAATCATGGTCGGATTTGGCGTGTGGTGCCCGTAGCTCGGCTTTCCAAAGCCGAGTCCGAACGTCCCAAAGCCCCCGCTCTCGGCTCTGGAGAGCCAAGCTACAAGCCGCGCATCGAACCCGCCCCAACGAAGATCGAAGACCTCGTGGCTTGGCTTGGCCATGAAAACGCCTGGCAGCGTGAGACGGCGCAGAGGTTGTTAATTGAGACCCTTGGTCCGAAATTCCAAGGTTCACAAATCGAAGCTCCTTTTTGCCCATTCGACACGCTTGAACCTGCTGAAGCCGCTAAGTTCTGGGAAGCTGCTGACAAGTTGTCCGGCACTGGAATTTTCCACTTCTTCGCCACTTACGCAGGCATCGACAGTGGAGCACATCAATTCGCCAAGACGGCCCCAGCGAGTATCAAAGAGGCTCTGATTGAAAAAGGCTCAAAGGATGCCGCTTTAACCCGACTGCGTGCCCGCATGTTGTTGATTGGCCGCTCCAAGCTTCCCCAAGCTCTCAGTGAGAAGTGGGTCCGTGAGGGCGAGGCTGAAACAGCAATGACCGCCTTCCTTGCTGCGACCACATCCGATCCATCAACTACGGAGTCCTTGGGCAGTCTTCTTCTGGCTCGATTTCCCGATGATGCTTGGATCGCAAAAGCGGTCGCCAGCGCTTCATCGAAGAACATGGGCCGCATCCTCAGCCAACTCGGCGATGGCTTTTTCAGCCACTTCTCCGCCACCAAGAGCGACACCTTCCGCACCTTCGCCGCCGGTTCGCTTGCCGATGGCGATGCGGCCGACATCACGGCGCTGCTCACGCTTCTTCAAAAACAACCCGGCGAACTCCTCTGGTGGAAGCCCGCCTTGCTCCAAGGCCTCGCCAAGCTCCCCAAAGGCCACGAAGACGCCGCCAAGGAGATCGCCGCACTGCAATCCAAGATCGACGACATCGTCGCGGATTCGAAAGCCCCGCTCGATCAGCGCCTCGCTGTGCTGCCGCTGCTTGCCTCGCGGAAATGGGCCGCCGTCGAGCCGGTGATGAAGAACCTGCTCACCAGCAACCAGCCCACCGAACTCACCGCCGCCGCCGTGGCCTTGTTGAAGAAATTCAGCGCGACCAGCACCTCACCGCTCATTTACGACCTGCTGCCCAAAGCCGGTCCTGCCTTGAAACGCGACCTCGTGACCATCCTCACCGCCAACGCCACCACCGCGCTCGAACTCTTCAAGCGCATGGACAAAGGCGAGTTCCCGCCCGCGTGGGTCGATGTCGAAAAACGCTGGGCCTACCAGCGCGGCAAAGGCGAAATGGCCGAACTCGCCAAGAAGCTCTTCGGCGAGGCCAACACCGACCGCGCCAAGGTCGTCACCAGCTACCTCGACGCCGCCAAAAAGCCCGGCGACGCCAAAAAAGGCCAGCAACTCTTTGCCACCATCTGCATCACCTGCCACAAGCACGGCAACATGGGCGTCGATGTCGGCCCGCCGCTCTCCGACGTGAAAGTGAAGCCCCCCGAAGGCCTCCTCAGCGACATCCTCGACCCCAACCGCATGTTCGAAGCCCGCTGGAGCGCCTATGCCATCGAGACGAAGGACGGCCGCACCCTCAGCGGCCTAATCCAAAACGAAACCAGCGACGCCATCGTCCTCGCCATGATGGGCGGAGCGAAAGAGACGATCTCCCGCAGCGCCATCAAAGACATGAAGTCCCTCGACCGCACCCTCATGCCCGACGGCCTCGAAGCCGCGATCAGCAAAGAGCAAATGAGCGACTTGATCGCGTTCTTGCTGGGGAGGTAAGAGATTTCGTCCACGATTGTGGAACAGAGCCTCTCGTTGGAAGGCAGTATCATGAACTCCGAAAAAAAGAAGCCATCAAGTCTTGTGATGCCACTCGAGAATGTAGTGGCCGTAGCTATCGCCATAGGGGTGATTGGTGGCTTTATATACCTGATCCTGCTATGGCTCCGATGACCCGAGACGAACACCGGCAAAGAGTCGTTGCCCAGAAGCAAAAGCGCCTCCCGTCATGGGCCTTCTTTATTCTCGCGAGTCCCGGGCTGCTGGTAGTGTTTTTGGGCGACATCCTCTCCGCCCCCTTTGTTGCGCGAAGGCATCAAAGCCTCGGTCACTGGCTGCTTTACATGTTTGCCTGTTTCGCTGGCCCAGGTCTCATAGTCGGGCTTTGCTTGGGATACTTGATCCGACGTTGGGCATGACCACCGCCCCCGCCATCCGCAAAACGCAGCAGCCGAAATCCATCTCGACGGCTCCGGCGTCGCTGCGGCGGACTTGGACTTGGGGGCTGAGGGTGTAGAGCTGGCGGCGGGAATCGACGGGATCGGGGCTCATTTCGATGAATTCACCCACGCCGCATCTGCTCCAGTTCGCGCTTGAGGGGCAGCCAGTAGTCGCGGTCGGCCTGGCGTTCGCGACGCTCTTCGTTTTCCAAGGCGGTCTGAACTTCCGCTTCATCGCCTCGGAGGGCTGCCTGCATGGCTTCCCGCTGAGATTGCTCATTGGCTAATTGGGGATGCATGCGGGCCAGTTCGATAAGCAGTTCCGGCGTGCGGCATTCCGCCAGCCAGAAACGAATCTGCGCGGGAGTCGGCGATGTCGCGCAGGCGGCGTGGTCGGCCTCGATCAAGCGGCGGATCATCGGCCAGTCCTTGTCACGCTGGGTTTTCTTGGCCTGCACGAGGTCTGGAAAGGACAAGAGGTCGTAAAGGGTGCCGTCCGCGCCTTCCAAGGTGGTGCGACGCTCCCAAAGGGCCTCGAAGGCATCCACACCGCGCATCCGCGCCATCACGTCCACCCGCATGCCTTTGGCCTCCGGGTGCTGGCAGCGATAATGCACGGCATGACCTCCCAAAAGATGCTGCATGGAGAAAGGCGGCACCGCGATGACATCGGCTTCCAGTTCACGCATGGCCTCCGCGAGACGGGCGAGATTCGCCTCGTCCGCTAGGATCGCAAAGTCAGTATCTCGACTAAATTGCCTTCGGCTACGCAGTTAGGCTTCGCTTAAGCTATTGCCGCTGTCGCGGCATGGCGTTCAGCCCCGCCGTAAAACACGCAGGCCTGACCGCCCATCAACAGGGCGCGAACCTTGCAGCTCTGGAAAGTTAAAAGGACTTTGTGAATCGGGTTCGGGATCAAGGCTGCCTCCTTGGGCGAGGTACTGCGCCCACAGTTTCATGCTTTCATTCCAGCGCTCAAGTGGCCCGAGTCGGAACCACTCCTGCCATTCGTCTGCTGGATCGTATTGCATGACGAGATCATGCCACGGCGTTTTGGGAAGCCAATCCCAAATTTCCGACGCAAACAACGCCCGCCCCCTCAGCGGCCTCATCCAAAGCGAATCCAGCAACACCATCGTCCTCGCATTGATGGGTGGAGCCAAGGAGACGATCTCCCGCAGCGCCATCAAAGACATGAAGTCCCTCGACCGCACCCTCATGCCCGACGGCCTTGAGGCCGCGATCACGAAGGAGCTGATGAGCGACTTGATCGCGTTTTTGCTGGGGAAGTGAGCATGAAGATCAGCCATCTTACTCCTGTTCTTGCTCTTCTCGACTCCACGCCCTCCCTCAGGGGTTGAGAGTAAGGTCGTGAGCAGGAGTACGAATGGATCATGGCAGGATGGATACCCCCGAAAACAGCTCGAAACCCGCGTAACGCCCTCCCGAACGCGGCCAACGCGGTTCCCCCACGGGGGAAATGCCAAAAAGCCGTCCCGAAGGTGATTCCCCCGCTGGGGATTGGCCTTTCCTATGTCGGGAATGCCACTCCCCCGCTGTGGAAGTGGCTGGGGAAGGCTCCCGAGCCTCTTCCCCCACGGGGGAACCACCTTTCCCGCGTCCCGAAGGCTCTTCCCCCATGGGGGAATGGCCTCACCCACGTCCTCCAGCGCCTTCCCCCACGGGGGAAGGCCAAAATCACAGGGCGGTGGCCATTCCCCCGTTTCCGGCTCCCTGGTTCCCGAAGTACTCTTTGAACCCGAACTCGTGGAGTTCGGGTTGAAGTGAGCCGAACAAGCCCTTGCACTCCCGCTGAAGCGTGTAACTAATCCACCCTTCCGCCACACAGCTACCCCTTAGTGTAATGGTAACATAACAGATTCTGACTCTGTTGTTCAAGGTTCGAGTCCTTGAGGGGTAACCACTCTGCGGGTGA
>JAGKWZ010000495.1 GCA_021151605.1 Verrucomicrobiaceae bacterium
GAACTCCTCAGCCAGCGCACGGTAGGCGGCAGCGCCTCGCCCGGCTGGCTCATACTCAATGATCGCTTTGCCAAAGCTCGGTGCTTCGCCGAGGCGGACCGTGCGGGGAATGACGGCGTTGTAGATGATTTCGGCAAAGTAGTTCTTCACATCACTCACCACCTGCTGGGAGAGATTTGCCCGTGAGTCGTACATCGTCATGACGATGCCTTCGAGCAGCAGGTTGGGATTGGCTCCACAGTCGCGGATCTGCTGGACGACACCGACGATCTTGCCCAGACCTTCGAGACCAAAGTATTCGCACTGGAGAGGGACGAGCAATTCATCCGCCGCAGCGAGCGCGGAAGTCATGAGCACTCCGAGTGATGGCGGGCAGTCGAGCAGGATGTAGTCGAAGTGATTCGACTGGCGCAGAGGCTCCAGCACCTCCTTGAGACGAGCCAGATGATTGCCGTTTTGCGCCAGCTCGATCTCACAGCCTGCCAGCTCCTGATGGGAGCGGATGATGGAAAGGTTTGGGATGCGGGTGCTGCGAATGGCTGTGTGGGGATCGGTGCCGAGCACGAGCGCTGAGTAAAGGCTTCCACCATCCTCCTGGGCGAGCCCGAGACCGCTGGTCGCATTTGCCTGGGGGTCGAGATCGATGAGCAGCGTACGCACTCCTAGCTGAGCTAGACAGGCGGCGAGGTTGATGGCGGTCGTGGTCTTTCCCACGCCTCCTTTTTGATTGGTGATGGCAACGATCCTCATATGTGTCTTGACGCGAGTTTGAAGAGGAACCATCCACCGCGCCAGAAAGAAATGGAAATCACGGAGAAATGGCTCGGAGAGATCGGTGGCTGGCAGGCCATGAAGGCCGCGCGTGCCCTCGTGGATGGCGGACATGTTACAGTTCAAAGTGCCGAGAAGGGCCGGATCAGAGGTATGGCCGGCGGCGGCAAGACCAAGTTTGCCTCTGGACTGACCTTTACCTCCCGCACGGATGTCGAAAATCTCTGCACCTGCCCCACGGCTAGGCGCGGGATGATCTGTGAACATGCCCTCGCCGTGGTACTCATGCATCTGCGAGGTCCGAAGAAAGAAACGGAGACGCGGAGGCAGGGAGACACGGAGAAAAAACCCGTCTCTGCGCCTCCAGCTCCCCGCATCACCCCGACTGCGCTAAAAGTCCCCGGCAGCTACACCATCTTCCTGCCGGAAAATTTACTTACGGGGACGATGCGTGAGCCCGTGGGAGCCTATGTCCGCTATTCACCAGGGGGTGAGGCAGAGGAGTCGCTCCTGGCTGCCTGGCTAGCTGAGAAAGGCGTCCGCAATCAAAGCGCACCGATGTCGCTACCGAGTGCCGCATTTGATGCCTTCCTCCGCAGCGCCGCCGAGCATCCGCGAGTGATCGCGGGCAAGCCAAGCGGTGGTGGATTACCACTTAGCATCGCTCGTGAGCCCGTTCGTCTGCTGATCACAGCAGAGTCAAAGCCAGGAGAGCGTGAAGTAAGCCTGCGCTTTGCCGGTGATGGCCAGCTTCCGCTGATCAAGACGCGCCCAAGCGGCACTTGGTTCTGCCGCGAGACGCAGAGTCTTTTCCAACTTCCACCACTCGGCACCGAGTGCGAGACCCTGCTGCGTGAGCTGCCCACCCGCCGCCCCCTGCGCTGGCTGATTTCCCAGCGGGATGCCTTAAACGATGCCTTCCAGCTCGAGCTGCGCGGTGCAGGTTTGGAGCACTTCCACTGCGCGCCCGTTCCCTGCACCTTCACGCTGCATCTCGATGGCTCACTCCAGGCGGTCGAGGCGGTGCTGCGCGCCGAATTTGGCGGCAAAGACTGGCTCGTAGGCGAAAGCGGTCGTCACTGTGCGGCGGAGACGTTGTTCCCCTTTGAGGACACCAGCACGGCGGGCCTTTTTTACTTACGCAACGAATCCGAAGAAGCCCGCCTCATGGCACTCATGGAGTCGCTCGGATTCCAGCTTGGCACACGAGTCGAGGCCAGTGGGCACACCCTGGTCTGGAAGCTCTCGAAACCTGAGTCTGTCCTACAACTCTACGCCACCGACCTCCCGCGCCTGCGCCGTGAGATGAAAGTGATCGAAGGTGATCGCTGGCGCGCCGCCACCCGTGGCGTGGCGCGCATCACTCCACAGATCCACCGCCGTGAAGCCGATGATGACCGCCGCAGTGGTCAGGACTGGCTGGCAATGGAGTTCGCCTATGAAGCGCCCGATGGCTTCAGGCTGCCGCGCGCAGAGGTGCTCCGCCTTGTTCGCTCCGGCCAGCGCAGCCTCACGGCGAAGAATGGCAAACGCTACCTGCTCGACCTCGCCGGAGTGGAGGAGTTCGAAGACACGCTACGCGATGTCCCGCTCCAGCTCACCGCCGACGGTGCACGCATCAGCGGCCTCCATGCCGATTACTTCCTTGGAGACTCTGCCACGCCTTCGAAGCTCATCGACGAAGCTGACCTTCTGCCACGCCTCGGCGATCTCGGCCCCAAACTGCGCCCCTACCAGCTTCTCGGCACCCGCTGGCTCACCACCCTGGCAGAAAGCGGGCGCGGCGGCGTGCTCGGAGACGACATGGGTCTCGGCAAGACGGTGCAAAGCATCGCCATGATC
>JAGKWZ010000153.1 GCA_021151605.1 Verrucomicrobiaceae bacterium
TCGAGGAGGTAACCGGAGGTTTGCAGCACATCGCCGAGGTTTTCCATGTGCTCGGCGGATTGATCGCGCGGGAACTTCGTCGTCGGGTCAAACGCCGCCATGTTCAGCGCGAAGAGATCGCTGATGGTGTGGAGATATTCCGTGCGATTCAGCCGCCGCAAAACGGTGCTGCCACCGGTGCTGGCGAGTGCCTGGCGGCCTTTGGTAAGCTCCTGGGTGATTTGCTTGATGAAGGCTTGTTGTTCATCGGAAGAAGGCTGTTTCGACTTCTTCGGCGGCATTTCGCCGAGATTGATCTGATCGAGGATGTCTTTGAGTTCGATCAGCGTGTCCGTTTTGGCCACGGGAAGCGCGAGCGTGTCGAAACGGCGGTCTCCTTTTTGTTTTTCGGCACCATGGCAGTCGTTGCAGTAGGTGGCGAGGAACTCAGCGGGGCTGCCACAAAGATGGAAGGCATAAAACAAGAAGAACAGGATTTTAGCCGGTAAAAAATTGCCGGTAAAAAATGGAAACCAGTTCTTATCTTTTACCGCCAATTTTTTACCGGCAGAGAAGTCAGCGAATGGTCGTGAAGGTGACATGATGATGAGTTAGATTGGCCCAATGAATGGCCTTTAAATTGGTGTGCTGGAGAAGACGGCGTGCATGGTTTTCAAATGCTTCCTGACGACTAGGAAAGGCGGTGAGCTTGAAGGCGACATCGGGTGCTAGCAGACGCATCTTCTGGTCATGCAAGTGCCCCTTTGCCCCCATCACTGGCACCGGCAGCAGAACCTGCTCCTCACCACCGAGGAAGTGAGTCAGAGCCTCTTCATAAAGTCCAGTCTCAAGCCCGGACCCCCAGTCGTGGATCATGGCGAGCAGTTGATCGTGGAAGAAAGCGGCTCCGGCGACGGAGGGAGCAAAGTTGACCGTCTCGATAGCTGGGCTCTTCAGCTCTTCGAGCCTTGCATGGCAATTCACAAACTCATCGCCAACACTTTCAGGTCTGACGTTGATGACTTTACCGTGAGGGAGATCAAACAGCAGTAGATAGTTGAGAGTTTGCCCTCGATGACGAGAGACGATGCTCTCCGCCGCTTTAAACTCGAAGATGCCTCGCTTGTGGGCTAGCACATCGAGTTTGTAGAGTTTGGAGAAGGTGCTGTGAGTGAGGGTGATGGGGAGTTCCAACTCCATGCCGGGCATGCGGTCGGCGAGTTCACGTTTATAGACGGCTTCATCGAAGAAGCGGCCGAAGTCGTTGTGGATGGCATAGACGCAGTCCATCACATCGTAGGCGATCTGGCCGAACTCGGATTGAGTCGGGCGAATGGTTTCGGTGGAGCGATGGATCGGCATGGCTTGGATGAGTTTTTGGCCGGCAAAAATGGGCGGTTAAAGATGAGCGCCTTCTGAATTTTTTACCGCCAATCTTTTACCGGCTAAATCAGAGTTCCCGTGCTGGTGCCGAAGGTGTCCACCTCCGCACCGAAGCGATGCAGCATGGACAGATACAGATTGCACAGCATCTGCCGGCCTTCGCCTTTGGCAGGGTAAGCCTTGTGCTCGCCGTGCTTGAGGCCGCCACCGGCCAAAATGAGGGGAAGGTTGTTGTTCGTGTGCGAGTTCGCGTTCCCCATGCCGCTGCCAAAGAGCACCATGGAATGATCCAGCAGCGTGCCTGTGCCGTCCTCAATGGATTTGAGCTTGGTGAGGAACTTGGCGAACTGCTCCACCTGATAGCGCTCCATTTTGATCAGCCCTTTGATGGCCTCTTCACGCTGTCCATGATGCGACAGGCCGTGATAACCTCCGCTCAAGCCGAAGGCGGCAGCTTCAAAATCACCGCCGATCTCCAGGGTGGCGATGCGGGTGGAATCCGTCTGCAAGGCGAGGGCAAGGAGGTCATACATCACCGGCAGGTCGGAGACAAAATCCCGGTTCTTGGGCTCCTGCATCTTCGGTTCCGGCTTGGGCACACTCGCCCACTTCCGACGCAGTTCGATCTGCTTCTCCACGTCACGCACAGAGGTGAAATACTCATCGAGCTTCTCTTTGTCTCGCTGGCCAAGGTGGCGCTGGAGTGATTTCGCATCGCCATTCACCGCATCGAGGATGGAGCCTTTCACATCGAGCCGGTCCATCGACGCCGCGAGGCTTTTGGCATCCTCGGTGGGCAAAGTGGCCGCCTTTGATGCCATGATCGAGGCCTGAGTAGAGCGTGAAGTCTTTTTGATGCGGCTTCAGTACCTCGACGGACTCGGGCAGTTCATAATCCGCGCCTGTTTTCGTCGGGAAGAAGGCAGGCGGATAAAACCCGAGCAAATTGCCAATGCACACCATGCGCATCGGCCGCTCGGCATGGACCGCTTTGCCCGCGAGACTGCCCACGGCGGCGTTTTGAGCAAAAACACGTCCGCCGAGCGATTCGAGCAAGGGCAGCGCCATGCTGATGCCGGTGGCTCGGAGGAAATGGCGGCGGTTGGAAGTGGCGAGAGGGGAGTTTTGCATGGTCATGGAAGGGGTTGTGGGGTGAGCAGCGAGACCTGCACATCATCAAGGTAGTGAACCAATGCGGGCCGCGAAGTGCCCTCTGGCGGCACTGCGCCGAAGATCAGCACCAGCGTCTGCGAGCCCGGCGGCAGGCGCAGCTTCATGGAAAAGGTGTGCCAGCCCGATTTACCGGGCAGCGTGTCAAAACGCTGCGATTGGGACACGACGCCATCGCTCTCCACCTTCGACCAGAAGCCCTTCATGGCGGCCTCCGGCGCTTCATCCAGCGCGATGGCACGAATCAGATAACGCGAGCTGGTGTCGCTGTTGATGGAGCAAAACGAAGCGGTGACCTCCACCTCGGAATCTTCGCCCAGCAGTGGCATGGTCTGTGAACGAAGATCGAGCGCCTGGTAAGCTCGCGAGGTGTGATTCTTCACGTTTTTCTCACGCGGAATGGGCTCCAGCCGCAGCATGTGTGAGCCTAGAAGAGGCTTCACGTTCGCCTCCGCCGCCAGGATCTTGGCGGAATCTACGCCCCATTGCCCGACATGATCTGGCAGCCCATCTTTGAGCGGTTGCTTTGCATCGTCCAAGCCCGCATCGAAAACGAGAAGCGGCATCTTTTTCACCGCCGCCAGCTGGGCCACATACCCAAACACCACCGACGTGCAGAACATCCCAAAAATAATCCCTGCCGCCGCTGCGGTTAGCGGACGCCAGGAGAGCCAGCGAGGAGAGCGGATCGTCGCGGGTGCTGTCAGCAACTCGCGTGTTGCGTCCATCGACGAAGCCTTGGACTCCAGAGCCAGATCGAGATTCGTGTAGCGCAGATACAAGCGTGCCGCGTTGTCGTCTTTTTTGAGCAGCTCTTGAAGCGCGGCGGCTTCATCGTCCGTAGTTAGTCCGGCCATGTGCCGCTGAATGAGATCGTGCCAGTCTGGGTTCATGCGTGTTCCTCCTGTGCGAGTGTGCGCTGCACGCAGTCCAGCAAGGCCTGCCTGATGCGGTGGAGCAGTTTATAGAGTGCCATCGGTGTCTGTCCGCGCTGCGTGGCGAGATCATCCATGCGGGTGCCTTTGGTGTAAGCGGTGAGCACCAGCTCGCGCTGTGCGGCGGGAAGTTTATGCAGGCAGCCGTCCAGGGCCTCGCGCTCCGATAGATGCAGCGGCTCCTGCGCCAGCGCCAGGTCCGCGAGGCGGTTCACCAAGTCGTCATCAAACACATGCCGGTCACGCTTTCGGCGCTCCAGATGCCTCAACGCCGCGATCCGCGCCACCCCGAAGGCCCAGGGCCGAAAATCCTCCACGCTGCTGAACTTCTGCCACAGGATGACAATGACCTCCTGCATCACCTCCGATGCCTCTTCCCGCGTGGGCAGCATGGACCGAACAAACGTGTGCAACGCCACCTCATGCTCCGCGTAAAGGCGGAGAAACTGGTCGTGAGGAGGATGGTCTGGCGGTGGCGGCATGGTGGCTTCACATCATACCTCCCGTCTCACGGCTTCATTTGCCGAAAAAAGTTACGTTTTGTGCAGCCCACTCACCGACTGACCCGAGAATACGAATAGCAGGCGTCATCAAACTCACCCCAACTCATAAAGCCCGCAACGCCGCCAGCTTACCCAGCTCCCCCGTGCTCAACGCCCGATCAAACACCGCCACGCCGCCGATCCAGCCCGTGAAGCCGACGCCGCGTGAGCTGTGGATGACGCGGCCGATGGTGAAGGGGCCGCCGCTTTGCGCGTCCTTCGGCGAGTAGAGGTCATGCGGATACCACCAGGGATTCAGGCGCAGCGCCACCAGATCACGGGCGACCTCTTTGCCGCCGCGCAGTGTCACTTCGATCTTGGTGAAGCGATGCTCGCGCAGCTCAACGCGTTCGTTGGCGGACTCGCGGAGCACTTTCACGCTCAGCGGCTCGGCTTCGGGTGGATTGTAGTATTGGTCTTTCGGGAAGGTTTCGTCCTCGCCGTCTTGTTTGCCGGGGAGCTTCGCGTAGTGGCCCTGCATGTAGGCATTGTAGGCGGAGGAGATGAGCTTGTCGTTCTTCGGGTTGTCGAGCCAGCGATCGCCGGACACGCCGTTCAGCCAGCCAGTGAGTTCGTCTTTTTCATGATCAAAGGTCATCGCAAAGCACTGCCACGATTTATCCAGCACCTCGGCCGGTGAATCGGCCGGCACTTCGGGCGAGAGATTGGCGGCGTTGCATTTGTGGAGCGCGTATTTGTTCAGGAATGAACTTGCGCCGTTCTCGGACACATGACCGCAGGCGCTGCCTTGCTTGTTCAGACCGGCAAAGAGCGCGTATTGCCGCTGACCACGCTCCACCTTCGCAATGGTGGTCGTCGTCTTCTCCTTCAAATCGGTGCCTTCATGCCAGATGCCCGCCAGAGCGTGGTTCCCGCTCTCGCGGATGGCCCACACGACCACCGTGACCGACTTGCCAGCGCCCTTGATGTCGAGCGGCGTATCGTGCAGGCGCGAGCGAGGCACGAAGAGGAAGGGCCGGAAGTCCGCATCCGTTTCTTTGACGATGCGAATGGCATTCCCGAACGGCCCACGACCTAATTGCGGAAAGTCGGCATACGTCGCCTCACGACCCGCGCCCCAGTAGTCCCTGATGTAGTTCGCGGCATCGAGCGGGTAGTCCGTCGTGGCTCCAGCAGGCACATGCGCCGTGAAACGTTTGGCACCATCGGTTTCACGTTTTGAGAAATCCCAAAACGCTACGAGTCCGGGCGTGTCAGTGACCGTGGCGACGGGTTCGGCGGCAAAAAGAGGCGTCGTGAGGAAAAGAAGAGGGAGGAGCTTCATGGTGGCATTCATCAGGCTGAACTTACTCGGCCAATAATTGCAACGCGTCCAGAATCACTAAGCCGTCCGTGCCTGAATGCCGGCTGTACGGACCTTCGGCATCTGGAATCAATAATTGAGGTCGCTCAGGCGAATTGTCTGTAATGCATCACCCGTGAACTGCGGATAGATTTAATAGCATTCCGCTCCCAATCTTAGGTCTCTCAGTCAATTGACGTCTAACCCCATGAACATCGATGATGCCCTCAATGAACTCGGCAGCCAAATTGGCTTATCAAGCCTCGCGGTGAATGATGCTGGCCTGTGTCGTGTGGTTTTTGATGAGGTTTTGACCGTTGATTTTGAAGCCATGGATGATGGGCGAATTCTGCATCTCTCATCTCCGGTGCTGCCCTTTGACCCTGAGGTGCAAGGCGAGGATTTAATGGCGAAGCTGCTTGAGGCCAATTTCCTTGGCGTCGCCACAGGGGGAGCGCATTTCTCGACATCAGATGATGAGATCCTCCTTGAGCGTTCCCTGGATATTCAGTTGATGGATTTCACAGGCTTTACTCAGGCGGTCGAAAGCTTCGTAAATCACCTGGAAGGCTGGCGCGCGAAGCTAGACACTGAGTTCAACGGCGCTGAAATGCCAAGCGAAGCGGTGCCTAGTTTTCAGCTTCGCGCCTAGCATAAACCACTTTTTTGCTGCCCTATGAACCCTCAAGATTTGCTCAGAGAATTGGGTAACCACATCGGCCTAGGACCGCTCCGGTTCGATGATTCAGGTGTATGCCGACTGGTTTTTGACGGGGATGTCAGCGTGGACATTGAGGAGGACAGTGATCAGAGCCACAGTTTGCTCATGCACAGTGTCGTGGGCAACACACCGCCCGATGGGCGTCTTGCCTTCTATGGGAAGTTGCTTAGCGGCAATTACCTGGGAACACAGACCAGAGGTGGCTCACTGGCGCTTGATCCCTCGACGGGTGAGGTTTTGCTGTGGTGTTCGTTGGATACAGCCCAGATGGATATCGAAGTCTTTGCCAAGAAGCTGACTGACTTTGTTCAAGGCGTCAGAAGCTGGTCTGGGGAGTTGATGAGGGATCACGAGTCTGATACCAGCAGTTTTGATGCTGAAAGCCTTTCAGTTGCAGGTTTCATGCGTGTGTGATTTCCCGTTGAATTCGGCCCTCAAAAATTGATCCAGCCGAGATCGTTGATCTTCAATCAGCAATAACTAGTTTTTGATATGTCGAGTCCTATTCCGATCAGCGCCCCGCCTTCCATCATGTATGGAAATGTCGAAGGCACCACTAAACAGACCCAGTTGGGGAAGCTCGCTGGCCATCAGGTTTCTGTATCCGAGGGTGGTGAGGCTCTGAGGGGGAAAGGGCCGAGCCTGCGTCACGAACTGGGGGTGACTGTCGGCACCAAGGCTCTCCTCCAGCGTGAGGCCAGTTTTTCGGAATTGAGCACGCCACGTGGCAAAATTCAGGCACTGCAGGGGCGCCCGCCTACATCCATTACGGGGGATGAGGTGAGCAAGGCCATGAAGGATGTCGTCAACGATCCCCGACTCGAGCAGCAGAAAGAGGCCCAGAAGCCCAAGAGCTACTGGAACAAGATGGTGGACTGGTTTTCCAGCGGCAGGTTTCTAAAGATCATCCCGAATGCCATAGCAGGGCCCGTTTGGGCGCTGATCGAAGGGGCAAAGGCGGAGCGTCACGGGGCGAGGATGGTTGCCATTGCCCATGATGCTGGTGCGCGCACCGATGATCGTGGAGCCCACAGCCTGCCACATGAGTTAGCCCTGGCGATGTCTGGCCACTACCAGCTCAAGGCCCAGAAGAAGAGTGATCAGGCCATGATTGGGACTTTTGGGATGGCCATGTCTCCCATGATGGGTCCATTGTTCGCACCGATAGGGAGCGCAGTCAGCAGCCTGGGCTCAGAAGTAACCGGGACTGTGGTGGAAAAGTCTCTTGCGGGTCTCACCAATTTTGGCGTCAAAAAAGGTATTCAGAAGCTCGGTTCGGAGCCCATGAGGACGGAGGCATTCAGGACGGGGAGGGATGAAGAATTTGTCGCAGCAGCTCATCTGAGCGTCGAGCTCGATGCGGAAGGCTCTGTCGAAGACATTGCACGGACTTCCCGTGGCTTTTTGCGTTACCTCGCCCTGCCACCACACAATGCCATGCTCAACAGTTCCGATCCTGCTGTCCGCCAACAGGAAATGTCCCGACTCATGCTCAAGCGTGCGATGGGCGGCAATGTAGGCACGGACTACCGGCAGGAGACGCGTACCGTGCAGGATCAGCTCGAAAAGATGACCACCTCAGGCACACCGACGCCGCTTTCTTCCTCGGAGGGGTTGTCCTGGGCTCCTGTTGGGGTTGGCAGCCAGGAAAGGGGCACTGATTACCTGCGCCGAATGCTGGTGTGTGAAGGTATGATGGAGCACGGAGAGGCCAGCCTCGGGGTGAAGGATTCCTGACAATCTTGTCTTCGCGTGGCTTACTCCGTCCTGATAATCCCCGACGTGGCCAGCTCGCCAGCAATGGAGCTTTGGGTCGGCGGGCGCTGGCAAGACAGTGGCGGAGAATAGTTTTGCGAAATCGTATGTCGCAGAAGGTTAAGGCTCTGGCTGATCCAGCTTCACGTTATCAATAAAGAAAGCGGTCTTCGTCGTGCCGAGGGCGCTAAAGAGAAGGTAATGGGCGCTGTCCCAGGTGGGTTTGCAAGGGATGGCTTCAATCTTGGTCTTGGTGCCATCTTCTCGCGTGAGGGTCACATCATACTTCGCCGCTCCGGTGGTGGCGGTGATGTCGATGCGAAGCCATTCGCCGGGTTTCAGGTCAGCAAGTTTTTGGCTGGCGGTGTTGTTGGCGACGAGTGTGCCTTTTTGCCAGCGGAGATAAGGTCCGGCAGCGAACTCGCCGCCCTTGTTCCGCATCTCGAAGAACCAGTCGGCACCGGGCTGGGCCATGATGTCGAAGCTGACATGGTAGGTGCCGGACTCGGCCCACTTGGGGTAGATGTCTAGCACGGGGTCGTAGCTGTGTTTCAAGCCGGGGGCGTCCTGCACTTTGAGGCTGCGCTTCGACGCTCCGCCGATGGGCGAGCCGGTTTCGTCGGTCACGCCGATGCTCTCGCCTTTGTTTTCGGTGGAGTATTTGGCATTGCGAATGCCGAGCGTGCCAACTGAGGCGCGTTCGAAGCTTTGATCGACCTTGTAAGGCGGCGCGGGCCAGGGTTTGGCGTCGTTTTGCCACGTTGGATAGTCGTGACCCTTCGCGGCGAGTTCTTGCCACTTCGCGTCGGTTTTTCGGACTCCGGCCAAGGTGAGGTCCCAGGGCTTGAAACCGAGCTTTTCGGCCGGTGAGCCGGGTTTGAGGCGGAAATCGCGTTTCTCGATGTTTTCGAACATCGGATTGGCAAACTGGCTTTCGCGGTCGCGGCCCATCTTGCGCCATTCTTCCCAGGTGAAGTGGCTTTTGGTGAGTTTCGCGGGGATTTTGCCATCGGTGGGCCAGTAGAGGTTTTTGCGGAAGATGAGGCTGTCCTTCGGATCGCCGCGATCGATCTTGTCGAAGAACTTCCAGTTCCACTCGCCGCCATCGAGCAAGGGCGATGCGGGGTCCCACACGACGATGTTGTTCATGTAGCGGAAGCGCAGGCGGGCTTCGTTACGGCTGGCCTGGATCTGCGCCGAGTTGCCGAAGGCGAAGATGTTGTTCCGCACGGTGTTGAAGTAGCCGTAATGCTGATGAAAGCCCGCGTTCCAGGTGTCGTGGACGAGGTTGTTCTCCATCAGCGTGTCCGTGGCGCCTTCGTCATTGTAGAGACCCCAGCCGCCGTAGCGATGGCTGGCGATGTGATGCACATGATTGCCACGAATGATCGTGCCCGGCGAGGTGCCGAGGCCGTAAAAGCCGCCCATGTCGCTGAGGTAAGCCCAGCCGAGGTGGTGAATGTGATTGTTCTCCACCAGCGTCTCACGCGAGGCGGTGTCGCCATAGCCCCAGTTCCATCCAGCGCTGATGCCGGTGTAGTAAAAGTCGCCGATGTCGCAATGCGTGACCGCGCAATGCTGCGTGTGCGTGAAGACCACGCCGCAAGCGCTCGGATGAAGCCGTCCGCCGTGCTGCATGATGCAGTCATCGACGACGATGTGATGATTCACGCGCTCTTCATTGGGCCGGGCCGTTTCGCCGACATACACACCGCCGCCGCCGAGGTCGTGGAGGTGGCAATGCTTCACCGAGGAGTCCGCGCAGCCGTTTTTGAACCAGATGCCGTGCAGGCCAGTGTGCGCGATCTCGCAGTTCTCGAAGTGAATGCCGCGTGAGTCCTCAATCTCGATGCAGCCATCGCTCGTCGTCGCGGCCTGGCCGTCGTGCAGTCCATCCGCCGGATACAGATGCTGGCTGTATTGAAACGAGAGACCTGCAAAGCGCACATCGTGAGCGCCTTTCATGACGATGAACTTTGTCACCACCGGCGCGATGACTTCGGCCTTCGTCATGTCCTCGCCGGGCAGCGGCAGGTAAAGCACCTCTCCCTTCGCCTTATCGAGAAACCACTCACCCGGTGCATCCAAAGCGGCGCGGTAGTTCTCCATCCAGAAGCGCTGATCCGGCTCGAACTCGACGAAGGGATACCGCGCCCGGCCTTTGATCTGCACGGCGAGTGCTTCGTCGTTCAGTGCCTTGATGCGGCACTGCCCCACGGCCCAGGCATGCGTCACGGTGAGCAAAACGTCGTCTCGTTCGGCCTGTGGGATGGCTTTGAGCACCTCGAACTGCTCCGCCGGGATGCTGAAGGCGTGGAAGTTCATGTTCTCCTTCAAATCCGGGAACACACCCGCGCCGACGGCCTCGGTGATGTGGTGATAGCCCTTGTTCGGTGACCGGGCCAACGTGGCGCGGCGGCCATTGATCCACAGTTGCTCAAACTTCCACGCCTTGTCCGGCAGCGCGGCTTTCCACATTGCGCCCTCTTTGACCCAGCCGGTGATCGGCTTGCCAGCCATGAAGACGGCGTTTTTGCCGCTCCACGTCACCTGCGAGTCGTTTATGCCGAGTGTGATCGTCTCCGTGATCGGATGCACACCATCCTCGACGAGGATGCGCACGGGTTTCGGAGCCTTGCGAGCTTGTTCGAGCACCGCGGGGAGGTTCCCGGGCTTCAAAACGAGGTCGGCGGCTGGGATGGAGGATACGAAGAAGAGAAAACAGGCGGTCCTGAGCATGATTCTTTCATGTCACGCATTCGCGAACCGGCAAGAATCAATCCTTGCGCTTGATCCGCTGCCCAATGCGCAAAACGGCGAGCGGCGCTCACTTCGCGAACACGCTCTTCAGCCATGCATCCACGACTGGAGTCGCAGGATAGGCAGGATCGCCGAGACGGCGGTTGATCTCGATGTGACCTTGGAGACCGTATCCATCAAAGCCGCGCACCTCCACTTTCGTTCCCGCTTTCCTCAATGCCTCTCCAAGCGCCCGAGACTGCGAGGTGCCATCCACACGCTGCACATGTAGGATCAGAAACGCAGGCGCGTTTGGGGCTGCGGCATGATATGTCGGCGAAAGGGCGAGCTGCCGCTCCTTCTCGCTGCCAAAGGTCTCGATGTAGGTGTCGTGCATCAACTCGCCGCCCACCGCGATCTGGCGCGGTACATCGTAGCACGCGCCATCCAGCGGGATCACACCGCAAAGCGAGTTCGGCCTCAGCCCGGCCTTTTTCAGATACTGCATGTCTGTGCCGACCAATGCCGAGAGATGCGCACCTGCACTGTGTCCCATCAGTGCGACACGAGTCGCATCTATACCGAGCGACTCCGCACGACCCAGGAGATAGGCGATGGCATCCGCCACATCCTGGGCCTGTTGCTCCACCTTAGCTCTGGGAACGAGACGATAGTTGAGCGATGCGAATGCATAGCCCTGCTGGACATAGTGCCCAGACTTTTTCTCACCCGTGGCATTGCTCTTGTCGCCACGCTTCCATCCGCCGCCATGCACGAAGATCACAAGCGGTGATCCGACCTTCAAAGGCTTCCAGTAGTCGAGCTTTTGTAGCGGGTCTTTGCCATAGCTCAGCTCGACCGGCTGCATCGCCGCAGCTGGTTTCGCGCGGCGCTCGGCGATGCGTTCACGCAACGGTCCGATGAAGGGGCTTTGAGCCGAAACTGCGCTCGATAGAAAAGTTGCGGTGAGCAAGAGTGCTCTAATCATGAGATGTTTCATTTGGGCGAACGGGCGTCGCCTCATGAAATGCCGACCACAGGCATCGGTTACACAAAATCTTCGCTGTTTTGTTTTCACGGGAAGGGCAGCAACTGCAGTGCATCCAGGATGACAAAGCCGTCGGTCTCTTTGTTTAAGAGTGTGATCATTGTTCCGCCATCAAGCTCCACGATGCCGATGCTGCGAAAGGCTTCACCTGCGGGTAGCGGCTTGGTTTGATCAGCGGTGAGTAGAGTCGTGCGCCCACCGCTTTCGATGGTGAGCGGCACCTTCGTCGCACGAGTCTCGTGTGCAGAATAGGCCATGCGGAGGTCATACTTGCCGGGCTTCGGTGCTTTGAAGCGGAAGACGGCCACGGACTCGCCATCGCCACGTTTGTCATCGTGGAGATAGCCAGTGCCTATGTGCGGTTTGAAGTTCGAAGAACGGCTCCACTCGCCTTTCAGCTCGGCCTCCGTGTCATCGAGCACGATGCCGGGAAGCGTCTTTGGGTCGATGCTGATTGTTCCTTTTGGCTCGGGCGGCAGATCGGCGAGGATTGGCAAGTCGAGCACCTGCTTCTGCGCCAGGAATCGTTCGCGCAAAGCGGGATACGGCAGCTTTTGCACGGCAACGTTTTGTTTAGCGCTCATCGCCGCTGCGATACCGGCGCTCTGACCGAGGATCATCCAAGTCGGCTCCACGCGTATGGAGGAGAAACCAACGTGAGTGCAGGACAAAGCGACAGGCACGAGCAAGTTCGAGCACTCGGCGACCTTCGGCGTGATGGCGCGATAGGGGATGTGATAGGCGTAACCGTGTTGGCGGCCGGGGACGCGTAAAGGCATGATAGTGCCTTCATTGATCACAAACTTCCCAGTGCCCACTCGCTGGCAGTCGTGCGAGTCGATGGGGAACGACGACACGATTATGGCATCGTCCTTCTTTTGCTCTTCCATGATGTCCTTCTGCGAGACGATGTATTCGCCAATCATACGGCGACCCTCGCGGACATAGAGCTGAGGTGACCAGTGATCGTAATCAGCGAACTCATCTTTGCAGAGGCCGATCTGTGCATACTCCTCGCGGATGGCGGCTGGCACGGCGGGGTCCGTGCTGAGGAAGTGGTGCATCTCCAAGGTGTATTGTTTGTGCGCTTCCCAGATCTTCGCGCGGCCAGCTTCATCCGCTTCGCTCCAGCCATTGCAGGCTCCCATCAGGCCCATGGAGAATTGTTTACCGATGCCGTTGTTCGCGTCGAATTTGTTTCCTGGCAGGGGATAGAGATCCCAGAGCAGATGTGGACGCTTCTCCTGAGCAAAGTAGCGCCGCATGATCTCGAATCGCGCCGGATCGTAGTTCGCAGGCTTGGGAAAGGGCACACGGTTTGCCGAGTCTTTCGTCACGCAAAGGCGGAAGCTGTAGATCATGACGTTCTTATCGCCCTCTTCATCGGTGCCGGGATCGGTCGTGGTGATAAAGGGCAGTGCCTTGCCATCGGCATCGAGGCCTGACATGTGCATTTTCTTCTTCGGATACTGCTTTCCAGCCAGCGACTCGCCGAACTCTTTCCGACCCTCGCGACCAATCGTCCAGCTCACACCTGCGGCGGCCATCAGATCGCCCTCGTAGGTGCCATCAATAAACACCTTCGCCTCAAACTCACCGCCACTCGTGATGAGCTTCGTGATACGCGTGCCGTCTTTGCTGACTGACTGAAGTGCGCGTTTTGTCAGCACCTTCACCTTCGCCTCGTTCAGCATCTCCTGAGTGATCTTCGCCGCCACATGCGGCTCGTAGGTCCAGTGCTTGTGGTCTTTCTCGCTGACCTTGTAAGGCAGCGCGACACCGCGCTTCTCGTAGTCCTTTTCGATGCGTGCGTGCCACTCTTCGAACAAGCCCAGCACCGTGCTGCGCACCGTCTGGTTCGAATCCGAGAAGCAAAGGCCGCCGGTGTTCACGCCTCCGACATGAGCCGTCGGCTCCAACAAAATCACAGACGCGCCTTCACGCGCTGCCGAGATCGAAGCACAGAATCCTCCTGGCGTGGCTCCATAAACGATCACATCCGCCTGCGTGGCGGCGTGAGTATAAATGGCGAGAAGGTGAAGGCAGGCGATGAAGCGAGTCATGGTAACTAGTAGGTCACCCAAAACGTGTTTTGGACATTCATTTCACTCACTCTTATCCACCGCCTGAAGGGCAGGTTGATTGAAGACAGCATAGATACACGTCTTCGCGACATCGCGGGAGGTCTTCCCACTTCGAAGATTTCATTCCAAAGAATACCCACTTGCCTTCGTGTGTGTTTTACACTTTAATAGTGTATGCCTCACACTTACGAATACCCTCGCGCCGCCCTCACCGTTGACTGCGTTGTCTTCGGCTTCGATGGCGGCGAGTTGCAGGTACTGCTCATCCGTCGCGGTCTGGCCCCCTTCAAAGACAAGTGGGCGCTGCCCGGTGGCTTCGTCCGCGTCGAGGAAACGCTCGATGACGCCGCTCGCCGCGAGCTGGAGGAGGAGACCGGCCTGCGTGAGGTCTTCCTGGAGCAGCTCTACACCTTCGGCACCGTGAAGCGTGATCCGCGCGAGCGCGTCGTCAGCGTCGCCTACTTCGCGCTGGTCAAACCGGGTGCCGTCACCGCCGCCACCGATGCCGCCGAGGCGAAATGGTTCCCCGTCAGCGACCTCCCATCGCTCGCCTTTGACCACGCCGACATCCTCACCACCGCGCTCACCCGTCTGCGTGGCAAGCTCACCTACCAGCCCATCGGCTTCGAGCTGCTCCCGCCGAAATTCACCCTCACCCAGCTCCAGCACCTCTACGAGGCCGTCCTGGGCGAGCCCCTCGACAAACGCAACTTTCGCAAAAAAGCCCTCTCCTACGATCTCCTCATCCCCCTCCAAGAAAAGCACCAAGA
>JAGKWZ010000017.1 GCA_021151605.1 Verrucomicrobiaceae bacterium
ATTCTACTCGTCGTAGTTCAGACACGGTTGATGAGCAACGTACGCAACCGTAATTTCTCGCGTTGCAGAGCCGCGAGACGCTCGTCCACCTCCGTCAAGGACAGCATCATCATCTCACTGCCTCCTCCTCCGGTTGTGTTACTGCCACGACTGCTCTCTTCGTCATCTCGATAGCGCCCCGGATTGGCTGTGGCCGTCGCGGAGGACGACGGGATGAAGCGTTGACGGAGGGGTGAGGTGATTGGTACGCGGATGGGTACAGCGATCTCTTCGAGGGAGGCGTAGAGGGTGTCGAGAGCCGCGTCGTAGTCGACACGTGGTCCCCGCTGTGGATGATGTTGATGCTGATGCTGATGAACTCGAAGTCACGCAGGCCGAACTTCCGCGCGGTGGCGACGAGTTCGGGGAACTCCTCCACGCACGGCCCGCACCAGGTGGCCCAGACGTTGAAGAGGCGGACCTTCTTCGTGTCGTTCTTTCGCAGCGCGGCCACGCCTGCGGCATCGATGAGTTCGACATGCACCTCGCTCTTCTCCCACTTCTCATTGTCGGCAGCGACGGACACGCGTTTCTCGATCCATTTGGTGGTGCAGCCATGCGGCGGCGTGTTCTCCACGGCCACAGGTTTGCCAGAAAGCAGAGCGTCGATGGCGAGGCGTGCATCCTGCGAGGTCACGGTGGCGGCATCGGCGTAGCGGGAGTCATCGAAGCGGCCCTGGTAGCGGAGTTTGCGCTCTTTATCGAAGAGGAAGACATGCGGCGTGGCGAGGCAACCGTAGGCCTTCGCGACGGCCTGCGTCTCGCCATCGAAGAGATAAGGGAAGTTGAACTCCTGCTCCTTCGCGTGGCGCTTCATCTCGGGGAAGCTGTCGTTGTATTTCGAGTAGCCGAGCTCATCCGCCCGCAGCGCAGCAGGATCATTCGGATTGATGCCGACGACACGCAGCCCCTTGCCTTTGTAATCCTTCACGAGCTGCTTCAGCCGACCTTCGATGGCCTGGGAGGTGGGGCAGTGATTGCTGATGAAAGCGACCATAAGCAGCTCAGCCTCCGCATACTCGGCCAGCGTGTGCTTTTCCTCATCAATGCCGAGCAGGTCAAAGGCTGGTGCCGCATCGCCGATCTTCAGCTCGTGAAAACCTTCCGGGTGATGGTTCGCGGCGGGCTTTTTCGGCGCATCCGTCTGAGCGAAGGCCAGCACGGGCAGGAGGAGAAGAGCGGGGAGCAGTTTCATGAGCGGGAAGATGAACGTGGCGAACGACTCGGGTGTAGCGCGGGAGCGACAGGAATTCCAGAACTTGGCATTTCCAGAGCCGTCGCTACACTCACCCCTATGAACGATCAAGCCATCCTCTCCACTCGCTGGCAAAAGCTCGCGCGGCGCACCGCTTGGAAGGTGAATGCGGGCTGGCTGATGGAGATGCTCACGCCCTGGCTTGTCGGCGCGGGAGCGCTAGGCTTTGCGGGCATCGTTTGGCTGAGGTCGCGTGGCATCGCGGTGGAGATGGTGCAGGTCTGGCCTTGGGTGGCTGGTGCGTTGGTCGTGCTCATCAGTGCGGCGGTGATTTTGGCAAAGAAGCACTTCATGGGCACGGACGCGGCGCTGGTGCGGCTGGAGGCGCAGCTTCATCTGCACAATGCCCTGACCGTGGCGCGGCTAGGACGTGCCTCGTGGCCGGAGATTCCTGAAAGCGTCATGGATGGCCTGAGCTGGAGGTGGTCGCGAGTGGGCGGACCTTTCGCAGCTTGTGCGGTGTGTTTGCTCGCCGCTTTTTATCTGCCGATCACGCCCGATGCGGCGGCGGTGATCCCTGATGCGGAGCCGCAGGCCTGGCAAAAGATGGACGAGTGGCTGGAAAAGCTGCAGGAGGAAAAAATCATCACGCCCGAGGCAGAAGCCGACCAGCAGGCGAAGCTCGATGCCCTGCGCAATCAGCCGCAGGAGAAGTGGTTCAGTCACGAAAGCCTGAATGCCAGCGACACGCTCAAAGAGCAGCTCCAGCGCGAGATCGCGAACATGGGACGCAATCTCTCGAACGCGGAACGCAGCCTGAACGCTCTGCAAAACTACGGCGACAAGCTCTCCGAGCAAGCCAAGGAGCAGATGCTGAAGGAATTCGCCGAGGCGATGGAGCAGATGAAATCCGGCTCACTGCCGCTCGATCCTTCTTTGCTCAACGAGCTGTCCCAGATCGACCCGAAGAACCTCAAATCCATGTCCAAAGAGCAGCTCGATCAGCTCCGCGAGTCTCTAAAAAACAAAGGCGGCACCTGCGACAAGATGGGCGAGGGCTTCGGCCAGGGAAAAGGCTTCCTCGGCGATGGTGAAGGCGAGGACGACGCGGCCTCCCAGAAATTCCGCGACGGAATGGCCACCGGTCCCGAAGGCGAAGGTCCAGGCAATGGCGGCATTACTCGCGGACCCGGCACCGCACCGCTCACCCTCTCCGATGAAGAGAATAACTTCGGCACCGGCAAAAATGAGGGTGTGAAGAGTGAAGACTTCTCCAAAGCCCAGCTCGGCACCACGCTCGGCATCCAGGACGGGAAACACGAAGTCGATAAGACCGTGACCAGCCCCACCGCCGCCGGAGCTGTGAAAAGCCAGGGCCAGGGCGGCGAGCAAGTCTGGCGCGAGTCCCTCACGCCTGAGGAGAAAGCCGTGCTGAAGCGGGTGTTTAAGTGAGCGGGGAATCTCCGCGCATCACCTCGCCAGCTTCACCTCCCGCAAGCCCACCTCGCCCTCAAAGGCGATGAAGTTGAGCAGGGCTTTCTCTTCGGCCAAAACGGCGTGCTGCGTCTTCAGGGTGACTCCGGCGAATTCAGCGGTGAGTTCTTCGCCTTTGAAAGTGAGCCGCAGAGTCTGCCAATCGCTGGATTTGAACTTCACGCGCTGTTTGCCGAGCTGAATCGTCTCCCCATCCTTGGTGGTCGGATTGATGGCGATGTCGAGATTCGCGTGGGAGAGCACCACGCGGAAGCTGTGCTTGTTCCCAGCCGTTTGGATGCGCAGCGAGTGCCGATCTGCTTCGCCGAGCAAGATTTGAAGCTCCAGCACGCCGTCCTTCATCGAAACCGGACCCGTCAATGGCGCGCCCTTGTCATTGGCTTTGGCAAACATCGCTCCATCGCGCGCGGTCCAGGCCGGGCCTTTGAATTTCGCGAGATCGACCGGCTCCGCGTTTGCCAGCGGCGGCAGTTCAGCGAAGGCCGGTTTCGGCTTCACGCCTGCGGGCGGCAGTTCACGGCTGTAACCGCCATCGCGATAGCGGTTCAGCAGCGCTTTCAGGTCATTGACCACGTCCCCATGCTGCGTGGAAATCTCCTTCTCCTCGGCGATGTCATTCTTCAGATCGAAGAGCTGCGGCTTGAACTGCGCCGCATGGGCTTTCTTCGCTGCAGGCTTCACATCGTCCGCAGGCACGCCCTCGATCCATTTGTAGCTGCCTTTGCGGATCGCGAAGTTGCCATCGGCACTGTGGACGATCACATCCGGCCGCAGCGAGCCCTCGTACTTTTCTCCGAGCCAGGCTTTGGAGACATCATGGCTGTCCTCCGCACCTTCGCTGGCTTTGGGCAAAGCCGCACCGGTGATCGCAGCGAGGCTGGCGAGTGTATCGACGATGCTCACCGTCTCATCGCACACCGTGCCAGCAGGCACATGGCCGGGCCAGCGCACGAGGTAAGGCACGCGGAAGCCGCCCTCCCACACGTCATGCTTACCGCCGCGGAAGGGTCCCACAGGCTTCAGCCCGGCCTTCTGCGCGTCGGTTTGCACGAGGTTCGCGTTCTCCGGCTTGTTCACGCCGCCGTTGTCGCTGCTGAAAAGGACGAGCGTGTTTTCCGCCAGCCCCTGCTTGTCCAGAGCATCGAGCACGCGGCCCACGCTGAGATCGAGATCGCTGATGAAATCACAAAACGGCCCGCCTTTGCTTTTACCTGCGGTCGCCTTCGAGGGCGTGATCGGGTTATGCACGGCCACGGGCGTGAAATAGACGAAGAACGGCTTCTCCGCGCTCTGCTGGCCGATCCAGTTCACGATCTTGTCCGTCAGCGTCTCCATCACATTTTCATCCACGCGCTTCGGGGCATTGAGATCGAGCGTCTTGACCGCTTTGCCCTTCTGCTGGCCCATCGTCACATAGGGCGGGCTCGGCTGCGAGGGGCTGTCCTTGTTCAAACCATACACCCAGTGGTTCTCCACATAGACCCCGCTGAGGTCGCCATGATTCGCCGGCACGCCGAAGTGGTAATCAAAGCCGATCTCCAGCGGCCCGGGCTTCAGCTCCTTCGTGTAATCACACTTCTCCGCCGTGCCGTAGCCGAGGTGCCACTTGCCCACTGCTGCGCAATTGTAGCCCTGCTGTTTCAGCATTGATGCCACCGTCAGCCGAGTCGTCTCGATGTGCAGTGGCGCGGTCGTGCCCAGCACCTCGCTGATGAGCGACGTGCGCCAGCAGTAGCGCCCCGTCATCATCGAATAACGCGTTGGCGAGCACACCGATGAAGTCGTCAGCGCATCCGTAAAGCGCCGCCCTTCCTTCGCCAGCCGGTCGATGTTTGGCGTGCTCACCAGCTCGGGGTTGGCTCCGTAACAGCCTGCGCTGCCCCAGCCGTAGTCATCGCTCAAGATTACGACGACATTCGGCTTCGCCGCGTGCAGCGAAGAACACAGGGCAAGGAGAAGAAGGAAAGGCTTCATGGCGTCGCGAGAACGAAAGGATCGGCGACGCATTTCAAAACGAATCGTGAATCGCACAAACGGACAGGCAAGACGCCTGAAGCGCAAAGCTAGTTCATGCCCGTTTCAGGGCGGCACGCACCATGAGCAGCTCACCTACATTTTCAGCCGTCAGAAGACCGATCAGACGCCCTGTGATGGGATCGATCACCGGCAAAGCAGGGCTACTTGAACTATCCAGAGCAGAGAGGGCCTCGGCCAGATCCATTCGGCCTGGCACCTGTAGCTCACAGCTTTCTAAAATGAGAACCGCAGGGTGCAGTGGGCCATGCTCGGACAGGGCGCTGATGAGCCGCTGCCGGGTGACCAAGCCAAGGAGATCGCCCTGCGGATTGATCATGGGGAAATCATGCTGGCTGCCGGAGATCAGAAGGTCCACGACATCACGCAACACGGCGGCGGGAGGAATGGTGCGGAAGTCGGTGATCATGGCGTCCTCCACGCGCATGCCCTGAAATGCCTGGCGCTGGGAGACGGCATTGGCCTCCTGCCCGGCGGCCATAAAGACAAAGAAGGCGATGAGGATCAGCACCGGACTCGCATGGCCGGACATCAGCATCCACAATCCCGCGACGACTGCGATGGCCTGCCCGAGTCCCGCCGCCCATCGGGTGGCGCGCTCGAAATCGACAAAGAACCCGAGCACTGCCCGGAAGATACGGCCACCATCCATGGGAAAGGCAGGGATGAGATTAAAGGCGACCATCATCAAATTCCAAACCATGAGCTGCTCCCAGAAGCGCCCCCCCTGCTCGAAATGCAAATCGGAGTTCATGACCATGCCAAACCCAAGAAAAGTCGAGATAGCCGCCGCGATGACCACATTCACCAGCGGTCCGCAGATGGCGACGACAAGCTCATGAAGGGGCTTCTCAGGCATCCTTTCCAGCCGGGCGACACCGCCGATGGGCAGCAAGGTGATGTCAGGTGTGCGGATGCCGTAACCGCGAGCGGCAAAGACATGCCCGAACTCATGCAGCAGCACACAAAGGAAGGCGGCGGAGACAAAGAGCACCGCATTCATCGCACCAGCCATCCCCTGCCCTCCGCCCATGCCCTGGACTGCCACAAAGGCGAGCAAAATGAAGAACGTGACGTGGATACGGACTTCCGTGCCTGCGACTGTGCCGAGTTTGAAGGACCATTTCATGGCACGCAGTTACGTCTGGCGTTGTCATTCGGTCAATGGGACGAAAGCCTTAGAAGCGCCACAGCACGCTGGTGTGCATGGTGAAGTCGGGCGCGGCGCGGGTGAGGCCGCCACCGATGCCGAGGCGAAGTGAAAAATGCTTCGGCAGACCGATCATGGTGGTGAAGAGCACTTGATGGGAGCTTTGCCGTTCTTCGAAGTCACCGAGGGTCTCGATGCCGAGGGAGAAATCGTGGCTGAACTCGTGCCGGATGCCAGCGGCGTAACCGAAGCCGGGTTTGCCGCCGGTGCCGGAGACGAAGCTGATGAGGTTTAGGATGACGCGGGTGTGGTGCGTGATGTCGGCCTCTAGGATGAGGCGATTATACCAGCCGCTCTCGCCATGGCGATGGATGCCGCCGTGGGAGCCGTGGTCGTGCCCGCCGCTGTGATCATGCACGATCGGCGGGCCTGCATCGGGACCGCTGCCGGGATTGTGGACATGCCCGTGACTGCCTGAGTGCGCCTGATCAGAGGCTTCGGCGAATTCGTAGCCGCTCCAGAGTCCCGCACGGAAGTTCATAGGGCCGGTGGGCGGCAGGATGGAGAGTACAAACTGCGGCGTGACGCCGGTGTAGTTCCAGCCATCGCCTTCATCGGAAAAGCCAGCCGACATGCCGAAGGCCAGCGCGGGTGCTAGGCCGATGAAGAAGCCGGGCTCGGTGGAGAATTCGTTCGTATCGCCATCGCTCGTCCATTCATAGCCGGCGATGGCGACGCCGCTGAGGTAGTCAGGGATGGCGCTATCCTGGATGAGGATGAAGTCACGCCCGTGGTGAGCATAAGTCGTGAGGGTCAATAGCAGCCAAAGAGCGGCGAAGAGAGGTCCACACCGTTGGTGGTGTGGACCTCTCTTCGTAAAGGTCTCTGGTGCAGAAAGAGGCATGATTAATAAAGAAAACTTCCCCGGCGGACGGCCCGCCGGGGAAGTCGTGGTTACATGTTACTCAAGATTCACTTTCTCAAGCAGCACGCTGCCGGAAAGCCTTGGCGAGGTTGCCAGGGTGGTCTTCGGACTGGCAGTGGGCATCTTCGGAAGGAGGAAGAAGCCGTAGCCTTTCACCTCGGTGCCGTTATCGACGATCATGCCTTGGAACTCGGCTTTGCGGACGACAGGCGGGTTCGGCACGATGGCCAAGTTGCTGACGTCAGTGAGTTCAAAGCTGCCTTTGAAGCTGCCACTCGTGCCTGGTGTGAAATTGCCAGGCCGACCTTTGTCGATGCTGAGCGCGACTTTGCCTGGGTTTGGCGTGGCGACGGTGACTTTGGTCAGCGCGATCTGGAGGTTGCTGGTGTCCAACCGTGTGGCTGGATTTGGCGCGCCGCCTTCAGCAAAGGTGATCTTGGCATTGCCTGGTCCTGCGTCAGCACCGAGCGCCAGAGCGGTGAGCGCTGGCGTGGTGTATTTGCGACCGACGGTGGTCAGCTCCAGCGGGCCGAAGCCATCGCCATAGACGAGGTCTTTGGCGACGACGTCCTTGAACCAAGAGACTTCGGAGAGCGCGAGATCGCCAGAGGTCGAGTCGATGCTGAGCAGGCCGAGCACAGAGCCTGCACCTTTGTAGAGCAGACCGAAGAGCGTGAGCTTGCCGTCGATTTCCAGAGCACCACCAAAGGTGATCTTGTTGTTGTCAGCGGTGACGACGACACCCGTGGCGGCACCTGCGGTGGCGATTTTGAAAGCGCCAACGCTGTGACCTTGCGGGATGGTTTGATCACCGACATCTGCGGCACCGAGAGGCAAGGCGAAGGTGTAGTCACCGGAATAATTGCCCACGGGCGACAAAGCCTGACGCGCGATGAATGGCAGCACTTCGATTTCATCTGAGATTTCGCCAAAGATGGTCTTGGCGGCGATATCGACGGTGAGTTCGATGTGCAACTCGGGCAGTCCTTTGCGCTCGATGTGGAAGTGCGCGGTCGGAGAGGCCCGAGAAGTATCCAGCGGAGCAGCGATGCGGTAAGGCGCATTTTTGCCGAGGGTGATGGTGCCGCTGAGTGCGCCGAGGCTGGAGACTTCCAGCTTCACGGCACCACCGAGCAGATCATTGAGACCACCTGAGCGACCTAGAGGTCCGGTGAAGCTGCCACCCGTGCCTGCGAGCAGACCCGTCACAGCAAAGGTATCCGTCACTTTCGCGCTAGGACCTGCTTTGTTGGTGGCGATGACTTCGACGTTGTTCACCGTTTTGATCTCGGTGGGGCGACCACTGATGAGGCCGGTCTTTGGGTTAAAGCCCAGACCTTTCGGCAGGCCCTTCACGGCAAAGGTAGCGGGGTTGTTGGAAGCGACGAGCTGGAGCTGATAAGGCTGACCGACGATGAGGTTCGGGATGTCAAACGGTGCCACGACGGGCTTCGCGATGACGACGACCACAGCAGGATTGCTATGAGCCCAACCGGCGGAATTGCGCACGGTGACACTGTAAGCTCCGGCGTCATCCAGGTCGGCGTTTGTGATAGGCAGCGTGTTGCGGTTCGTGTTTGGCAAAGGCTGGCCTTTGAAGAACCACTGATAGCTCAGACCTGGGCCAGTGGCTTTCACGCTGAGACTGGTGCTCTTCGTGGCGAGGATCTCGGCCCCTTTTGGCTGCTGAGTGATCACGGGCCGCACAAAGGCAGGAGCACCCGTGGTCCAGGCAAAGCTGAAGCCCTGGCGGTCTGCATCAGTCGCCGCAGCATTGCTGCCCAGAGCAAAGGTGTAGTAGCCGGGAGCGAGCGTGTAGCTGCGGGTGATGGTGGTGGCAGTGCTGTTATCGCAATGGTCGATGTAGGTGAGGTCTTCCGCCCACTCGACGTTGCCGCGATTGTTGTAGGTGTGGCTGTCGGTGCCGTCATTGTCCCAACCGCGCCAGAGCGTGAAGCTGGGGAACATGCTGGAGGTGTCGGCGAGGCCGTTGGTGCCATTGATGTCAGGCACCGCCTCATCGCGGGCCATGGTGATGTTCAGCGTGAGGTGGTCTTTCACATGCACGGCAGCCCAGCGGCTGGTGTGGGTCCAGCCCACGGGACTGGTGCCCTGACCGGGATTGCCAAAGAGGCTGTTGTCTTCCCAGCTCCAGGCTCCGACATGGTTCGAGAAGCTGCCACTATCACCACGACCGACGGTGATGAGGTGTGAATACTCGATGCCGCCAGAGGCTGGGTCAGCTGTCAGGATGCTCGAGACAGCTCGGGTGCTGAAAGTGGCCTTGTAACCTTGGCGTGCAATGTTGTCCGCTGGAGCATTGCTGCCGAGCGCAAAGCTGTAGTCACCGGCTGGCAGACGCCAAGTGCGGGTGATGGTTTCCGCCGTGGAATTGTCCACATGATCGACATAGCGGATGTCATCCGCCCAGCTCACGTTGCCACGGTTGTTGTAGGTGTGGTCGTCACTCCCGTCATTGTCCCATCCACGATAGAGCGTGAGGCTGGGGAACATGCTGCTGGTGTCAGCAAGACGATTTGGATTGTCCACGCTCGGCCATGGCACGGTGGCATCACGCTCCAGGGTGAGAGAGAAAAAGACTTCCTCAGTGAGCTTCACCGCCACCCAGTTGCTTGTATGGGTCCAGCCGACGGGCTGAGCGCCCTGGCCGGGATTGCCGAAGAGGGCGTTGTCTTCCCAGCTCCAAGCACCGACGTGGCTCTTAAAGCTGCCGGTTTCATCCGCGCCAGCGACGACGGTGAAGGCATAACCTACACCGCCAGTGCCGATGTAATCGGGCGGAAGATAGGTGTTTGGCACAGGGTCTGCGGCACCGGAAGAATTGGTGCTGAAGCTGATCTTATAGCCCTGGCGATTCGCCGTTACGACAGGCTCACCTGTAATGGGATCTAGAGTGGTGGAGGGCGCGTTGCTGCCGAGGGCGAGGGTATAGGCTCCGGCACGCAGGAAGTAGGTGCGGGTGACGCTGGTAGCCGTGGAGTTGTCCAGATGATCCACATACTGGATATCCTCAGCCCAATCGACATTGCCTCGATTGTTGTAAGTGTGGAAGTCGTCGCCGTCGTTGTCCAAGCCACGGAAAAGCGTGAAGCTGGGGAACATGGAGGCAGTGTCGGCGAGGCCGTTCAGTTCTGGAGGAGCAGCAGCCCAAGGCACGCTGGCATCACGCTCCATGGTGATGGTCAGGACGGTGTCGCTTTGCACGCTGACGGCAGCCCAGTTTGAGGTGTGTGTCCAACCGACGGTCGGGTCACCGGATTCGAACAAGGTATCGTCTTCCCAGCTCCAAGCACCGACGTGACTGCTGAAGCTGCCGGAGCTGTTTTTGCCGAGTGTGACCTGATGCCCGTAGCCAATGCCACCTGCGACTGGATCGCCAGCCACATAGGTGAAGGCGGAGGCCGAGATGGTGCCGACAAGACCATAAACGGTCGCGTCAGGCGTCGGCAGTTGGCCACCATAGTTAACGCCACCGACGGTGATGGTATAATCACCTGCTGGCAGGAAGAACGACTTCGTGACCGTGCCATCGGCATTGCCATCGCCGGTGACGCCAGGGATGGTGCCAAAGAGGCTGGAGTCGCCATCTGCGGCATAGCCTTTGTAAACAAAGGTGCTGAGGCCGTCGGCGGCATCGAAGTTAAATTCCGGACCGGTCGGCGGGCCGGTCTGATTATCACCGCCGATGCGCCAGTTCTTGAGCGCGCTGTAGCAGCCTTCCACGGTATAGCCGAGCGACGCACGGTAAGCCATGGAGATGGGGGAGGTGTCGTAGTCAGGGCTGCCAGGGGCATTGGTGAGCGGAGCCACGTGAGCCAATCCCTGGAAGATCGAGAATCCAGGCTTGATGGTGCCATTTCGCGTGCCGCCATTGGTGGAGCCGCTGAAGCTGACGGTGACGTAAGCCGGAGCGGCGAGATTGAAGCGGTAATAGCGCACCTTGTGGCTGTCGCCATTGTCTGCGTCGGTCCCGTCGGCCCAGCCATAGTTGCCGGTGACGGTTTGATTCGAGATGGTCACGGGAGCAGCGTTTGGCACGAGAGTGCCGAAGTCGCGCCCGGAGTAAGTGATGTGCGCCGAAGCCGTGCCGCTCATGAGAAGCAGCGCCGCCGAGGCGATCACGTTGAGGTGTTTGAGTTTCATGGGTTGTTTCGTGGTCGTTGTGTTTTGGGTTTGTTGTTCAGCTAGTGGAAAGGGGAGGGAGAGTGGTCCGCGGTTCACGGCCCCGTCCTCCCGAGTTCGATGCTGCCAGACAGCAGCTTTGTGGTGGTCGCCGTGGTCTTCGGAGAAGCCGTCGGCATCTCGGCGAGGTTGAAGAAGCCGTAGCCTTTCTGGCCCGTGCCATCATCGACGATCATGCCGGTGAAGGTGGCGGCGCGGGTCAGATCTCGGTTCGGTGTGATGCTGGTATCGCTGTCCTTCAGCGTGAAGCTGCCGGTGAAGCTGCCCGTCGTGCCAGCCGTGAAAGTGGTGCCGCTGCCAGGCGTGACAGCCAGCTTCACGAGGCCAGGATTGCTCGCAGGTGGCAGGATCTTCGCTGGGCTGCCTTTCTGAATTTCAAAGGCGGTCCAGTCGAGCCGTGTCGTTGGGCTCGGCGCACCGCCTTCGCGGAAAAGAAGCTGCGCATTGCCAGCGCCTGCCGTGAGTCCCAGGGCGATACCATTCAGCGGCGGAATCACATACGGCCTGCCGATGGTCTCCAGCGTGAGCGGCCCGAAGGTGCTCTTGTAACTGCGCGTCGCAGCCGTCTGCTCATGCTTGAACCAGCTCATGCTTGATGCATTCAGCTCGCCACTTGCACCGATGTTCAGTGTGCCGAGCAGGGAGCCTGTCCTGGCATAAAGCAGCGTGAAGACGGGCAGATTGCCACCTTCTCCCACAATGCCAGAAAGCGTGATCGCTGCCGATGCATCCGCGAGTCGGATCACACCGCTGACCGCACCTTTGGTGGAGACTTTGAAAGCGCCGACGCTGTGGCCTTTCGGGTTCGCATCATTGGTCAAATCACCCGCAGTCAGCTTCATGGCCAGCGTGTAGTTCCCGACATACGGCGAGAACGAACTTGCTGGCAGCGCGGCGGTAATTGTCAGAGGATTTGCGCCATCGGTGAGTGTCGCGGTGAGGCTGCGGCTAGCACGCAGGAGAGTGAAGCTGAGGTTCAGCGTGTTCTGATTCTTCCGCACGATGCTGCAGCTGCCGGTCGGATCAGTATCTGGCAGCATGACGAGCGTGCCTTTCAGCGGATGACTCACGGTGCCGAGCACGAGCGTGCCGCTGAAGGCTCCAAGGTTCGTCGTGGTGAGCGTTAGGCGACCGCCGAGGTTGTTGTTCAAAGTCACCTCGCTGTGGCGTGGGACGATGCCTTGGTAAGTGCCCAGTGCGCTCGTGGGATACGACTGCACCACCATGACCTCTTCTTTGGCCAAGCCGTTGCCTGCCGCATTGAGAGCGCTGGCTTTCACGGTGAAGCTTTTTGCCACCGTGGGCTTACCGGTGATCAAGCCGGTGATCGCATTGTATGTCAGGCCGGTGGGCAGGCCGAGAATGCTAAATTTGGTCGGTCCATTCACCGCACTGAGCTGCCAACTGTAGTTCTGACCGATGACCGCATCTGGCAGATTCAGGTCGTTCATCACAGGCCAGAGATTCACACCCAAAGCCACGACATCACTCGTGACGCTGGTGGCTCCATTTGAGACGACCACGCTGTAGCTGCCGATGTCCTGAGCACCAACTCCACCGAGCAGCAGCGTGGCTTTGTCGGCACCACCGATGTCGGTGCTACCGCGCTTCCAGCGGTAGCTGAGATTGTTCCCCGTGGCGGTGACGCTGAAGCTGACGTTCGTGCCTTCGTTCGCGGTTCTGCCGACAGGCTGCGTCGTGATCACGGGCGGCGGCACGACGTTCAATGCGACGACATTGCTCGTGCGGTTGCCGTAGGTGTTACTGACGACGACGCTGTAGTTCCCCGAGTCTCCAGAGACGGTGACGGGAATGGTGAAGCTCGGCGAATTCGTGCCCACATTCGTCGTGCCGCGCTTCCACTGGTAACTGATGCCGATGCCCTCCGCGACGACCGTGAACGTCGCGGGAGCACCGGGCACCACGGCCAGACTTTGCGGCTGTTCCGTGATCTTGGGCGGACCGTCCACGATGCCTGGATTCGGATCGTCGCCATTTAAAACGCTGTCTTCATCTTCATCGCCGCCGAAGCGTGGCCCGGTGCTGGGAAGCACGCCCATGAAGGTGATGGCATCATTGCCGCTCAAAGCCGCGAGAAGAGCTGCGCGCGTCATCGTGCCACCGGCGACGCTATCGTTTTGATAAACTGTGCCCGTCCAGCGCAGCATACGCTGCGTGCTACCGATGACACCGCGCACGACGAGATCGCAGTCGCCCGCAGTGGTGGCCGCGCGAGCTTCTAGCAAAGCGATGTCGGTGATCACGGCGCTGTCGGCACGGTTTGCAGCCGTCACAGTTCGGCTGTAGCCAACGGTGCGAGCAGTGCCGGTATCGAAGCATTGGATGAAAGCCGTGACATCTCTGAGTTCCTGCAAAGTATCCAAGTTCGAAAGCACATACGGATGAACTGTGGGCAGCATGGAGGTGCCGCCTGTGCCATCGTGCAACATGCCAAAGCCACTCACGGACGTAGCTCCTGCACGCGAGTCGAAAAGCATGCGCTGATATGTCGTTCGCAGCGGTGGGGTCTTCACCGGCTGGCTGAGCCCAGACTCCTGCGGCAGGTCGATGTTGTGATCCGTGCCTTCAGGCAGCAGATGGCAGACGTTGCAGTGAGACTTGGTGTGATTGTTGAAGAGATCGCGCCCCGTGATCGGATTCCCACTGCTGAAACTCGTCGGCAAACTGCGGTCCAAATTGCGATTCGGATTCGAGTGATGAACGAGCGATTTTAGGTATTCAGCAAGGTCGTCCATGTCCTCCGCCGCGATCTGGGAGCCGCCCATCAGATTGGCAAAGGTTGGGTTAAAGCTTTGCAGCGTCGGCTTGTCGCCACGCCAGTGAAAAGGATCGCCGTTTTGCATCCCGCGCAGTGTTTGCGTGACCATGGGGCCTTTCATCGGATGCATGGAACGCGGGCGCGGTGTGGTGTCGTGGACGCTGAGGTTTGCCCCGAGCACGGTGAGCATTTCACCACCCGGATCACCGAGGTCCCAGGCCAGACCATCGTTGTCCGCATCGAGATGGCAGATGCCGCAGGAGTTGGTGCCATTGCCGGAAAGCCGCGCGTCGAAGAGGTAGCCTCGACCAGCGCGGATAGCGCTCGGCATCGGGTCGTAGCTGCTGAGTGCGAGTTCCCTGGAGACGGTCAGCGTGTTGGTGTCGATGACGCTGAGGCTGCTGGAGAGCTTGTTCAGCGAGTAGAGCTTCTCGCGCACTTCATCGAGCACGAGCCCACGAGGTCCGCGCATGGCGGAGGCATCGGTGTCGGCTCCAGTGCGGATGTCCACACGCGCGGTGACATTGCCTGTGACGGGATCAATCTTCGCGAGTCGATCCGAGGCAAAGGCCGCCACCCAGGCGGTGCTGCCATCGGCGGAAAAGACGAGGCTTGTCGGCTGGGCGAGCGCGGTGGCCTGCGCTGTTGGATTGGGCAACGTGCCGTAATCGATGCTGGGATTCAGATCGACTGTGGTCACCAAAGATGGTGTGATGATGGAAAGTCGGCTGTCGGCGAAGTGGCCGCGCAGCACAGGCTCGAAGCGAGTCAGGTTGAGCGACTCGGTATTCGCGACCCAGATCTGATCACTTCCCGGACGTGCGGCGAGATCGAAGAGATTCGTTCCGACATTGCTGATGTAGCGCACAAGCGTGTCGGTGGCCGTGTTGATCTCCGCGACATCGTTGTCGAGAATCGTGTTCGTCACGCGCGAATCATTCGCAGCGACGATCAGCGCGGTGTCCGGCCCGGCTGGCAGGGCCGTATTGGTCGGCGCAGGCTGCGGCGGAGCGACCTGCCGTTTGATCACCGTGGTGCGGTTACCTGACTGGAGAAAGGCGGCGTAGAGGCGTGAACCATCGGCATTCACCGTCAGCGCATGGGGGTAAGCGCCCGTCAGCGTGATTGCACCTGCTGGGGCTCGTGTGCTGGCATCGAAAACGCGGATGTGACCTGCGCGAGCACAAGCGACATAAGCTTTGTCTGCGGCAAAAACGACATCCGTGGGCTCATCGCCGACACGCAGCGTTTCCACCACCGCTCCAGCACTCAGACTGATGATCGAGACGCTGTCGCCGACTTCGTTGACGACCCAAAGCTCATCATTCGTTCGTGCACGGACGCTCGCTGGCTCCAGCCCGACAGGAATCTGGTTGAGTCGCGTCGGCGTGCCGCTGCTGAGATCAAAGACGGTGACGCGAGCATTCGAGGAATCGACGGCGACCAGTCGAGTGCCATCGGGCGTCATCGCCAAAGGATGCACCTGACGGGCTTCGAAGTGCTGATAAGCCGCCGAGGCGCTGCTGGCGAGGAGGAGGCAGAAAAGAAGGGTGCGCATGGGTTCAGCGGGTGACGGGTTTCAGCGACTGGATGTGATACATCTTGGCCTTCTCACCGAGCGCCTGGACGGCGATCTCGCGGGTCAGCGGCTTCGTGGAGGTGATCTTCAGCTTCGGCAGTCCGCCTTTGTCAGCGGTGGTGATTTTCACCGACTGCACGCCGTCGATCTTCGAGAGCGCGGCCTTCACATGGCTGGAGCAGGCACTGCAAAAGATGCCCGCGACCTCGCCTTCGTAGCTCTGCAATGGATCAGCGGCGAAGGTTTGGCAGACGAGGATGAAGAAGAGGGAGAGGAGTGTTTTCATGAAGTCAGGAATGCGGGTGATCGAGGAGCTGGTGGACGTGGTCGTGGAGTCGCTCGGCCATGAGGGCGGCGATCTCAGGCTGCGGGTGAAAGACGGCGTAGTAGCCGCGAACGCGGCCCTGGCCGTCGAGCAGGGCGATGCGGAGATCGTGCTCGTATTCGTCATCCGGCGTGATGCGTTCATCGACTGGGATGGGCTTCGCGGGCGTCATGCCGACCTCCTTCGTCATGAAGTCCCAGAGCTTCTGCCGATCTCCCGTGATGAACCACCAGGGCGACTTTTCCGTGGCTCCGACGGCTTCGGCATAACCCTTCAGCATCGCCACACTGTCACGCTCCGGCTGGATGGCGACGGAGAGGAGTTGGATGCCCGGATGCGTGGCAAATTCTTGATTCAACTTCTGCAACTGCGCCGTCACCGCCGCGCAACCATGTGGGCACTGTGTGTAGAGATAGGCCGCGACGATGACTTTTCCTTTCAGGTCGGAAAAGCGGACTGCTTTGCCACTGCGCTCGGTGGCTTCGAGGTCGCTCTTCACCGTGGCAAAGACGGGCAGCTCGGCTTTCGGCAGGACGGTCTGGAGAAAGCGGCTGTAGGCCATGCTCAGGCCGACGACGAGAACGATCACACCGCCCATGAGCAGCCAGAAGCGCACGGGATTGAAGTCCGTAGGAGGTGTGTCGTGTTCGAGATCCATCGCAGGTCAGTTCACAGGGATTTTATCCAGCTCGGCCTGGGTCCACATCGCGGCGCGGGCCTTTTCGGCTTCGCGGATGGTTTTCACCTGATCGGCGGTGACGGTGCTGCCTTTGTTGCCAAACGAATTGCGCACGTAGGTGAGCACGGAGGCGATCTGGTCATCATTCAGAGCGGCACCCTGCGGTGGCATGATGGGTGCGGGAGTGGTGAAAGGTTTGCCATTCAGCGTGATCGGGCCGGTCACACCATGGAGGACCATGCGGATAAGGCGGTCAGGCTTCTGAGCAGAGGCCCAGTCGGAACTGGCGAGCGGCGGGAACATGCCCGGCAGGCCGAGGCCGGTGGGCTGATGGCAGGCGAAGCAGACCTGCATATAGACCTGCTGGCCTTTGGTCATGACCTCGGCTGGAGGCGCGTCTTGCGCGGAGAGCAGTGTGGCGGCGGAAGCGAAAGCAACCGCGAGAAGGGAAAACCTTGACATAAAAAAGGGGGGATTTCTTCAAAGAGGAGGCGATGAGGAGCCTCGGAAGTGCATCAGCATGTCGCCCCCACCCGGAAACGGCCGGATGGGAGCGCCCGATAAAGAAGGGCAGCCACTAGCTGGAAGCGCCCTCCCGGATCATCGGGAAAGGCGTGGGCTGGCTGAGCAATGAGCACCGTCCCGCTTGAGGGATGGTCTGAGTGTGAAATCCGCAAATGATCTGATCTTTGATCAGGCTAGGCGGTCATTGATTCCGTCTAAAGACGGTGCTCCTAACGCTCAGCAACCAAGCTGCGGCGGTCGTGTCACCGGACGTTCGTTGCGACTAAAACAGGCGCTGGATGTCGTGATCCAGGCTTTCGGCTCCAGGGGAGGAAATACAAATCTCGGGATGCTGACGAGGGCGAGCGTGAGCTTCATCTCCTTCGTCTTCGAGGGGGGCGGCTGGCCTTCTTTTGGCTGCTGCTCGGACTCGACACCTTTTTCCACCGCTTTGCAAAGCGGGCAGGGATGGTCGCCATCGAAGGTATCGCTCAGACCTTCCACGACGGAGCCTTTCTCCACGGAATAGGCCACCGCCATGCCGACCCAGGCGGCGGATTGCAGCACAGCCCAATGCAGCCCGATGGAAACCATCAGAGCAGCGACAAGAAGACTGTGCAGGACTCGCGACATGAAAAAACGGGAGTCACCAGGGCTGGCGACTCCCGCTTATGGAGCATGATGAAAAAGAAATCAATCAGGCTTATGCGAGGTGTGGCAGGCCTTGCAGTTCACTGCCTTCTTATACTCGCCGACACCGGAGGCATCACCGGCCTGGATTTTCTTCACAGCGGCGATGAGCGCCTGGTTTTTCTTCACCCACTCAGCCTTGTCACCCTTTGGCGGAGTCTCGGCGCACATGGCCTGGTAGGATTTCAGGATAGCGGCGAGCTCGTCAGGGCTGGCGGTGCCTGCGGTGACCTTTTTGCAGGTCGGGTCTGTGCCGTCAGGGGCCTTGTGGTATTTTTTCATCGCTTCCTCGATGACTTCGGAGGCGAAGAGGGCGGATGTGCTGCCGATGAAGGCAAGCGCGACGATGAGACGGAGGGGGCGGAACTTCATAAGTGGATGATGGGTGATGATGAATGCCGGGGATAGCCCAGCGATGGGCGTTTTCTCAAAATGACGCCAAGTTGTCACGCCCGGAAATCGTGGAGCCCCCGCTTTCGTCACGGAGTTTTGGGAATGCGTCACAAAATGACGACTCGGAGGGCGTAGTCGTGAACGGAACGTCACATTTACCCCATCTATGAAATCATGAGCGGCATCATCGGACATACCCTTTATGCTGAGCTGACGCTGCGTGAGGCGGTACGGCGGAAACATCTTTGGGCAGGTATGATGCAGGCGCACCGGGCCAGTTTTCACGCGGGGGCCTACCTCGGCTGCGACATCCAGGTGATGCCCGAGGCTGTGTGCGTGGACACGGGAAAGGAGGTCGGCTTTGGCACGGTGCCGCTGGAGCGGAGCCCGATCACGGGTGGAGCGGTGAGGCGCTTTCGTTTGGAAACACCGGAGGGTCTGCTGACCGCCACGCAAGTGCATGAGCGCTTTTATGGCCGCTCGCATCTCGTCTTTGGCTGGACGGAGGGTGAGAGGGAACTGCGGGTGCCATGGGATCATCTGCCGGAGTATTTTGCTGCTGTAATTGAGGATCTCGGCGGCAAAGACGACCGCGCTTTGGCCTACACGCTGGGCTGGATCGTGCATGTGGTGGGAGACAGCCTGATCAAAGGCCAGCAGCCGGGCATCGAGCTGAATCTGGTGGATGGTCGCTATACGCCCAAGAACCGGCCCGTGCAGGATTTGATCTCGTTTCACGACATCGGCAGTGCCGAGCTGGGCATGGACTGGGCGAAAGATCTGGCCGCGATGGCGGCGACGCCTGTGGAAGACATCCAGCTCCACTACATGCGCTGTGCCGAGCCGCGTGGACAGCTCCCCAAGCTTTTCCCCGATGGCTGGAAGCCTGAATCTGCCGCCACGCTCCGTGTGGTGTTGGGCGAAAATCGCCGCTATGTGCGGCAACATGCGCTGGATGAGATCGCCGCTATGCAGCTCACGAATGGCGAATGCAGCGCGGCTTTGCGTGAAAAGAGCGGCCTTACACTCGCCCAGATGCGGGAGGCGGCACGCGAGGCCAAGTTCCGACAGATGCTTGAAATGATGACGACACAGATCCTGGACATGTTCGAAGCGGTGCGTGCGAGGCAATAAGCCGTCAGGTAAGCGCACATTTCGCGGCATTCTGAGCATTGCACTGAAACGCCGCTGAGGCTAGGAAGCGCCTCCTTGTGATGTCCTCCCGCGCTCTACTCCCCATCGTCGTCGCCTCGCTGTTCTGTCACTCCGCCTTTGCCGACTCGGCGATCGAGCCGCTGGTAGGTTTTGAGATGGGGCCGAACCCAAATGGCGCGACAGCGCCCGTGAGGCCCGCCTTGTATTTGCATTCAAATGGGAATTTCTATGGCACGACTCCGGGCGGTGGTGCTTTCGGCTTTGGCACGTTGTTTCAAATGTCGAAAAGCGGCGTGTTTGGGCATCTTTCCTTTACAGATCTCAACGCAGGGTCCGTGCCTGTCGGCCGCCATCCCGGAAGTGTTCCGACGAGCACACCGGTGCTCAGTTCAGATGGCTGGCTCTGGGGCACCACCTCGGCCGGTGGGGTCAACAGCACCTACGGCACGATTTTCCGTATCCGCCCTGAGACGGGGGAGTTTCAGACGATGCATAACTTCGCCAGCGGCTTTGAGGGTAATTCACCGGTCTGCGGGCTGGTGTCGGATGGTCAGGGCTATCTGTGGGGTGTCACGCGTTACACAAACAACGGCACCTCAACGCATGGCATCCTTTATCGCATCCATGAGCTGACGGGTGTCTTCGAGAGAAAGCTGACGTTTGCCGACACGGTCGCTCCCAATAAAGGGCGTGTGCCGCAAGGTGCTCTTTATTATGATGGGGCGGGCAATTTGTGGGGCACCACGAGCGCGGGCAGCACTCTGGGTTACGGCAACCTTTTTAAATACACCATCGCCACGAGCACCTTCACGATCGTCACCGAGTTCAGTGATCGGAGTGTCTCGACTGGGGCCATCAAGGGTAGTGGTGCTGCTTCAGCCTTGGTGCCTGATGGCAATGGCTTTCTCTGGGGCGTAACACCCTATGGCGGCGACAGCCTGAGCAACGGCACCGTGTTCAAAGTGAACATGAACACCGGCGCTGCCACCAGCGTGATCGAATTCAGCGACAATGGCAGCAGCAACAAAGGGTCAAACCCGGTCGGTCCTCTCGTGAATGACGGAGCAGGCAATCTCTGGGGTGTGACAAGCGCCGGAGCTACCTCTGGCGAGGGCACGGTCTTCAAGATCGCTGCCAGCACGGGTGTACTGACCACGGTGCTTCAGTTCAGCACGCTGACCGGAGCCAATGCGACGGTGAGCAATCCCCAGAATGGCCTGACCAACGACGGCCAGGGCTATCTCTGGGGAATGGCCAGCGTCGGCGGAGGTGCCGCCACGTGGACCGTTTACAAGATGAAGATAAGTGACGGCAGCTTCACGAAGGTGGCGGAGCAGGCTCCAGGTGGAGTCTCCTACCTCGGACGCACTCCGCTGGCCGGCCTCTCTGGCAATGCCACCAGTCCTTGGCTCTGGGGCACCACCTCCGCCGGTGGCGCGAACAACCTGGGCACTCTCTACCGCTATGATCCGAGCACGGGCCAGACTGAGGTGGTGAAGAGCTTCACTGGCACCACCGGCACTGTTTTGGGCTCAAAACCCAATGGCAAAGTGCACGTCGATGGCAACGGAGTCGTGTGGGGCACCACGGAGGAAGGCGGAACCGGAGGCGGCATTGGCTACGGCACGATCTTCAAGTATGACCCTGCCACGAGCAGCTTCACGACAGTGCAGTCATTCACCACTGGCGGAGGCTACCGCCCCAAAGGTGCACTGGTCGCCATGAGTGACGGCTTCATCTGGGGCACCACCAGCAGCGGCTCCAGCGCCAGCTACGGCAGCGTTTTTAAAATCAACCCGGCCACGAATGCGGTGTCTGTCGTGCACACCTTTGCTTCAAGCACACCGACCAATGGTTATCAGCTCGCCTGTGGTCTGGTGGAGGACAGCAATGGCTTCGTCTGGGGCACCACTCAGCTCGGTGGCGCAAACACCAGCGGCACCTTGTTCAAAATCGCCATCGCCAACGGCACTCTGACCGTCGCCCACTCCTTTGCCAATGGGTCTAGCAATCACGCGGGTGATCTGGTGGTAGATGCCGCCGGCAATATCTATGGGACGAACCCACTCAGGGTCTTCAAATTCAACCCCAACACCTCTGCCCTGACCACAGTCTTCACCAATGAAGACATCACACCTCCGCTCAAGAGCGTGACGGTTGGCACTCTCTATAAAACAGCGGCGGGAGACATCCGCTTTCTGGGCACGGAGGGCACCAAGGACCTGACAGGCATGTCGCCACCCTTCAACAACTACCTCAGCTATCGGGCAGTGATCTACGAGATCAACACGACCACCAATGCCGTCACCAAAATACACAGCCTGATGGAGAGCGTCGTCGGGACCTCCGTGCCAGCAGCACTGACACCTGCGGGCAGCCTTTATGAACACACCGACGGAAGCGTTTACGGCGTCACTCAAAACGGCGGCACCAATGAAGATCTCGAGCCCGCAGGTGGTGGCATGATCTACCGCGTCGGCACGGGTCCGGCAGCCATCGCGCAGCCTTACAGCACGCTGGTATCACAGACCTACTCCCAGTATTCATCAGTCACGGGCAACACCACGCTGCGTGGTTTTGTGAACCCAAATGGCAACTCGATCCTCTGTGAGTTCGAGTGGGGACCGACCACCAATCTGGGAAATACCATCAGCGCCTCCGCCACGCCCGGCACCGGGCTTACCGGCAATCTTTGTGAAGTGGTGCTGCCCGGTTTGCCGGCCAAAACGACCTACTTTTTCCGTCTCCGTGCCAACACGAACGGCGGCCCCACCGAGCCATCCCTTAGCCCGATCCAATCCATCGTGACTGGCACGCCTGCGGGACCGACGAATGCGGAAATCTCAGTGGAGTCACCGATTGGTCAGCCACTGACCGATAATGTCGGCACGCTGGATCTCGGTTCGCTCCTCGTAGGGCAAACCAACAAGCAGGCCGTTGCCGTGCGCAACATCAGCCTTTCAAACTCCCTCACAGGCGTGAGCGCGAGCATCACGGGTGACAATGCCAGCGATTTCGTCATCACCACGCCGCTCACCCTTACCAACGTCGGCCCTGGTGGCAGTGACGGCTTGCTCATCACCTTCACCCCCAGCGACAGCGGTGCCCGTGTGGCAACGCTCACCATCGTGAGCAATGACAGCGATGAAGCCAGCTTTGAAGTCCAGCTCACGGGCGAAGGCCTGTTCCAGCCGGAGATCGAGGTGGACACCTCCGTCGCAACCAATGTCCAAAGCTACGAAACCACCTACGACTTCGGCACTGGATCCATCGGCGCAGGCATCACCCGCACCTTCACGATCCGTAATGTCGGCAATGCCACACTCGGTGCCTTGGATGTCACGATCGACGGAGTCAACAGTAGCGACTTCGTCGTCACCACTCAGCCAGATCCCAGCATTGCACAGGGCGGAAGCGATACCTTTATCGTCACTTTCACACCCTCCGCAGGTGGTACACGAACTGCCCGACTCCAGATCGCCAACGATGATTCGGATGAGAATCCTTTTAACATCAATCTCAGCGGCAGCGGCATCCTCGCACCGGAGATCGAGGTGCTGGATGACAGCGTCGAACTCACCGACAACGCCTCGACCATCGCGTTTGGCAGCGTGGATAATGGAAGCCTCTCCACCCGAGTCATCACCATCCGCAATGCAGGCAGCGCGGCACTCACTGGCATCAGCCTTTCCTTCTTCAGCGGTGATTCCGCGCAGTTCCAATACGGCACGGTGGCCTCCAGCGTGTCGGCTGGTCAGCAGATCACCTTCAACCTGAGTTTCTTCCCCCAAAGTGCCGGGGCCAAATCGACGATCCTCCGCATCGCCAGCAGTGACAGCAATGAAAACCCCTTCGACATCATCCTCACCGGCACAGGCGTTGCTGGCAGTGTCAATGTGCTCGGGATCACCAAAACCCGGCTCTACAATCAAACAGGAACCAGCACGGTCACAGCGAACAACTTCAGCATGTCAGCCTTCATTGAAGGCAATGGGCTGAATGCGAACTTCCCCTCCAATTCCAACCGGTTCACGCCCTCAGGAGGCTCCACCACCGCGCTGACTTTCGACAGCACGGACTCTGCTTGGTATCAGGAGGCATTCTTTGCCTCGCAGACGCTTCTGAACGCCAACTTCCCGAACGGCAACTACAGCTTCCAGGTCGGGGCAGACACTGTCGCGCTTGCGCTGCCATCGGATGCCTACCCCACCACCCCCGTCGTCACCTCGGACGCTGGTTTTTGGGTGAATGGAAGACTTCAAGTCACCCCCCAGCAAGCTGCGGCTGGTTTCAATCTGACGACCAATGTCTCCAACGGGGACGGATTCCTCTCCCTAGAAGTCTTCTCCGAAACGACGGACGTGCTGAGTGAATTCATCACCGAGAACCCACAACTCAACCAACGGATGGATGTCAATGTAGCTGCGGGAGCTTTGGTCGAGGGCACGGTTTACACCGTCGAGGCTGAGTTTGATGAGGTCGTCTCCAGTCCAGCGCTCAGCAGCTTCTCCTGGGCTGCGCCCACGGGTCGTGGATATGGCCTGTTTAGCACGAAAACCACCTTTGAAATCGTGGTCGTGCCAGGAGAGCCGGAGATCCAAGTCGAACACCCCACTGCAACCCAACTAGCAGACGGCAGCGCTAGCCTCGCCTTTGGCACGCTAAATCCGGGCATGACAGGGGTCGCCAAAGTCATCACGGTCAAGAACACGGGCACAAGCATGTTAACCCTGACAGACCTCAACGTCGATGGAACCGAGGCCTCCGACTTCACCGTTTACAGCGTGGGAACGGACTTCAGTCTCGCCCCTGGAGAGTCCACGACCTTCTCGGTGACATTCACGCCAGGAGCGCTCGGCAGCCGCTCAGCAGCACTGCACATCGTCAGTGACGATGCTGACGAAGGCAGCTTTGACATCAATCTGACCGGCACCGGGGCGAGCTTCCCACAGGCACCCTTCTTCACCGTGCAGCCACAGAGCCGACTCGTGCTGCTTGGTGATTCAGTGGTCTTCGGTGCCACCGTGATCGGTGACCCCGTCATGACCTACAAATGGAAGAAAGGCACTGCATTCATCGCCAAAGCCAACAGCAGCACCTATGGCATCGCTATCACAAAAGCCTCTGATGCAGGTGCTTACAGCGTCATCGCAGACAATCCTGTCGGCCCTGAAGTGCCCTCGCAAACGGCTTATCTAGGTCTGGTGACTCCGAATAATGGCACCCAGGTGCTGAAAGTCGGAAGCGCACTTAATCTAAGATGCACCGTCGCTAAACCAACCTCTTCGCGTGTGGTCATTAGCTACACCTGGAGCCGGGTCGGTGACACCATGCCCGCGTCCGGTGGTGGCACTGTCGTCACCAATAACGCCACGGCAGGAACCCTGGGAATCACCAAAATCCGCACGTCCGATGCGGGCACCTACACCTGCTTGGTGAGCCTTGATGACCTCGATACCCCAGGCATTGACGCCACTCTTAGTCATGGAGAAATGGTCGTCCGCGTCGTCGATGCCGTGCCGGTTGTGGCTGCTTTACCACCGGAGTCCGTCTCCGTCAGCGAGCCGATCAACATCACCATCACCGCCACAAACTTCCCCACCAGCTTCTCCTCTACCACCCTGCCTGCGGGGCTGAAATTCGATACCAAGACCGGCCGCCTTACTGGCAAACCCACCACGCCGAGCAAACGCAACATTGGAAACACCGCCTATATGCCGAACATCATCAGCTTCAAAGCCACCAACCCTTTCGGCACCAGCGTGGCGGTGGACTTCCAACTTACCATTGAGCCACTGGTGCCCGGCGTCGTCGGCACCTTCAACGGCCTCGTCGCACGTTCTGGCCACTCGAATTTCGGCATGGGTGGCCATGTGAAGATCACCGTCGCCAGCACCGGGGTTGTCTCAGGCGATGTCACCCTCGCCGGGCAAAAGCACAGCCTCGTCGGCTCACTGGATGTCTCTCTTGGCAACGACCCCACCTTTGATCTCACCATCAAACGCGTGCCCGCCAGCCTGGGCGAAATTTGGTTCTCAGGCGAAATCTCCCCGGCTGACGATCTTCTCACGGGCACCATCACGGATGACGAGTTTGAGTTGCTCCAAGGCGGGATCGATCTCGGAGATCCGGCCGAACCCGGCCTGATCAACGGACCACTGCCAGACGCACGTTTCAACAGCCCGCACAGCATAGCACTCCGCTCTGACGACGGCGGCTATGTCTCGGACACAGGAAATCACGTCATCCGTTACGTAAATCCTGAGGCTGATGAAATCTCCACCTATGTGGGCAACCCCACTGCTGGCAGCGCAGATGGCACTGGAACCGCAGCCAGCTTCAATGGCCCGGAAGGCATCGTGCTCGATGGCTCTGGCAACCTCTACGTCGCCGACACCGGTAACTCGACCATTCGCAAAGTCACCCCGGCGGGCGTCGTCACCACCTTTGCCGGCGCCGCAGGCCAGGTCGGCAGCACCAACGGCGCGGGCGCGACGGCACGTTTCAGTGCGCCATCTGCCCTCTGCTTTGACCCTGCGGGGAACCTCATCGTCGTGGACCGTGGCAATCACATGATCCGTAAAATCACCCCAGCAGGCGTCGTCACCACCCTGGCTGGCAAAGCCGATGTCGCCGGGCACAAAGATGGCGCTGGCACCGCCGCCCTGTTTGATACCCCACGTGGTATTGCCTACGATCCCGCTCTGAGAGCCTTCTTTGTCACTGACACGGGGAATCGTGTCATCCGCAGAATCACCCTCACCGGAGCCGTCACCACTTATGCAGGTTCACCAGGTGTTGAAGGAGCTGACGAAGGCCTCTTTGCCAACACACGCTTCATCGAACCCATCGCCATCGTCAGCCTAGGCGACGGCACTCTGATCGTGGGCGATATCCTGCTCATCCAGCTCAACACCAATGGCACCACAGGTGTCATCAGCGAAATGATCGATACCACCGACGGCAGTGACCACCCCGTCGGCATCGCCTACAATGATGAGGATGAGGGCCTCATCGTCGCCCATGACACCCTGCACAGCCTCGCCAGCTACGAAAGCTCTGGCCTGCCACTGGACGACGCACTCGTCAGCGCCACGCGCAACCCCTGGAGCGCGACAGCCAATACCCCCATCAGCCAGCAGGGCCTCTACAACGCCGCCATCGAGACCACTGTCGATCCGGGCGACGGCTCCTTCCCTCAGGGCAGCGGCTATGCCCAGGTCAGCATTAGCAAGACCGGCACCGCCAACTGGACCGGGAAAGCCGCTGATGGCACATCCTTCACCTTTGGCACCTTCTTGGACGCAGACCTCCACATCCCCCTCCATGTCTCCATGTATCGAAATACTGGCAGTCTCCAGGGAGATACCTTCATCAATCCCGCCACGCAGGACCTCGTCAATCACAACACCCCCGCCTTTGACTGGTATAAAATCCCACAGCCGCTCAGCAGCACCGACCGCAGCTACAAGAGCGGTTTCCCCCTTCACGAGCTCACCCTCACCGGAGGCAAATACATCCCGAATGACCTGCACGGCTACCTCGGCCTGAGCAACAGCCCAGCCGCGATGAAGCTCGATTTCACCGCCTCTCTCATCGACGCTTTTGAGCAAAGCTTCACACTGACTGATCCGAACACGGTTAGCATCGCCACTGCGGTGAACTCCACCACCCTGAAGATCGACCCGAAGACTGGTATCTTCACCGGTAGCTTCAAACAAGGCGTCACTGCTGTGACTGTGCCGTTTGCCGGTATCCTCATCGACTACGAAGCTGGGAGCGACAAAAGTGGCTACGGTCACTACCTCCTCCCCGAGTCCAAAGCCGCTAACGCCCCCATCCGCTCCGCCAGCATGAACCTGGTGCCCGCAGGGCCGTAAATACGGCAGTTCGAACTCATCCATGCCTTCTGACAAAGGTGCCTCCCTTCGGGCATAAGTAATCCTTTGATTGCGAGACCCGATCAGGCAGAATCTTTCGTGGACTTGCAGCCAGCACTTTCGTATCCTGGCTACCCGTCTGTTTTTGCCATGGATCTCCAGAAGTTTCTCATCCTCGCCGCCGTGGTGGTGTTCGCGTTCGCCTGCCGAACGTTTGATCACCGCTACGTCCGCAAGCTTGGCTGGCTCTCACTTCTCGGGGCGACCTACTTGCTCGGCTTTTTCCTCACAGGCAGCCACTCCGCCGGTGCCTGCGGCATCGCTCTGTGGTTCATGCTGCCGTGGGTAGAAATCGTGGTGCATATCCGGCGGCTACGCTTCCCCGTGAAGAGTGAGGTCAAAGTGCGCTTCCCTCCCTCTGGTGACCTGTTTCCAGATCTCGCCGCGATCACCGCTGAGATCGAGGCCTATGGTTTCGAGCGCGTGGAGGACACAGGCTGGCAGTGGAGTGATACCGACCACTTCATGAGGCTCTTCTACCATGGCGACCTTTTTGCGCAGGCAGCCATCGGACTGGCACAGCAGGAAGGCTTTGTCTTTTCCTACGTCAGCCTGACCTCACGCACAAAGAACGGCGTGACTTACACGACGAGCAACTACCCTTTCCCCGCGACGATGCAGCCCTCTCCCCGCCAGCATCACAACCGCTTCACCCACGCGGATTCGATGGAGGACCTCCTGGCCTCTCATGCTGACTTCCTCGCCAGCCAGGGGCTCGTGGACGCTGATTTTATCCAAGTGGATACCGAGCAACTGCCTGCCTACATCGAGCACGACATGAGCGCGCAGATCGACCACAACATCAACGTCGGCCTGATCGAACTCACGGGTGAAGGCGAGTTCCGCTACTCCTGGCGCGGCTGCTTCTACCTGTGGTTCCAGATGGTGAAGGACATGGTGCTGATCTAAACGGGCCTGCCTTGCGCAACGCGCCCAGCCTGTGCTAAGGGCTGCCATGCCCCGTATCGATGGCCGTAGTGCCGACCAACTTCGTCCGGTCGAGTTTGTTCTCGACATCGCCCCCCATGCCAATGCCTCCGTTCTCATCGCCTTTGGCAATACACGCGTCATTTGCGCCGCCACGATCCAGGAAGAAGTGCCGCGTTGGATGAAGGTGCAAGGAGTCCAGGGTGGCTGGCTGACAGCGGAGTACTCCATGCTTCCCTACTCCACGCTCGACCGCAAAGACCGAGACAGCTCCCGCGGACGGCCAGATGGCCGCAGCATCGAGATTCAGCGCCTCATCGGCCGCAGTCTCCGCGCTGTGGTGGACCTCAAGAAGCTCGGCTCACGCACCCTCTGCATCGACTGCGACGTGCTCCAGGCCGACGGCGGCACCCGCACCGCCTCCATCACTGGTGCCTGCGTGGCCGCTGCCATTGCCTTCAACCGACTGCTGGAGAAGGGGAAAATCACTCAGCAACCGCTGAAGAAAAAGGTCGCCGCCATCAGTGTCGGCCTCTGGAAGGAGGAAGCTCTGCTCGACCTCTGCTACGAAGAAGACGCCAAGGCTGACGTGGACAGCAACATCGTCCTCACCGAGGGCGGCGACTTCGTGGAGATCCAGGGCAGCGGCGAAGAGGCCACCTTCACCCAGGCTCAGCTCGATGCGATGCTGGTGCTCGGTCGCAAAGGGGTGGCTGAACTTTGCGCGCTCCAGCAGCAGGTCATCGACAGCGCCATGAAGCCTGCAGAGCCGACAGATTTGAAGAAGCTGGCGGACTTTTTCGGCAAGAAGTAGGTGGATGAGAGGGTCAATGCTTCGCCGTGAAGCAGGTCAAGAAGGTCAAGGATAGGCGCTTGACCTCCTGACGAATCTTTGAGCCCTCACTTCTCCCCCAGCTTCTCAATCGACGACACAATCACCGATGCGGGGATGGCCTCGTTCACGGTCATCAGAGTCGGAATGGTCGTCGGCTCCTTGCCGTGTGAATCAGGCGTTCCCGGCTTGCCGAAGAGCGGACGAATGCGGGCGACATGGCCGATGATGTTCCCGTATTCATCAAGGATCGCCGAACCGCTGCTGCCAGGAGCCCAATCGGCACTCACGGCGATTCTTTCCTGAAGCGGATCAGCCTTCTCGCCAGCTTTGCTCAGTGAGAAGAGGCGATTCACGATGCCCGCGCTGAAATACCCGATCACCCCTTTTGGATCGCTGAGGCAGTAGGCAGTGTCTCCCACCTGCACATCCCGGCTGAAGGCGAGCGGCTTCAGGTCTTTCGCCGAAACTCGCAGTATGGCGGTGTCACTGACTTCATCAGCCAGCATCACGCTGATGACATTCAGCACCTCGTCAGAACCCCTGACGACAACGGCATGGCCACTGCCTGGGCGCATGGTGGCGGGCGGCTCGACCACATGGCGAGCCGTCGCCACGACATCCGTATCGATGGCATATCCACCGGCTAGGTTGCTGTGCCAGCGGTCGCATTTCGTGCATTGGTACACCCATCCCACACGCACATGAGCAGCCGCGGCACGCTTGGCGATCTCGCGTCCGCGGATGGGAGTCGTGGAGGCGGCGGGAAGCTCGATAGGTGCTGCTTTCGGGCTTTTCAGCTCATGCGCGATCTTCTCCGCCGGAGTCAGCCTGCCTTCCGCAGCCAGGCTCTGCACCCGGAGCGCCACGGGGTCGGGAGGCTGCGGGCTGCTCACCTCAACCTTCGTCGGCACCGCTTTGCCAAGGTTTGCCAGACAGCGCTCCACTGTGCCACGTAGAGCAGCACCACGCAGCTCCTGTGAGGTCGCGACGACTACACCTGTGTCTCCATCAATGAGCCAGCACGAGGGAATGCCGCGCACGCCGTAGCTGCGGGCGATGGCGCACTGCCAGCCCTGACCATCACAGATCTGCGGCCAGCTCATGCCTTTGGATTTTGTGAACTCGGGCAGCGTCGCCACATCGTCCTCGCTGTCCAGACTGATGCCCAGCACCTCGAAACCCTTCGCGTGAAACTCCTCATGCACCTGGATCAGTCCAGGCAGTTCGTGCAGGCACGGCCCGCACCAGGTGGCCCAGAAGTCGAGCATCACGAGTTTGCCTTTGTAGTCCTGCGGGAACTTTACCGCCTTGCCATCAATCGTTTTCGCCTCAAAAGAAGGCGGTGGCTTGCCCACCATGGCCGCCTGAGCCGAACGAGCCTCAGCCAAACGCACTGCGGCGGCGCTTTTCTGCCGCTCCTTCATCTCCGGCGTGAAGGGCTCAGCGAGCTTCACCTCCGGCACGGTTTTATCAGATTTCACTAACTCAAAGTGACTGCCATCCGATGTCAGACCGCTCACTTCATAAGTCGTGCCGCCGATGTTGAAAGGCGCGGTGATCGCGAATTTTTCAGTCCGCATTTCGATCCGATTGTCGCCATTCAGATCGATGCCGATGTTCGTGCCACCTGCCAGGAAGTCGCCGAGTGTGGTGTCGTCGCTCAGGTAGGTTTTGATCGCCCGCCCGTTGAGCTGGATGAACCCACTGCGTCCGAAATCTCGATGATAAATCAGCGGCCCGGGCCTGCTAATGGGTCCATCTGAGATGTCATTGCGGTAAAATCGCAGCCCCATCCCGAGGGTGTTGTCGCCATGCTTCACGGAAACCTGAGCATCGCCGCCCCAGCCGACCTTTTCACGTGCGCCTCCTTTTGTGACTCGGGGCTGCCAGTCCACCGCAGGATCGTTGGTCAGATCGCCGTCGCCGTTCGCATCCAGCCACATGCGCGCCTCCTTCAGGCCCCGTTGCTCGATCACGATTCCCACCTTCATGCGTGCGTCCTTCGGACCTATTTCGATGCTGGCAAACTGAGGCTTCACCAACGCTTCCGGGAGCTTGCTGATGTGGTCAGGCTTCACCTCCGAGAGATTGAGCACCCTCGGCCAATGGTAGCCGGTGATCTCGAAAAAGCCTTTCGGCACCCAGTCGAGCTTCACCTCCTGGGCCTGAAGAAGGCAGGGGGTCAGAAAAAGAACAAAGGCAGGTATCTTCATGGTTGTAGGGCTAGTTGGTGAATGACCAGCAGGCGAGTTATCCCATAAAGGGCGCGATGTGACAACAAAGGCACCAGCGTCGAATTTGTACTTGGCATCATCCATCCGCGCTGCTTGAAAGCGCAGATGGATTTGCCCGACGAGTCGATTTTAAGCGAAGTAAAGAGGTTGCGGAGGGAAGGCCGCATCCTGGATGCCTGGAAGCTCGTGCGTGACATGGCTCCTCCGGAGCAGTGGCCCACGGTATCTGACCGGCTCGGCGGGGCACTGCTTTTAGAAAAGCTGGGCGCGGATGCTCGGGCACAGAAGATCATTTTTAAGGCCTGGCATGATCCGGCTTCACGTGCGGAAGCCCGCGCAGACATGTTTTGGGAGATTTTGCAGGAACGCGGGGCCTTTCTGACCTGGAAGTGGCTGCGGAAGCACGCTCCAGCCCCGGATGAATCCGAGGAGCGCCAGGCCGACTATGAGGCGCACATGGCCGTGGTGCTGATGCGTCTGCGGGACTTTGAGCGGGCTCGGGCCTGCCTGGATCGTGGGCAGACGATTCAGAAAAAGGAGCGCTGGTTCTCCCTGCTGCGGGCGGACATGCTCCAGGAGCAGGATCTGCGCGAGGAGGCTCTGGCTTTGGTGGAGGAGGTGGTAAAGGCGGAGCCGGACTACATCTCGGCCCATGTTTCCAAAGCGGAGCTGCTGGTCGAACTCGGGCGCGATGAGGATGCCGTGCAGGCCATGCGATCCGCGCTGGAAGTCGTGCAGTCTGGTGCCATCGCCCGGCGTCTGGCGAACCTGCTGACCGAGCTGGATCGCTATGACGAGGTCGAACCCCTGCTGAAACTCTACGAGGAACTCATGCCGCTGCGCGAAGAGTCCTGCGAGGACTGGCTTGCCGCCACGCGTTGTAACATCGCCAGCCATGCGCGTGACCACGACCAGACTCTACACTGGGCGCGGCAGGTGAAGCAGAGCGGCTTTTACAAGAAGCTGGTGACAAAGCTGGAGGCCGCTGGCTCGAAGGAATGGCGGCGGGTGATCCTGCCGGTGCCGTTTGTGCAGCAGCATCATCAAACTTGTGCCCCGGCTGCGCTGGCGAGCATCGCCCAATACTGGAAGCGCGGTGTCGAGCATCTGGAGGTGGCGGACGAGATCTGCTACGACGGCACGCCGGACTATCGCGAGCGCGACTGGGCGGAGAGGGCAGGCTGGGCCGTGCGTGAGTTCCGCGTGACGGTGGAGTCCGCCCAGTGCCTGATCGATGCCGGGATGCCCTTTGTGCTAAACACGGTCTATCCCGGCGGGGCTCATGCCCAGGTGGTGATGGGTTACGATGACCACCGCGCCGTGCTTTTCATCCGTGATCCGGGCAGCCGGCACACGTCCGAGTTCCTGGCACTGGAGTCCCTGGAGGAGCAGTTGCCATTCGGCCCGCGCGGTTTCGCCATGGTGCCGCCGGAGCAGGCGGAAAAGCTGGCCGCCCTGCCGCTGCTGGACACAGCGGCCTACGACTGCCTCCACCGCCTGCATTTGGCCCTGTCACGCCATGATCGGAAGTCCGCCCAGGCTGCCCTGGACGTGCTGCGTGCCGATCATGCAGACACGCTGCTGCGCTGGCGGGCCGAGCTTTCCATGGCCCGCTATGACGGCCAGCAGTCGCAGCATCTGGCGGCTCTGGAGGAGATGCTGAAAAGGCACCCGAAGGTAGAAGACTGGCGCACAAGCCAGCTTCATCTCATCAATCAAGTCCATGGTCGCGAGGCGATGCTGGAGCGCCTGCGCCAGCTCTGTGAGGAAAAGGACAGCCACCCGCTGCACTGGCAGATGCTGGCGCGGGAGCTGCATCACGACGAGCGTCACCGCGCCGAGACTCACCGCCTGCTCCGCCGCATCGAGCGCTGCCGTGTGGACGCCGTCATCTTCACCTGTGAAGCAAACATGCTGTGGCGGAAGGAAAGCTACGAGGAGGCCACAGAGCTGTATCGTCTGGCGGCCTGCTTTGACTTCCGCAATGAGGACACGGTGATGACTTACTTCAAAGCCAGCCGCTGGGTGAAGCGGACGGACGAAGCGCTGCAGATGATGCGCCAGCGCCTGGAACTGGAAAGCACGCACTCCAGCCAGCCAGCGGTCACCCTTTACCGTGCGCTCGACATGCTGAAGCGCTCTGAAGAGGCGCTGCAGGTGCTCGAAGAATCACTGAAGCAGCGTCCCGAAGACGCGGACCACGCCGTCTTCGTTGCCGGGGAACTGGCCATCTGGAACCGCACCGAGCGGGCCCGGGAGATCCTGGATTCCGTCACCAGCGGTGCCCGTGCGGCAGAGTGGCATCGTGCCAAGGCACGTCTGGCCCGGATGCAGGGAGACCGCGCCACGCAGATGGAGCATCAGCGCGCCATTTTGGAGGACAACCCACTCGATACCGATGCCCACCGCGCCGTCGCCAGCCTGCTCGACTTCCAGGAGGGCGGTCAAAGTGGGCTGCGCTTTCTCAAAGAAGCCTGCGCACGCTTCCGCTGGCACTGGCATCTGCATCTGGCCTGGCTGGACTGGGCCCGTGGAGAAGGGGCAGAGGAGTGGGAGCTGCCTGTGATCGAACTGCTGCGCATCGATCCCCACGATGCCTGGGCTCATCGCGAAAGAGCCGATGCCCTGCGTGCTCAGGAGCGCTTTGAAGAAGCCCACCGCGAGCTGGACGAGGCGGAGCGCATCGACAGCAGCTCCGTTTGCCAATACAACGTCCGCGCCAGTGTCTTCGAGGACGAGGAGCGGCTCGACGAAGCGCGTGCGGAATACCGCCGCGCCGTTTGTCTGGACGTGGACCAGGATTCCGCCCTGCGTGGACTCGTGCGTGTCAGCGAAAGTCAGGAGCAGCGCGTGGAGGCGCTGCGCCTCATCCAGGCCGAGCTGAAAAAGCAGGTCACCATGGGCGATGGTGTGCTGGAATTTGCCTCGCTCGCCAAGGCCGTGCTGGAGCCTGACGAAGTGGAAGCCTGCCTCCGTGAAGCAGCCCAGGAGCGGCCTGACCTCTGGCAGACGTCCCTGATGCTGGCCGAGCATCTGCGGCAAAATGATCAGGAAGACGAAGCTGTCGCCATCTCCGAGGCCACGACCCAGAGATTTCCCCTGCTGCCCCGAGTGTGGATGGAGCATTCATTGAACCTAGAGGCTGCGGGTCGCCGCCCAGAGGCCATCCAGGCAGGCCTGAAGATGCGGGAGCTGAATCCCGGCTGGTCATGGGGCATGCGTTCCCTTTCTGAAATGATGCGCAAGGAGGGCGACTATGAAGAGGCCCGTGCCGTTTTGGAAGAACTACTCCGACACGATCCGCAGGACGGCCTGAATCACGGCTGGCTCGGCGAAGTGCTCTGGGATCTGGACGAGCGTGAGGCCGCCATCACCTGCCTCACGCAGGCGGTGAAGCTCGATCCCGGCTACAACTGGGCCTGGAACTCCCTGGAGCGATGGGGGCCGATAGCTGACAAGCCCGAGGCCGTGCGTGAAGCCGCCCAGCGCGTGATCGATGAGCGCCCCGGAGAGGCCCGCACGTGGATGATCGCTGCTGAGCGGCTCTACCATCCGAACGATCTCACCGCCCGCCTCGGCGCACTGGACAAAGCGATCTCGCTCGCACCCGATTCCTGGGGTCCTATCGATGCCAAAGCGCTGCTTCTCGGTGAAGCGGGCCGCTTTGACGAGGCACTGACGCTTTGCCGCACGCATCCATCGAAGAACCCGAACATCCGCTTCCGTGAAGGTTGGCTGCTGAATGATAAAGGCGCGCGCAAAGAAGCCGTGAAAGTGCTGGAGGCGGCCGTCGCCGAAGATCCACGCTACTCCTGGCCGTGGCGGATGCTGATCGACTGGTATCAGCAGGATGAACTCTACCCCGAGGCCGAACGCGCCTGCCGCCAGCTGGCCCGCATCGAGCGTGATGAGCCTGTGCCACTTGGCTATCTGGCCAGCGTCCTCGCCTCTCAAAAGAAGCTCAAGGAGGCCAAAGAGGTCTTCGCGGAGGCCGTGGATCGTTTCCCTCACTACGAGTTCGCCTTCCAGCGGCTCTTCTGGCTGCACATTGAGGAAAAGGAGTGGGATGCCGCTGCTGCCTTGCTCGAACGGCAGGCTGATCACTACGCAGAAACGCACCTCCAGTCCCGCTGGTTCATCCTGCACTGCCGCCGTGAAAAGTGGGATGAAGCCCGGAAGGTGCTGAGCGCGATGCTAGCCGAGCCCGAGGACGACGAAAGCGCCTTTAACCGAGTCCGGACGGAGCTGGAGAACGTGCCACTCTGGGAGCGCGGCCAGCAGCTCAAAGCCTTCCATGCCATCACCCACGAGGCCCTCCAAAAGCCCGCCAGCAACCCACGCGCCGGCAAGCTCCATGTCGAAATTTGCCGCCTCAGAAACCAGCTTCCGTCCTATCACCTTCTGGCAGATCTCAAGGCTGACAGCACCCGCAGTCTGGCCTTCATCGAGATGCTGCACTGGATCGGTGAGCGCTGGAAAAAGAGCGTCGAGTCCCCTCTCCGGTGGCTGAACCTCCATGCTTTGGGCGAACGGCGCCTTTTGCACAGTATCATCACCAAGAACCGCGACTGGCTGCGCGCCGACCCCGCCCTCTACGGCGCTGTTTGCTACACCCTGCATGCCGCGGGGAAACCCCGGGAAACCATCCAGTGGCTCTCCGACTGGCGCGAGCGTGGCATCCACATCCAGCCCTACATCCTGAACAACCTCCTGCTCAGTCTTCAGGAAACCAATCAGCGAGCGGAGGCGGAGACCGTGATGCTCCACGGAACAACCCTCGCCAGCAACGGCGGCATCAAGATGCGCTTCCACATCTGGTCCGCGATGGAAAGTCTCCTGGCTGGCGATTTCGAAAAAGCCGACCGCTTCATGGATGCCGTGAACCCCGCCCAGCTCGATGGCTACGGGAACACTCTCCTCGACTTCCAAAAAGTCCTCCGGGAGCATCAGGCTGACCTTTCACCCACCCCGGCCTCCTTCAGCGCGACCGCCGTGCGGCTGGAGAAGTTCATGAACAGCCATTCTGGCAATCCCGTCATGCTAGCCAGCGCCAGCCGTGCCACGCGTCTGATCGGCAAGCGCCTCGGCCGCCAGCGCCTCTTCTTTTGGCTCATGGGCTATAAGGTGAGGAGGTTTCTGAACACGCGCCTCTGAGTGGAGTAGTGCACAGTGCTCAGTCCCAAAACTGAGCATAAGGGCTGAAAATTCAACCTTAGCGATTGACAAGGTTGCCGCCATGGGCTGAATTTTCAACCCATGAGCCTACCCACCCAACTCAGCCGCCGCGAACGCGAGGTGATGGACATCATCTTTGCCCGTAGTGAAGCCACTCTCTCCCAGATCCTGGAGGACATGGAATCACCGCCTACACGCCCCGCCCTGCGTTCCATCCTCACGATCCTAGAGGGAAAAGGGCACCTCACCCACCGGCAGGACGGCGGGCGCGAGTTCATCTACCAGCCCGTGCATTCGAGGGAGGAGGTGGGCCAATCCACACTCAGCCGGGTCATCGGCACCTTCTTCGGCGGATCGCTCACCCAGGCCATGGCGGCCTACCTCAGCCATCCGCAGACCCAGCTCAGCGCGGATGAAGTCGCCGAACTCCGCCGCTTCCTCGACGAAGCCAAACCTAAAAATCCCTGAACCCAAGCGTCGCCATGACCTCCAGCCAACTCCTCTCCTCCACACCGGGCTGGCTGCTCGATGTGACGCTGCAAACCACCGCGCTTCTCGTAGTCGCGGGACTGGTGACGGCCTGCATCCCTCGGCTCTCGGCGGCGCGAAGACACTTCGTCCAGGCCTCCGCGCTGCTTTTGATCCCGGTCGTCATGCTCAGCAGCTTCTTCGCGCCAAGCTGGCGGATCGAATGGAGGAGAGCGCCTGCACAGCTTGCCACTGGGATTCAGACGAAAACCGAGCTGGATCAGCAAACCGTGCCGCCACGCGTGGCTTCTACGGTCTCGATGATCGTGGCCCAGGCCGATGTGCCGCATTCACCGGTATGGGCGCTGGTTTGGCTAACAGGCCTCGGTTTCGGAGGAATCGCACTCGGTTTTTCAGCTCTGTCGCTCAGACGGCTGCGGGCTTCATCTCGACTAGTGTCGGACTCGGCGATCCGACGCTGCTTTCAGGAAGAAGCGGCCGCCTTTCGCCTGGACCTGCCAGACACCAGCCTACGAATGAGTGCCGATTGCCAGGTGCCGATGACTTGGGGAGTCGCGCAAAAAACCGTGTTGCTCCCAGAGTCGGCTGCGGAGTGGTCTGAGGCACGGCTCCGTCTCGTCCTTCGGCACGAGCTGGCGCATATCGCACGTGGAGACATCCTGGTCTCCCTGCTCACCACGCTCGCGGCACTGCTGCTGTGGTTTCATCCGCTCGTTTGGCTCATGCTTCGCGCCAGCCAGCGCTCCCGCGAGCAGGCCAGCGATGACCTCGCACTCGTGCACAGCGGTCAAAACGCAGGCGACTTCGCCGAAGAGCTGCTCGCCGCTGTCGCCTCGCTCGGAGCTCACACAGGTCGCCATTGGCTACCGCTCGCGCTGGCGATGTCCGTTTCCGCTGGAGCCAAAGCCATGCGCCAACGGCTGGGCAGTCTCGTCGATTCAGGCCGAGGGCGCGTGGGATACACGAGCCTTCAAAAACTGGCGCTGCTGCTGCCGATGCTGGCGGTTGCGTTTGGTTTAGCCGGACTCACTGCCTGCCGGAAGACCGAGCCCGCCAGACAGGCGATGATCCTCGTCAGGAGTCGCTTCATCAGCATCCCCGTAGGTTCCCCGGTGCTGGCAGAAGCCGGGCTCATCGTGAATGACAGCGCAGGCTTTCAGAACCTGGGCATCCTCAGCGCTGATCAGGCCAGCGCCCTGCTGAAGAAACTCAGCCAGCAAAAAGGCATCGACCTCATGAGCGCTCCCTCAGTGACGACGAAAAGCGGCCAAAAAGCCACGATCGAAGTCGTGCGCGAGTTCATCTACCCCACCGAATTCGAGCCCGCCAAGCAGCTCGGGAAAGACCAGCCCGTCATTCCCACCACGCCGACCGCCTTTGAAATGCGCCCCGTCGGCGTGCGCATGGAGCTAAACCCGACGCTCCTGGAGGATGGCAGCATCGACCTCACCCTGACGCCGGAAGTCACCAGCTTTGAGGGTTTCATGGACTACGGCAAGTCCATCGGCAAACCGGGGGATGCCTCCGGCGCGCTGCTCACGGAGAACAAAATCCAGCAGCCGATCTTCCACAGCCTGAAGACCACCACCTCTATCATCATGCAGCCCGGCCAAAGCATCGTCTTCGGTGGTCTCGGCAGCCCGGAGAACACCCCGCTGACCGACCGTCTGCCCAAAACCAAGGACCTCGTCTTTTTCATCGTCGAAGCCTCCATCGTCGAAGAATCGAAAGCTGGGCCACCCTCTGAAGCAGTCGCCGAGCCTGCCGTGACCGTTTACGGCCAAGTGAAGCGCCAGGGCAAATACCCCCTCAAACCCGGCATGACCGTGAAAGGCCTCCTCGATCTGGCTGGAGGCCTCAGCGACCGAGCCGATGCCTCCAAAGCCGAACTCAAACGTGGCGACAAGCTTTTCATCATCCCCCTCCCCGACAGCACCAAGGCCCTCGAAGCCGACGACGTGCTGACCGTTCCAGCAAAGTGAAGGCTCTCCAGCAGCTTCATCGCTGCTCTTGACTGCCTAGCCTCCCGGCTGCCCATTCACTCAGTGATTACTCGTTTCCTGCCAGTGCTGGGCTCGCTCGATGCCGACCTGCGCGAAGTCTTTCTCGAAAAGCTACGCGTGCGCTGGACGCACACCTCTACCGCGCTCGAAGGCAACACGCTCAACGAAGGCGAAACCTTCGGCGTGCTTCGTTACGGACTGACCGTCTCTGGAAAGCCACTGGCCCATCACAACGAAGTACTCGGACATAGCCGCGCACTCGATCTGCTTTATGCCCGCCTGGAGGAAGGTCGCCCGCTCGTAGAAGCGGATCTTCACGCCCTCCACACTGCCGTGCAGACGAGTGTCGAAATCGATTATTTGAAGCCCATCGGAGCCTGGAAGTGCGAACCCAACTCCACTCTCGCCAAGCGAGGCGGCAAGACCTATGCGCGCCCCGAGCATGTGCCCGCTCTCATGAAGCGCTGGCTCGAAGGCTTCGAGACACGCCGCCGTGACTCGTCTGTTTCTGCTCTGGAAGCCTGCCTCTGGAGCCACGCCACCTTCGTTCGCATCCACCCCTATGCCGATGGCAATGGCAGGCTCGCGCGGTTGCTTTCCAACCTGCCCGCCTTGGAAAAAGGCTGCCTTCCGATCCTGATCCCCAACGAACGCCGCCTCGACTATATCGAAGCCCTTGCCTCCTGGCAGCTCGCCAGCGGCCCCGTTCGTCCGGACCAATCTCTGGACGGCGATGAAGCGGCACTGGGTGGCTTTCGTGAGTTCCTGACAAGCTGCCATCAGGGGTCACAGGCGATTCTTGAGGAGATTCAGCAGGCCCAAAAGGAGCGACGCGTTTCCTGAGCAAGGCCGCAGGGGCGTTTTATTTTTCGAGCAAGCTGGCTAAACATGGTGCAAGCCTAGCGCCCGCCATTTTCTGCCCATGAAGCCCTACTACATCACCACCGCCATCGACTACACGAACGCCCCGCCGCACATCGGCCACGCGTATGAAAAAGTGCTCGCCGATGTCATGGCGCGCTTTCAGCGGCGAAACGGGCGCGAGGTCTATTTCCTCACTGGCGTGGATCAGCACGGGCAGAAGGTGCAAAAAAGCGCCGACAAGGTCGGGCTGAGTCCGCAGGAATTCGTCGATGGCATCACCCAGCACTTCACTGCACTGTGGGACAAGCTGAACGTCCGCTTCGACGGCTGGGCCGCCACTACGGATGTGAAGCACAAAAAGGTCGTCCAAGCCATGCTGCAAAAGCTCCACGACTGCGGCCAGCTTTATAAAAAAGGCCATACAGGCTTCTACTCCGTCCGCCAAGAGCAATTCCTCACCGACAAGGATCGCGGCCCCGATGGCAACTTCGGTGAAGAGTGGGGCGAGGTGGTCGAACTCGAAGAAGAAAACTGGTACTTCCGCCTCAGCGACCATGTCGAGTGGCTGAAAGGCTACATCCAGAGCCATCCCGACTTCATTTTCCCAGCCCACCGCGCCACCGCCGTGCTGAATGCCCTCGAAGGAGAGGCTCAGGATCTCTGCATCTCACGTCCCATCGAGCGCCTTACCTGGGGCATCCCACTGCCGTTTGATGAGCGCTTCGTGAACTACGTCTGGTTTGATGCCCTCACGAACTACATCAGCTTCGCCGGTTACCTGGCCGATGAGGTGGGGAATACAGGATTGCCCAAGTTTGAAGACATCTGGCCCGCCGATGCCGAGATCATCGGCAAAGACATCCTCGTCCCCGCCCACGCCGTTTATTGGCCCATCATGCTCCACGCCCTCGGCTTCCCGGATGAGCATATCCCGAAGCTCGTCGTCCACGGCTGGTGGAACGTGAAAGGTGCGAAGATGAGCAAGAGCACAGGCAACGTCATCAATCCCGACACGCTTGCCGATACCTTCACGCCAGACGGCCTCCGCTACTATCTCATGCGCGACATCGCCACCGGCTACGACAGCGACTTCAGCGATGAACGCCTCGTCATGTCCTACAACAAGGAACTCGCTGGCGGCCTTGGGAACCTCCTGAACCGCAGCATCAACATGGCGCAGAAGTATCGCGCTGGAATCTTGACGCCCGGCACCCATGACGACGCCGAAAACGCCGCTCTCCGCCAGACGGTGGCGGAATCCCTGCCGGCCTATCTCGAAAACATGAACGGCTGGGCCATCCACGACGGCATTGCCGCCGCTTGGAAGATCGTCACGCACGCGAATGCGTTCGTTGATAGCACGAAGCCCTTCTCACTCGCCAAAGATCCCGCCCAGGCGGCCCGGCTGGACAGCGTACTCTATCACCTCGCCGAGGCACTCACCCACGTCACCGTTTTGCTCGATCCTATCATGCCCACGGCCATGAAGGTGGCCCGCGAGCAGATCGGCTGGGACATGCCCACAGGCTTCCAGTTTAAAGACCTCAGTTGGGGTCTGCTCCAGGCTGGTCACCAACTCTCCGCCCCAGTCCCGCTTTTCCCGAGACTGGAGATCGAGGCACCAGCGGCCTGAGCCCTGTGCTCAGGCCCCGATGATGTGGCCGGTTACTTCAGGTTGCCGGCTTCGCCGTCGCCTTCAGCGAGGCGCAGCGCCCACTTGATGCCGCCGAGGATGTGCTCCTGGTAGGTCTTGGCGATCTCTGGGGAGTTCTTGCGGTCCTTCGTGCCTTCTTTCCAGGTCGGGTCCCACACGTCTTCGCGGTGACCGAGTGAGGAGTAAAACACACGACCCTTGCCGAACTCTTTGCACCAGGAGATGGGGAAGTAGCGCTTCAGCTCCTCTTCCTTCTTTTTCTCCGCGTCGGTCAACTGCGCGAAGTTCGGGTGGGCCTCGAGTCCCATGAGCGCATGCACCTTGGATTTCTCGAAGCTTTTGATGATGTAGATCTCATCGAAGACCTTGAAGCCAGCTGGAATCGGCTTCGTCGCGGCATGAGCTGGGTCATGCAGAA
>JAGKWZ010000154.1 GCA_021151605.1 Verrucomicrobiaceae bacterium
ACGGAAGACCATCCACGTTTGAAGCCACACCACGCGTATCGAAGCGCGTCGACGGCACCTCCTTCACCTCCATCCCGTCCTGCATGATCCGACAGTGCTCCACCCGCCAATAGGGTGCGATACCACTTGGGATGCCATCCATCCTCACCTCCGCACGCAGCGGCAGGCCATCGTCTTCGAGAGATTTTGCCGTTTCGATGCCACGAACTTCGATCTCACGTCCTTGCGTCATGCGTTTCACCAAGGCTTCATCGACCGGAGCCTCGGTTGCATTCGGGAACTCGGGAACCATCCCCAGATTCATCCACAAGAGGCACATCACCACCGGTGCCACCAATCGAAGAGTCCGGCCCAATGGCCTGCGTGCATGCCAGAAGGCCAGCAAGAGCATCAATACGCCCACGCAGGCCGCCGCGCGATGCATCAGGCTCGCATTGGACAGCACCCACCACCAATCCCGATGCTCCACGCCCCAGATCTCCAACAACAAGACCGGCGTGAAGTTCATCGCGGTAAACAGAAACAACACCAACGCCGCATACTTCTCCCAACCACGCAGGATCGTGCCCGCAGGCAGCAGCCAAAGCATCATCACTGCGACCGCGATGCCTGTTTCAGCCACGCCGCGTGCCGCATCCGCCCATGGACGCCCTTGGACGAGCAAAACGGCCGCGTTCTCGATCATCGCCGGTAGCATCACCATCGCCACACCGGCCAGCACCCGCGCCAGCCAGTATTGCACGCGTGAAAGCGGCCGTGTCACCCGAAACGCCATCCCATGCTCCTCCGCCGGCACGCTCATGAGCAGCCACCACGCGATGATCCACATTGGCACGCTCCAAACCAGCGACGGCATGCCAAGTCCAGGCTCCTCCACAAAAGGAAACACCCACTGCACCTGCACCACGAAGTCACCAACCAACGCGACGACAAAAACGACCCACCGCGGCCACAGCCAGCGAAGTTCTTTGCGAAGTTGATGCACGACGAGGTTCATGGCTTTTCGGCCTCCTTGGGTTTCGGCTCCGGCAGCACCTGGGCCATCTGCTCAGGCGTAAGCTCCAGTTCCACGATGCCACGCTCCTCGGCATGCCAGAGGCTGGCGTCTTGTTGATCGATCCATTGGTCGAGCGTGCGCTGAAGAAACACTTTTTGCTCGCTGGGCTGCCACGTGCGCACTTCGAAGCCTTGATTCTCGTCCGTCTGCCACAGCTGGCTCTGGTTGCGATAGATGAAGTAGTTCTTCTCGCGAGCCACGAGCGGCACGGAGATGGCGAGGTTCTCGCGCAATTCCCGATCTTCCTCCACGAGGAAAAAATTGTCCCCCAGTTCGCGGTCACGCGCGATGGCGGAGCGATGTGCATCCACTGGCAGCACCGCGGAGCTCAGGCGATGTAAACGACCGTGCAGCTCCCAAGAATCACGAATCCAAGCATAGGGATTGAACTCCAAGCGCACACCGGGACGAATGAGGAAGCTGTTTGGCTGGCTCCAAAACTGCCGGTAAGGCAGCGTGGCGATCCGCTTCAGTTCGTGAACAACCAGCCGAAGCCGCCAGCGTTGCTGGATGGCCTCCTCGCGCTTCAGACGCAGCGCTTGCAGCAGTTCAGGGAGCGTTTTGCGGCCGTTGAAGGAATCGTTGACCTTTTGCCGCCAAAGCGTCGTCGGCGGGTGATGTTTGAAGAGCGCACGAGTATGATCGGTGTGCAGCCAGTGGCCAAAACCATTTAGATTGGCCGGAAGATCGCTAAAACTGCCTTGCGGCGGCCAAGTCGCGTTTTTGACCACGGGGGCGAATTCAATGATGCTGGCGACTTCATCCTTCCCCAACCCCGTGAGGCGCAAAGTGGGCCAAAGACCACGCCCAGGGGCTTTATCCGCCGGATCTGCCGTTCCGACCTTCACACCGAGTTTCGGCGCATTCGCGTAGTTGAGCGGCGCGCGCGTGATCCAGTCACTTTTCCAGCTTTGGACGATCACTGGCTCCAAAACGAGCGTGGCGAGCATCACGACTGCCGCAGTCCATCTCCGGCGCGGCACGGTGGCGATCCACCATGCCGCCAGCAACCCCGACATCGCAAACAGGGCCCCCACGAGCCGTGCACAAAGCAGGCGATGCTCCTCTTCGAGTGCGATTTTCACCGCTCCAGTCCCTGACGCTTGAATCACCAGCCAAACGCCCGTGCCGATCACGGTCAGCACCGCGAGTGCGATCACCTGCCGTGCTGAAGAAGCCAGCGCGGTCAGCGTGGCCGCGCCTGCGCCCAACAAGGTGCCCGCCAGAATCACGCTGCCGCTCAAAGCCATGATTTGAGCCATGCCGAGGCCAAAACCACGCCAGTGAAAACCCGCCACCAGCAGCGCCGGCAGCAAAAGCGCGCTGAAGAGGAAGAGCAGCTTCCCACACCACAGCGCTTTTTGCCCCATCGGCCGCGTAAGGCTGAAGGTGTCCGTGTTTGAGGGCGACTCCGCGCTCACGCAGCGCCACATGAGCCCTGCACCGAGCAGCGCGAGCGCGACATCCAGCCACACATCGAGATCCGCATGCATGAGGGTCGAGTTCCAGGTCGTAACGACATGCACCTGATGCCATTGGCGAAACGCGAGTAGCAGCAGCCACAGCAGCGCCATGCCAAAGAGATGCCGCCACTCCGCACGGCATTGATGAACCACTCGTGGAAGAAAGGGCGCGGTCTTCATGGCTTCAGCAACCTCCAGGCTCGTTTTTCAGGCACATACTCAAAGTCGCTCACCTTCAGTCCCCGGAAGAACGACCACTTTTCGTGATCCGGCATGCGGCGCTTCCAGAACTCAGTTCCATCTGGATTGAGCAGGTCTGCGAAGAAATGGGTATGGCTTTGTTCACCCAGATCGCCGCCCATGCCCATCGAGCGGAGACAAAGCTCAAAGGCCTCGCTGGAGCCAAAATCCGCCGCGTGCCTCACGGCGATGACCTGGTCGTTGTTTTGAGTGCCGATAACCGGAAACACCTTCTCAAACTCGGCCTTGATGGCGGCTTCGACTCTGGGACGCAGTTCCGGCTTTTTGTCGAGATGCCCGCCAGCGTAGCCGTTGAGGTCGCGCTTCAGCTCCCGGAAGAGGCGCTCATTCGAGTCGTCGTCGTTCCAAGCCATCAATAGTTCTTCCAAACCAGACGGCAGGTGATCACGCGAGAGTATTTCCGGCTTCAAACGCTTCGCCTGTTCCGCCCAGCCCTTGCGGATGACGAGATCCGCGAGTCGCGGATGCTTGATCACACGATCGATCAGCGAATCACGCTGCTCGTCTGTCACGAAGCCAGCGAGCTGGTTGTTCGGCGGCCGGTTGGACCAGCCAGGCCATGTGTGCGAGCGCAGTTCCAGCATCAGCGGCAAATGATCGCGCCCCAGCGGCCCAAACGCCTGCACGATGGAAGGATGTGCGGATGGCGTGTAAACCGCTCTTGAGACGGAAGCGGCGGAGAACAAGTCATACACATAGCGCCGCACCTCCTTCTCCGTGCTCTGCGCAGTGGGTGCTTTGAGCGTAGCGAGCCGTTCCTGGAAAAACTTCGCCTCACGCCCGCGATACAGCACGCGCTCCTCATTCCACCGCACTCGATCCCCCCAACTGGAAGGAAAGTCCGACAGACGCAGCGATGGTGACTGCCAGCTCCAGTTGCTGCGGCCGAGGAAGCGGCTGCGCAGCAGGATGAACCTCATCTTCTCCGCCTGAACGCCCGTACTGGCTCCATCCGCGTGGTTGAAGATATAGTTCCACTTGATGTCCATCACGCTGCGGGTCCAGCCCGTGTGGCTCGATCTCTCGCTAAGGTTGGAAAAGCTCGCTCTATCTAGCCACACGAGCCTCTGGTCCGGGGCATGCAGCAGCATGGCATAGCCATTTTCTGCATCGTATTCGCCACGCGTCTCCATTTTCAGCGAGATCGTCAGCGCACCTAGATGAAGTGCGTCCGCTGGTTTCACTTCGAGAATTTGCCAGCGCACATCCTCACACTCGCCGTGTGCACCAGCCATCACTGGCAGGTCCAACGCCAATTCACGCTGATACCAGTCCATCGCGAAGCGGCTCTGGATGCTCAGCGGCTCTTCCGCAGAAGGATACGGCTCTGCAAAGGTCGCCAGATCGTGTGTGCTCCCATCCTGCGACCAAAGTGGGAAGCGGGATGAAGATACAAAGAGCGTCCCGCGTGGGAAAAGGTCACGCAGATTGGCGTCGCCACGATACACCTGCTTCTGCGGGGTGTAGAAGGACGAACGAAAACGCTGCCGCACGGGATCATCCGTGGCTTTCGTGAAACGACGGCCGCTTTGCTCGACCTCGCTATTCGCGAGGATCATGTCCACGTGCACGCCCGCATGCCCGGTGTGAATTTCAGTGCCTTCGATCCTAAATCCATTCTCAAAACCATCGAAACGCGCATCCCCGAGATCGATCTCCACTCTCAGCTTCGGAGCCAGCTCGTGCACGAGCGCGTCGTTTTGCGCACGGATGCCCGGCGTCATCCAAACCCAGAAACGAGCCGTGCACAGGCTCACCACGGCCGCCAGCACGCTCATGAGCAAACGACGCCGGAAGGTCCACCCATTGCGCAGATGCCGCCACGCGAAAACCGCGCTCACAACGGCAAACAGCGACCATCCCGCCACGAGTCCCGGCCAGGTTTGATCATAACTCGGGACGAACGGCAGGTTGTTGGCCGCGATGACGTCCAGCAGCTTTGAGGCGAGAAACAGCGTCAGCGCGAGGATGAGAAGCGTCTTCCACATCTCGCGGCGTGGCCAGAGCACGAGCATCGGCAGCAGCCACGCAGAGAAACCCGCCGCGAAGGAGAATCGCTCCACCATGCCACCCAGCACCTCGGCAAAAGGTCGGCCTGAAAGCGCGAGATAGAGCCCGTTTTGCAAAACGACCGGCAGCACGATCAGCAGCAGCCACGCCAGCACACGCGCGAACCAGTAGTCCCGCTGTGACATGGGCCGCGTGCTGATGAAGCTGCGATCACTCCCCGGCCGGTCCTCCGGGCAGGAAAGCAGCAGCGACAGGCCCGCGAGCATCACCACTATCGGCAGATACGCCAGCCACGCCGCCTGCGGCACGCCCGCGCGCATCGGCAGCAGCCATTCCAGATTCACCGCCAGCTCAAAGGCCAGCAGCGCGAGAAACGCCATCCAGCGTAGCCGCAGATAGCGGAACTCTTTGCCGAAATGATGAAGGACGAGGTTCATGGCTCATTTCCCTTCGAGACGGTAAGCGCGGGCGAGCGCGACGAAGATCTCGCGCAGGCTCATGGGACGAATTTCAGGCGAGGAAGCGGCTGGAAGCGCCTCATGGAGCACGGAGGCGAGTTGCGCGTCGTTTTGAAAGCGGCTGGCGGTGAAACGCAGCGTGCGGCCGGCCTGCTCGGCGTGGAGCCAGTCGGTGGGAAGGCTCACGGGCGCTCGCGCTTGATCAGGGAGCACCACTTCAACCGCACGGAAGCGGCTTTGCAGGCTGTCGCTCGTCTCATCGAGCGCGAGCTGGCCACGATTGATGATGGCGATGCGGTCGGCGAGGCGCTGGACTTCTTCGATGTCGTGCGAGGAGACAAAAACGGTCCAGCCTTCCTGCTCGGTGAGTTCGAGTAGGCCGCGGATGAATTCATCGCGCACCAGCGGGTCGAGTCCGCTGAAGGGTTCATCGAGCACGACGAGCTTTGGCCGATACGCGAGGCTGCTGAGCAGCGCGGCCTTCATGCGCATGCCGCGGGAGAGGTCTTTGAGCTTCGTGGTGAGCGGGAGCTCGAACTGCTTGAGCAATTGACTCTCGAATGCCTTGTCCCAGTTCGGGTAGAGCGGGCGGCAGTAGTCGAGGAACTGCTTCACCGTCATCCACAGCGGCAGCTCCATGTTTTCGGAGACGTAGCCAATCTGCGTGAACTGCGCGGGGCCGAGTTTTCGCGAATCGGTGCCCAAAACGCTCGCGGAGCCGGAATCGGGCCGGTGGAGGTTGAGGAGGCATTTGATGGTCGTACTCTTCCCTGCCCCGTTTGGGCCCAAAAAGGCCGTGACCTGCCCTTCGGGCACTTCGAGGCTCAAACCGGCCACGGCTTCGGTTTTGCGGAAGCGTTTATGAAGATCGGAAATCGTGATCATAGGCTTTTGAGGTGGGTGATGACTTGGTTGAGCGTGAGATTGAGTTCGGCGGCCTCTTTGAGCAGCGCACGACACTCCGGCGTGATTTGCGCGAGGCGCTCGGCGAGGCCGGGCTGGTCCGGTTCGGTAACGACCATGCCAATGCCAGGCCGCGAATTCAGCCAGCCAGCGTCTTTGAGCAGCAGGACGACCTTGTGTGCCGTGGTGGGGCTGATTTTGAGCTCCTGGCTCAAAGTGCGCACGCTAGGGAACTCATCGCCCGCCTTCATCTGCCCCGTCAGCAACGCCTTGCGCACCGCCAGCAGGATCTGGTCGGATACGGGCGTGCCGTCAGTGAGCTGGATGGAAAAGGGCAGCATGGACTTGGTGTGCTTAGTGTAACAGCACAACTGATACACATGCAAATGATTTTCCTGTTTAGCGTTGTCTTGAGTTCAAATTCCTGCCTTCCTTTTGCATGAGTTCCGCCCCAGCCACCCGCACGCCTTGGTATCGCATCCTTTATGTCCAGGTGCTCGTTGCTGTCGTGATCGGCATCGCCCTCGGATACTTCTTTCCAGCCCAGGGTAAGGCGCTGAGGCCGCTCGGCGACGGTTTTATCAACCTGATCAAGATGATGATCGCTCCGATCATCTTCTGCACGGTGGTGCATGGCATCGCCTCCATGAGCGATATGAAAAAGCTGGGGCGAGTGGGGTTAAAAACGATCTTCTACTTCCTCACCGTCTCCACCCTGGCGCTGATCATTGGGCTGATCGTGGTGAATGTGCTCAAGCCGGGCGTGGGCTTTAATGCGGACCTCGCTAGCCTTGGCGCCAAGGACACGGAGGCCGTTCATGAGTATGCGAAGACGGCGGAAAAGACGACGGTCGTCCAATTCCTGCTAAACATCATTCCCAAGACTTTCGTCAGCGCCTTCACGGAGGGAAACCTGCTTCAGGTGCTGCTGGTCGCACTGCTCACCGCCTTCGCTCTGATGTCTCTGGGAAATCGTGGCCAGCCACTGCTGCATGGCATAGAACGCATCTCTGAGGTCTTCTTCGCGGTCATGCGCATCGTCGTGAAGGCAGCGCCCATCGGAGCATTTGGCGCGATGGCGTTCACCATCGGCAGTTATGGCATTGGTTCCCTGCAAAAGCTGCTCTACCTCATGGTCGGCTTCTACGTCACGGCGGCTTTGTTTGTGTTTATCGTCCTGGGATTGATTGCGCGCTGGGCCGGGTTTTCGATCCTTCGCTTCCTGACCTACATCAAGGAGGAGATTCTGCTCGTGCTTGGCACCAGCTCCTCGGAAACGGTGCTGCCGCTGATGATCCAAAAACTGCGCGGCCTCGGCTGCGCGCCCGCGACCGTGGGATTTGTCATTCCCACGGGCTATAGTTTCAATCTGGACGGCACCAACATCTACATGTCGATGGCGGCCATTTTCCTCGCGCAGGCCACGAACACTCCCATGGATCTCAGTCAGCAGATCGGCCTGCTGCTGGTGGCGATGATTAGTTCCAAGGGGGCCAGTGGTGTGACTGGGGCAGGTTTTGTCGCCCTGGCGGCTACCCTTACAGCGGTGCCGGGTATTCCCATTGAGGCCATGGCACTTCTTGTCGGCATCGACCGCTTCATGAGCGAGTGCCGCGCCATTACAAACCTCATCGGCAATGGTGTCGCCACCATTGCCATCAGCCGCTGGGAAGGGGAGGTAACGCCCGAAGTGCTCAGCGCGAACTTCCGCGATCCCGTGAAGCTGCCGGAGCCGGGTTAAACCACACCGCCACCGAGGAAGAGGCGCAAGATCGCCACGATGGCGACGGCGACGTTGATAATGAGGCCGATCTTCCTTTCAGGGAAGGAGCCGAAGATGATGCCCACCACACAACCGGCCAGCGTGGCCCAGAGCGTCCAGCCCAGAAGTGGGATGATCCCAAAGATCATGAGCACAGCGCACACGAGACCGATGACGATGGAGAGAGCCTGACAGAGAGTTTTCATAGCACCGCGAATCAGGAACGAATCCACGCCGCAGCCAATCGAATTTTCGTCTGGCATTGTAAACGTTGCGCCACATTCTGGCGGGCATGAGCACCACTCTCATTCGTCACGAAGGCCACACGCCGCGCGAGCGCAGCACCTGCGGCTGGCGGGATCGACTCATCAGCCGGGAAGATGAGTCTTTGCATCCTGCGGCATGGGCTCATGCGGTGGACATTGACGGCGCGAAGCCCCACTACCACAAGCGCTCCACCGAGCTCTACTACGTGCTGGATGGAGAGGGCACGGTGTCGCTCGACGGCACCGAGCATGAGGTAAAGAAGGGCTCACTGGTCCACATCCCGCCGGGCGTGGTGCATGGCGCGAAAGGTAAGATGCGTGTGCTCGTCGTCGGCATTCCTGACATCGCCGACGACGATTACTTTCCTGTGGAAACCTAAACCCGACGCCAGCGCTGGAAGGTCTCGATCGCTTCGTATTGAGCGAGCCCGAGAGCATCATAGTTGGTGGCGTTTTGGCGGTTCGAGTCGGGCGATGCTTTTTCCAGGGATGACAAAGCTCCGTAACGTCCCAGCGCACGGGCTTTGCGCTCGAGCTGGAGAGGGCTGAGCGGGATGGCCATGTCGATCTCGTGAGCTTCGAGCGGCTTTTCTTTGCCACGGTAGAGCCACAGACTGCATGAGCCAGCCCACTCTTCGCCCTCGCAGGCTTTCAGAGCGGCTTCGAGAACCTTGAAGCAGATGCCAGAGACGCTGCTCGGATCGGCGGCATCGCCCGTGGTGTAGATCTGATGCGGTTTGTGCTCACGCAGCAGGGCGGCGAGCGCATCGACATCGGCCTTTGTGCTCTTGAAGCGGCGATAGCGACCTTCTTCGTAGAAAGGCAGGTTGAGGAAAAGGATGTGGTCGTTGTGCACGCGACAGGCGTTCGCGGCGTCGCGCAGTTCACCACGCAGGATGAGGGCTTTAAGCTGACGAAGCAGAGGAGTGTCTGCCCCGAATTCGCCTTTGTCGGCCAGCATCTTCAGTGTTGCGTTGGCATAACCGGTTTGCGCTGCCCAGGCACTTGGATTGCTGACAACGCCGGCGAGTTCCTTCAGGGTCTCGGCAAACTTGTCGGCCTCGCTATCGGGCACGCGGAGGTTTCCGCTGGTGAGGGAGACGACACGCACGTCGTGCCCCTGCTCAGAGAGTCGCTCCAAAGTGGCACCCATGGAGACGACGGCATCCTGCGGCTCGGGGCTGAGCACGAGGCAGCGCTTTGGATACGGGTTCGCACGCTCGGGGCGGTAGGTGTCGTCCTCGTTCGGCTTGCCGCCGGGCCAGCCGGTGATGGTGTGCTGGAGCTGATTGAAGATGCGGATGTTGAGCTGGTAGGCCGGGCCTTGCTCGCTGAGAAGATCGCCGAGGCCGTGCTCGTTGTAATGCTCGTCGGTGAGTTTGAGCACGGGCTTTTGGAGCTGATGGCCCAGCCAGCAGACAGCGCGGCGGGTTTCGCGTGGCGTCCAGGAAACGGGGCCGACGAGCCAGGGCAGCTTGATGCGGGTGAGTTCGCGTGAGGCACCGGTGTCGATGTAGAAATGCGCATCAGGATGCCCCTGAAGGAAGGAAGCGGAGATCGCTTCCGTCATCGGGCCTTCGACGGCTTTGGCCACCATTTCGGCCTTGTTGTCACCCCAGGCCATGAGGACGAGTTTTTTGCCGCGAAGAATGGTGCCGACACCCATGGTGATGGCAAAGTGGGGCACGTTTTCCTCCCCACGGAAGTCTGCGGCGGCGTCCTGACGAGTCACGCGGTCGAGCGTGATGCGGCGGGTGAGCGAATCGCGGCTGGAGCCGGGTTCATTGAAGCCGATGTGACCGGTTCGGCCGATGCCGAGGATCTGCAAATCAATGCCGCCGAGAGCATCGATCTTCTCCTCATAGTCGCGGCAATGGGCAAAGACCTGATCGCTCGGCACCTTACCGCTGGGGATGTTGATGTTCGCCTTCGGGATGTCGATGTGGTCAAAGATCTGGTCCGCCATGAAGCGGGCGTAGCTCTCGGGGTGGTCAGCACCCAGTCCGTAGTATTCGTCGAGGTTGAAGGTGACGACGTTTTTGAAGCTAAGACCTTCTTCTTTGTGCAGGCGGATCAGTTCGCGATAAAACGGCACCGGTGTGGAGCCCGTCGCCATGCCGAGCACGACATTCTTGCCCTGCTTCGCGCGCTCCTCGATCAACGCCCGCACCTCGGCGGCGAGTTCCTTCGCCGCAGCAGCAGAACTGGGGAAAATGCGTGTGGGGGTCTTCTCGTAGGCTTCAGCAGCAGATCGGCGGGGGGCGGTGGACATGGTGGCGGCTAGGTTGGAGTGCCCATACTGGCGCACTTTCCGCGCCGCTCAAGACCGCGAGATGACGGGATGTGGTATCAAACACCCCAGATTCAGGCTTTTCCAAAGCCGCCACCACCCGGCGTCTCGATGATGACGCGGTCTCCGGCTAGCACGTCGAAGCTGGTGCAGCCTTCGAGTAGCGTCTCGATGCCGTCTCTCAGCAGCGTTTGCTGACCTTTTTGACCTGAGTGGCCTCCATTCAAACCAAAGGGCTGCTCGATGCGATGCTGGGTGAGCAGGCTCACGGTCAGCGGGGCAGTGAATTCAAACTCACGTACGACGCCATCGCCGCCGTGCCACTGACCGGCTCCGCCGCTGCCGTGGCGGATGGCGAACTGGCGGAGACGCGCGGGGTAGCGCTGCTCAATGATCTCGGGATCGGTGATCGCGGTGTTCGTCATGTGGGTGTGCAGGGCGTGGGCACCGTGGTAGCCATCGCCCGCGCCGCTGCCGCCGGCGATGGTTTCGTAGTAGCCGAAGCCTGAACCGCCGAAGAGAAAGTTGTTCATCGTGCCTTGCGAGCAGGCTTGGAGGTTCAAAGCCTTGATGAGGGTATCGACGAGCCTTTGCGAGACCTCGACATTGCCACCGACGACGGCTGGATCGCGTGCAGCATCGCCGGTGAAGGCGGGATTGAGCAGCGAGGTGGGTAAAACGATCTCCAGCGGCTCCATGAGGCCTTCATTCAGAGGCAGGTCCTCCTGAAGCATGAGGCGCATGACATACAAAATGGCGCTGCGAACGATGGCATTCGTGGCATTCAGATTGCGCGGATGCACGCCGGAGGTGCCGGTGAAGTCGAGCACGAGCTTGTCCGCTGCTTTGAGCATGGTGACGGCGATCACGCTGCCGTCGTCGAGCTTTTCGCTGGCGGAGATGGACTCCGGCAAGCGCTGGATTTGCTGCCGCATGACCTTGGCGGAGTGCTCCAGGATCTCGGACATCACACGCAGCAGGCTTTCGCTGGCGAGTGATCGCAGGCGCTCGACACCGTGGAGATTGGCGGCGAGTTGCGCGTGCAGGTCGGCGAGGTTGTCGGCGAGGTTTCGGGTGGGATGCTGAGCGGTGGTGAGCAGCGTGCTGACTTCATCAAAGCATGACTCGCCAGCGCGAATGAGATGTCGCGGCGCGATGACGACGCCTTCCTGGATCAAGCGCGTGGCGTTCGCGGGCATGGAGCCGGGCGTGATGCCGCCGATCTCGGCATGATGCGCACGATTGGCGATGTAGCCGAGCAACGTGTCGTTTTGAAAAACGGGCGTGATGAGCGTGACATCGGGCAGATGTGAGCCGCCAAACGCCGGGTGGTTCGTGATGATGGTATCGCCTGGCTGCATCGAGATCGCAGCGGCGACTTCGCGCACGCAAACGCCGAGCGCGCCGAGATGCACGGGGATGTGCGGAGCGCTGGAAAGCAGTCTGCCTTTCGGATCGAGCAGTGCGCAGGAGAAGTCGAGCCGCTCGCGGATGTTCGTGGAGATCGCAGTGCGGCAAAGCAGCGCGCCCATGTCGCTGACGATGCTGTGGAAGCGATGGCGGAGGAGATCGCGCTCGATCACAGGCGCGGCGGAAGTCTCGCCCACGAAACGAAGGATGTGGCCGAAGCCGGGGAGGTGCTCCGTGCTCCAACCCGGGGCGACGACGAGGGTGCTGAAGGCGTCTTGGATGAGGTGCTGAGTACGTTGTTCACGCTTTAGCGTGCCCTTCGGGGCTTCATTGAGCACGCTGAAGCGTGAACAACATGCCTCAATTTCGCGCGTGATGGTGCGGATGGAGACGATCTCGATCTCGCGGCTTGCGGGCGGTGGGTAGCCAAAGAGGCGCTGGTAAGCAGCGCGGTAGAGGTCGGGGAGATCGTGCGGCTCATTGAACTCGATCTGGAGCGGCGTGTCCTGACCTTTGAGGCGGAGTTCGGCGATTTGAGTTCGTTGTTCACGCTTTAGCGTGTCTGGAAAAGCGATCACATCACCCAAAGCTTCCATGAGCGGCCTTCGAATCTCTTTTTCCTCAATCACCTCCGGCACCGCTTCCTGCAAACCCACGGCGCTCAAAATGCCCGCATGCTC
>JAGKWZ010000496.1 GCA_021151605.1 Verrucomicrobiaceae bacterium
AGATTGAAGGCCGGGCGGAAGCCCTTGGTCAGCGCCTTGCGCACGCTCTGCGCCACGCCGGGTTCGTTCACGATGCCGTCGTAGTCGGCGCGCTCCTTCACCAGCTCCGCCACCGTGTCGGGCGTGATACCATACTTCGCCGCGTCCGCCGCCTTTGCCCCGCCTGTCAACGCCGTCGCTAGGTCGATTACGCGCTGTGACTTCGCCAGCAGTTGCTGGTCCCGCAGGCCCTGCCAGGCCGATTTGGCGAAGTCCACCTCCGCCGCTTCGGTTTCCTGCTTCTGGTCGTTGAACCAGCTCAAAAGCGCCTGCGCCACCATGAAGGCCGCATCCTCAAGTTCGGTTTCCTCGCGGTCCTTTTCATCCGCCACACCGCCCAGGCCAGTCTCCTGCTTCTTCGCTGCCTCGGCCAGCGCCGCCGTCATGATATCCGCCTCCGCCTTCTTGGCCGTGAAAATCACCGGCATCTTCCCGGTCCAGAGGTTGATGTGTTCAGGAAGGTCAAGCACGCCAAGGGCACGGTTGAAGGCTTTGAGGCGTAATTCAAATACGGTTTCCATAGGTAAATGCGTTTTAATTAAAACCGCGTGTTTTTGGCAAGAAGAAAACGATCATCAGGTGTGGTTGACTTAGGTTATCAATGGCGATGCAGCAATCCGAGCCCTGTTAGTCATCATTTGGATGCAGCGAGCTACTGTTTAGCCTCGGTGAGGCAAGATTTTGACGCCATGAGCTGCGATTTAGACAACGTGAGCCACGATTTGGGTGATGTGGGTGCCCATTTGGAAACCGTGAGGATTCATTTGGATGCCGTGAGCCTCGATTCGGACGACGTTGGCTTTGATTTAGATGCCGTGGGCCGCCGTTTGGAGAGCGTGACACAGCGTTTGGGCGTTGTGAGGCGTTATTTTGGCGCTGTGAGTTTGCGTTTGGGGCTCGTTAGTCCTGATTTGGAGGCCATGAGATAGGATTTGGAGGCTGTCAGAAAGCTTGTGCGGTATTGAAACGAGGCCTTGAGGGCAGGCCCCTTCAGCACAAAACCTTGCCATCCCTCCCGGCCTCCGCTTTCATCGCGCCCAAGCATGTCCCACCCCGTCGCCGATTACCTGCACGAGCTTTACCTCATCTCCGGCGTCAGCGTGCCTGAAACCAGCGGCTATCCGGCGTTATCAAAGCTTCTCAATGCCGTCGGCGACTCCTTGAAGCCGAAGATCACCGCCGTCATCCACCCGTCCAACAACGGCGCAGGCATTCCCGATGGCGGCCTCTTCTCCGCGAAGGAACTCAAAAAGCACGGGCCGGACTCCCCCGCCCTCTTCCAGCTCAAGCCTGAGCGCGGCGTCATCGAGGTGAAGGCGCTCGATGCCGACCTCTCCTCCTTTGAAAGCAGCCCTCAGGTGCGGAACTACCTGGAGCACTACGGCCAGATCCTCCTCACGAACTACCGCTCCTTCGCCCTCTGGTCCTGGCGCGGTGGCAAAGCGGTGCCGGGAGAGCGCTACAGCATCGCCCCGAGTGCGAAGGAGTTTTGGGACAAGACCCACACCGTCCGCAACGACCCCAAGCACCCCGAGCACGAGCGCCTCTGGCAGTTCCTCCGCCGTGCCCTGCTCAGCACCGCCCGCATCGCCACGCCGCAGGATTTGGCGCTCTACCTCGCCAGTTATGCCCGCGAGGCACGCGCCCGCATCGAGATCGCTCCGATGGGCACGCTGGAGCCGGTGAAGAACGCCCTCAGCGAGGCCCTCGGTGTCCGCTTCGAGGGAGAGAAAGGCGTCCACTTCTTCCAGTCCACCCTCATCCAGACCCTCTTCTACGGCATCTTCTCCGCCTGGGTGCTCTGGCATGAAGAGCACAGCAAAACCACCGACCGCTTTCAGTGGCGGCTCTCCGCCCAATACCTCGGCCTGCCCATCCTGCGCACCCTCTTCGTCCAGCTCGCAGGCGATCCGAAAAAAGTCCGCGCCCTCGACCTCGAAGAAGTGCTCGACTGGACGGAGGACTGCCTCGCCCGCGTGGACCGCGCCAGCTTCTTCGCCCGTTACGACATGGGCGATGCCGTGCAGTATTTCTACGAGCCCTTCCTCGCCGAGTTCGATCCCGAGCTGCGCAAAGACTTCGGCGTCTGGTATACCCCGCCCGAGATCGTCCGCTACATGGTCGGCAGCGTGGACAAGGCCCTGCGTGAAAACTTCGGCCTCGCCGATGGCCTTGCCGATCCCAGCGTCATCGTGCTCGATCCCTGCTGCGGCACCGGCGCTTACCTCGTCGAGACCCTGAAGCTCATCCGCCGCCGCCTCGTCGAGGGCTACGGCGAAAGCCAAGCCGGGCTGAAGATCAAAGAAGTCGCCAAACACCGCCTCTACGGCTTCGAGCTGCTCCCCGCGCCCTACGTTGTCTCTCACCTCCAGATCGACCTCATGCTCACCCGCTGGGGTGCCGCGCTGGATCATGAAAAAGACGAGCGTGCCGGCGTCTTCCTCACCAATGCCCTCACCGGCTGGGTGCCCATCAAATCACCCAAAGACCTGCCCTTCGCCGAGTTCGCAGCCGAGCGCGATGCCGCCGACCATGTGAAGCAGCAGGAGCA
>JAGKWZ010000155.1 GCA_021151605.1 Verrucomicrobiaceae bacterium
ATCACGGGCAAAGCCATCACTGGATTCGCATCAACTGCCGGAACTCTCACCGCCAGCGACAGCTTGCTCACTGCGATCAACAAGCTGGATGGAAATGTCACTCTCAAGGCTCCGGTAGCATCGCCCACCTTCACCGGCAGCGTCACACTACCCGCTGGCAGCGCCACTGCGGCCCCGCTCCTCCTGCAAACTGGCACCAACCTTACCTCCCCGACCTTCGGAGCCTTCGAGTTCGATGGCACGAACGTCTTCGTCACGAACAACAGCGCCACACCAACTCGAAAGACTGTGGCGTTCACAGATTCGTCGATTAGCGCCGCTCAAATCGCCAATGGAACCATTACTTCGGCAATGATCGCGAATGGAGCTGTGGGTAGCTCACAGCTAGCAGCGAACGCCGTGCAATCCGGCAACATAGCCATGGGCGCAATCGGCTCTTTGCAGCTCGCTGATGGTGCAATCACGGCAGCCAAGATGGCCGATGCCTCGATCACTCCAGACAAACTCGCTAAACCATTGCGCACAGGCAGCGTGGCGAGCAGTTCTCTATCAATGGACCCGACTGGCGCTGGCGTTAGCGTGCCATTCAATCCAGCTTTTGGGGGAGTGCCGAATATCACACTTACCATGGACACGACCGACGGCACCGTACCTGGTAAGGCCCGCCTTGTGCTGACTGGTCGCTCGGCAAGTCAGTTTACTGCTCGGGTTTCAAATGGCACTGATGCACCGCTCACAGCTATGGCGGAGACTGTGGTAGATTCGGGTGGCCGCTCTCTATACGCCTCGATCTTGGTTGTGAATGGCAACCCAGCCATTGCCTATCAAAATGCCACTAACCTCGATCTGAAATATGTACGTGCTAGTGATGCCAGCGGCAGTAGCTGGGGAACGCCTATCACTGTTCAAGTCACGGGCGATGTAGGCTATTATGCCTGCCTAGTGGTGGTAAATGGCAATCCCGCGATCTCTTACTATGATGGCACAAATCAAGTGCTCAAATACGTGCGTGCCTCGGATGCCAATGGCACTACATGGGGCACGCCAGTCACGGTTGACGGCAACATAGCGGCAGGTCAATACGCCAGTATGCTGGTGGTCAATGGCAACCCAGCCATCAGCTACATCGACGGCATCAACGGCACGCTAAAATACGTTCGGGCAACCGATGCAAATGGGGCGGCATGGGGTGCGCCAGTGAGTTTCGCGGGTGTCTTTGTCGGCTCAACTTCTCTTGCGGTGGTTAATGGCAAACCTGCAATATGCTCCACGAATACTAACACCGTGAAGTATGCGCGCGCAGACGATGCCAATGGCACAACTTGGAGCAATGCAGTTTCAGTTACTCCAGGGAACACTGGATACCTGAGTATAGCGAATGGCACCCCCTGCATTGCGTTCATGGATAATTCGAACAGTGACTACAAGTTTGTGAGATCTCTGGACACGAATGGGATCTCTTGGGGAACTCCTGTAATTGCAGCCGCATATGATTATTCAGGACAGAGTAGCGACCCGTCGTTTTCAATGATCAATGGCAGTCCGGCAGTCGTCGGCAGGGGCTTCTATTCACGATCAATCGATTCAGGAGGTGTGGTCTGGAGTGAAAGAGTGCATTTTAGCGCGAGCAATTATAGATATGAAAACGGGCGTCAGGCTCTTGCTCTCGTTGATGGCAAACCAGCAGCAGCTGTTACCAGCGGAAGTAGTTTAATTTACATTAGAGCAGGTGCTTCATTACCATTCAGTATTCTCTGGATGGCCATCGAGCCATAATCAATAGACCACCATTTATTCCTCCCAGAAATTATGGACCCGAATGCCGCTAAACAATTCCGCGACCAACTTCGTGAGGCCAGGGAATATACATTGAAGGATGCTGAAGCATTTGATGGAATCATTCATGTGATTGAGCGCCTCGGGAGCTTCTTGCTGGGCAGGGTTGAATCTTTGTTCCTGTATCATGACCCACTAAAAGTGCTGGCAGACCGCTCTGCTTTGTCTGCCCAAATTCCGAACAGCCAGCGAAACTTTCACACTCCTTTTACCCCGCTCTATAAGATGGTCTCGAGAGCACGTAATGATGCAATGCATATGGGGGCTTCTGCGAGACATTTAACAACCCATGCTATTGAACTCGCTCTGATTTTGGAGGACGCCCTGAATATGAATCAAGAAATCCCAAACATAAATGCCAACGAAAGCCTTATGTGCATCAGCGACTTCATGGTTAGAGAGGTCATGGTTGCCCATCTCTGGGAGCCAGTGAGCTTTATCCGACAAAAGATGCTCACGAACTCCTTTTCTTTTCTGCCATTTCAGAACAATGAAGGTAGTTGGTTCATCATTTCCGACTTCGAAATCGCGCAGTTCCTACAGGGACACAGTCAGGGAGAGCGGAAAAGGAGGCTGGCTAAAACGCTGGCGGACGTAAAGGTCGAAAACTCATTTGAGGCTGCGGGTTGGGCTGTCGGCAATGAGTCCATCGAGTCGATCCTGGAGAAGTTTAATGGCAAACCAGTCTTGGTATTCGCTGATGAGAGCAAAAGCCAACTTATCGGAATCTTGACGGCTTTTGACTTACTTTAAACGGCCATTTCGGAACTCCTCCAACAACATGAACACAAGGCTCAAGGTCATCATCGCAACTGCGCTCAGCCTTGCCGTGATTCATGCGGAAGAAGACTCCAGCTCGAACTACTCGATTGGCCTTGGCATCACTGATTCCTCCGGCGGCAAGGCCACGAGCGCGAACTACAGCGACGAAGCCACAGTCGGCGACATCGTCGGCACTTCGACGGGAGCGAGTGTGAGCATGAAGTCGGGCTTCATCGGCCAGCTTTATGAGGCGAAGTCGCTCGCGGTGAGTGCCGCGCCTGCGGCGGTGGTGGAGAGTGGGACGACGCAGCTCAGCGCGGTGGCGACGATGGATGATGACACGCTCGTGCGGCTCGGTGGCAGTGACGCGAAGTGGGCCGTGCAGGCAGGGCCGCTGGCGGGGATCACGCTCAGTGGGTTGGCGACGGCGGGTGAGGTTTTTATTAACGCTCCAGCGACGGTGCGGGCGCGGTGGGATGGCATCTCGGGGGATCTGACTTTGACGGTGCTGAATGCGAACGTGACGCCGCCCGGTGATGCGGTGGAGGTGCCGAGTTTCATGGCGCAAGTTTTCCAGCCGAGCACGGCGGGGCTGTATCACGGGCTGCTGAAGGACGGCGGCGGGAATGTGGTGGGAGCGGTGACGGGCTTCACGCTGAAGAGCACGCGCAGCTTCACAGCGAAGGTGATCTTCAACGGCATCACTTACTCGCTGGCAGGGGCGCTGCTGGCGGATGGCAGCTTCAGCGGGGAGATCAAGCGTACGGGCAAGACAGCGCTGGTGGTGACGCTGCAACTCGGCAGCACTCCAGGCGGTGGTTTGACCCTGCAAGGCACGGTGTCGGGCGATGGCACGGTGGGTGGCGGCCTGGTGGCGCACTCCCCTTTCACCAAGACATCGCCCGTGCCGGGGGCGCTGGTGAAGAGCTACACCTTCCTCGTGCCATCCACGGTGACGGGGAATGCGCTGCTGCCGGAGGGCGATGGCTATGGGTCTGCGAAGCTGACCGCGCTGGGTACGATCACCGCCGCCGGGAAGACGGGCGATGGTGTGGCCTTCACCGCCGGTGGGTTCCTGACGCAGGACCGGCAGTGGCATCTCTTTCAACCGCTCTACAGCAGCAAGGGCCAGCTCGCCGGGGTGCTGACCTTTCGCGATGTACCCAACGTGAGCGATGTGGACGGCGGTCTGCGCTGGGTGAAGAACCCGAACGCGAAGGACAAGAGCTATGCGGGCGGCTTTGCCATGGCACCGACGCTGGTGGGTGCGGTCTATACGCCGCCGCTGACGGGCCAGCGTGCGCTCGCCGAGCTGGTGGATCAGACCTACAACGCGCGGCTGACGCTGGCCGGCAGTGTGCTGCCAGAAGGTGGCTTTGCCAAAACGCTGAGCTGGCTGGGCACGAATAAGCTGGCCTACTACGGCCCGGAAACCCTGACGGGCACGCTGACCGCGGCCACGGGCATCCTGACCGGCAGCTTCACGGACCCGGCGACGAAGCTGACCGTGCCCTTCGCCGGGGCGGTGCTACAAAAGCAGGGGATGGCAGGCGGGAACTTTCTGGTGAGCAATAAAGCGGGCTACCTCTTCATCGAGCCGGGCACGAGCTTTGGTTATCCCGGCAGTGAAGACGCAGGCCCGCTGCGTCGCGTGGCCTTGCCCGAGACACCCGCCAGCGCCCCGACGACGAGCGTGGTGACCTTCACCACTTTGGCCTCAGGCAGCTACGGCGGTCTGTTGACGCATGGCGGCGACATCACGGGCGGGCTGGAAAGCGTGGTCATCAGCAAGACGGGTGCCCTGAGCGGCACAGTGGTCATTTTAGGCAAGCGCTATGCCTTCAAAGGCACGCTCGGTGTGGATGGCGCGGCCACGGTGGTGATCGTCCGGACGGGCCTGCCGAATATCGTCGGCACGATCCAGCTCGCCCGCGCCGATGGCACGACGGATGGCTATCAGCTCACCGGCAGCTTTTCCGCCGATGGCACCGTCCACGCCGTGGATGCCGCCTTTTACCCCATCTACCCGAAGGCCGCTCCCGCCCCGCAAGCAGGTCAATACACCCTCGCCATGCGAGCCCCCGACGCGGTGGATACCGCCGCACAACCCGGCGGCGATGGCTATGCCAGCCTGAAGGTCTCCCCCATCGGCGACTGCACCGGCACGCTGACCCTGGCCGATGGCACGACAGCGACCTTCGGCGGGCGCGTGTCCCGCAAAGCTGAATGGACCCTGCATCGCAGTCTCTACGGCACCACCGGCGGCTACGTGGCCGGCAAACTGACCTTCCGCGATGTGCCAGGCGTGAGCGATCTGGATGGCACCCTGCGCTTGCTGAAACCGAACGCCGTGCCTGCCACGAAAAGCTACGTCGCAGGCTTTGACACGTCTCGTGGAGTGGTAGGCAGTCGCTACACCCCGCCGCTGACTGGTCAGCGCGCCTTGAGCACTTTGGCGAACCGTTTCTACAACACTTGGCTCCGCCTCAGCGGCCCCGACATGTCCACACAGCCTGCCCTAACCTTGACCACTCTTGACCGAGCCTTGACCTGGAACAGTTCTAACGCCCTCCTCTACTACGGCCCCGACAAGATCACGATGACCTTCACTGCCGCCACCGGCCTGATCACCGGCACCTGTGTGGATGCGGCGAAAGGCATCAGTGTCACCTTCGGCGGTGCTTTGCTTCAGAAGCAGAGTCTCGTGACAGGAAGATATGCCGCCGGAGCAAGAGCGGGATTGATGGTGATGCAGGCGCGCTGAGCCCAAGGTGGTCCGCACAGTCCTCTGTGCGGCGAGAATCCATAGTGGCGTGCTATGCAGGAAAGCCGATGTGAGCTACATCACGCCATGATCTCCTTCGCCACGGTGCCATAGACATCGGTGAGGCGGAAGTCGCGGCCGGCGTAGCGGTAGGTGAGCTTTTCGTGATCGAGTCCGAGCAGATGCATCACCGTCGCGTGCCAGTCGTGGATGTGCATTTTGTTCTCCACGGCCTCGTAGCCATAGTCGTCGGTCTTGCCGTAGTTAATGCCGCCTCTGATGCCGCCACCGGCCATCCACATGGTGAAGCCTTTGTTGTTGTGATCGCGCCCGTCATCGCCCTGGCTGTGCGGTGTGCGGCCAAATTCACCGCCCCAGATGACGAGGGTGTCTTTGAGCAAACCGCGAGCTTTGAGATCGGCGAGCAGGCCAGCGATGGGTTTGTCGATCTGCGTGGTGTTGCGCTCCAGGGTGGCTTTGAGATTGAAGTGCTGATCCCAGTTCCCATGGGTGATCTCGACGAAGCGCACGCCTGCCTCGACCAGTTTCCGCGCCATGAGGCACTGCTTGCCAAAGGTGTCCGTCTCGGTGTCGTCGATGCCGTACATGGCTTTCGTGGCGGCAGATTCTTTGCTGAGGTCGAGCACCCTGGGCACCTCGGCTTGCATGCGGAAAGCTAGCTCGTAGGACTGGATGACGCCCTCGACTTCTGTGCTCACACCACCGTCCTGGGCCAGCCGGGAGTCGTTGAGCGATTGAATGAGATCGAGCTGCGTGCGCTGTGCCTCGGTGGAGTAGCGGTTGTTTTTGATGTTGGCGATGCTGGCTTGCTCGGGGGCACCACCGAAGCGCCGTGCTACTGCTCCAGCGCCAGGTAGGCTAGTGCCGCCGAGCTTGGTGCCCTGGTAGATCGCTGGTAGGAATGCGCTGCCGTAGGTGCGGGTGGCGTTGCCGGGTGGATTGATGGTGATGAAGCCAGGCAGGTTTTCATTGCTCGTGCCGAGACCGTAAAGCGCCCATGAGCCGAGTGAAGGGCGCACAAATTGGGTGCTGCCGGTGTGGAGCTGTGTGAATGCCTGTGGGTGAGCTGGCAGGTCGGTGGCCATGGAGTTGATCACGCAAAGGTCGTCGGCGTGCTTGGCGAGGTTTGGCAGCAGTTCGGAGACCCACAGGCCGCTTTTGCCATTCTGGCTGAACTTCCAGGGCGACTTCATGAGCTTCGCCTGCCCGTAACGACCTGCGATGGAGGGGGCACTCTTGCCCGAGTCGGCCGTGAGCTTGGGTTTGTAATCCAGCAGATCCACATGTGATGGCGCACCCTGCATGCAGAGGAAGATCACACGCTTGGCCCGACCCGCGAAATGAGGAGCTTTCGGCGCGAGCGGGGTCGTGGTGGCAGCCCGCAAAGCCTGCTGCTGAGCCAGGGCGGCAAAGGCGAGATAGCCAAAGCCGTTGCTAGTGGTCTTGAGGAAGTCGCGGCGGTTAAAGGGCAGGGGAGTCATGGCGGGCGGTGGATTCGCCCCGTCAAACCCGGCAAGCTGGGAAAGTTTCGTCCCGCGCCAACTTCAGCAAGTTTGGAATGGGCTTCCGCCCCTAGACCGGTTCTCGAAATGTCTGTCAGATTCTCGACGGCGGGGCAGCCTCATTGGCGGCGTCATTCACTCGTCAGCTATTGTTCTAATAGCCTCCTCGTTCTTTCCTTGCCACTGAAGCCGCCGCGCTCGCGGTCATTTCAGACATTCATTTCGAGAACTGGTCTAGCAGCGGATCACGATTTTGCCGAAGTGCTGCCCGCTTTCGATTCGGCAGAAAGCATCAGCGGCCTGATCAAACTCGAAGGTGCTGTCGATCACCGGACGCATCATTGAGCTGCTCATGTGATCCAGCATCGCCGCAAACATGGCCCGTGAGCCGACATAAATGCCGTCGAGGCGTATGCCTTTGCGCAGAATGCCCACGGTTTGAACTTCACCTGATGTGCCGGTGAGCACTCCGATGAGGGAGATGTGCCCGCCGAAACGAGTGGCTTTGATGGAGCGGTTTAAAGTCTCTGGACCACCGATTTCGATGACCTTGTCCACGCCTACACTGTTCGTTTGCGCGAGCGCCCAGTCGTCCCATGCGGGATCATTTTCATAAATGTGGACCGCTTTGGCACCGAGGTCGCGCAGGCGTTTAGCTTTCGCCTCGCTGCGGGTCGTGACCAGGACATGTGCGCCCATCTGCATGGCAAATTGAAGGGCAAAGATGGAGACGCCTCCCGTGCCGAGGACGAGCACCGTTTCCCCCGGCTGAAGATCTCCACGCACGCACAGAGCATCCCAGGCAGTCACCGCTGCACATGGGAGCGTGGCTGCCTCTTCGAAGCTAAGGTGATCAGGAATCTGCAGTAGGCTCGCCGCAGGCAGACAGGCAAACTCGCGCAACAATCCATCCACGGCACCGCCGAGCGCCTGACTCGCGTGCTGCTGAGTGAAGCCACCTTCCAGCCATGTCGGCATAAAAGGGACCACCACGCGTTGACCGATGCTCCAACCTTCCACGCCATCCCCGAGTGCCACGATTTCACCAGCTCCATCCGAGCATGGAATGCGAGGCACGGGACCCGTGACGCCACGGATGCCCATGACGTTCATGTAGTCTCGGTAGTTCAGGCTACATGCTCGGAGGCGGATAAGTGCTTCTCCATGCTTTGGCTTGGGTACCTCAAGCGTGACTTGCTGAAGCGATGCGAGACCCTCTGTGCCGGTGATTTGATAAGCTTTCATGACTGTCCTCGTGATAGCTGGAAGGCCAGAAGGCGACAAGTTTTTCAAAGAGTCTCGATGACGGCTGCCAGGACTCATTTTGAAAAAAGATAAACTCAAGGTTGCATCCTCTTTGGTCGCGCTATAGTCACGGCCCTGCAAAAACGCAGCCCTGCTCGGGTGGCGGAATTGGTATACGCGCAAGACTAAGGATCTTGTGCCGAAAGGCTTAAGGGTTCGAGTCCCTTCCCGAGCACCACTCTTTGACAATCAAGGAGTTACGAGGTGGGTTAAAGCACCCTAAACAATCACATGTGTGGCCGCCTGAACCAGTTCGCCAAGATTCCTGCGCTCTCTATCGCTGGGCGGGCATTACGCTTTGAGCGGAGGCAGGCCCGAGCTGGCGAGGATAAGAAATCTGAAGTCGCTGTGGTGAACAATATCTGCCCCACGGACTATGCGGACGTGCTGAGGCTGGAAGGCAGCGAGGTGGGCGTGGAGCGGATGCGTTTCGGTCTTGTGCCGAGTTGGGCCAGGGGAAGCAAGGCGGAGGTCGGCAAGAAGTTCTCCCACACCTTCAATGCCCGCAGTGAGTCGGTTTTTGAGCTGGCCTCCTTCCGTGGGCCGATTCTGCATCGCCGTTGTCTGATCCCTGTGCGTGGCTGGCATGAGTGGCCTCATCGTGCGAGCCCTTACTTCATCCACCGAAGTGACGATGAACCTTTGCTGCTCGCCGGTATCTGGGATGTTTGGCAGAGTCAGGATCCTGCTGATTTCGCCAACGGTTCGGTGGTCACATCTATGAGCGTGATCACCACGCCGCCAGGCCGCTACATGGGCAAATTCCACGACCGTAGTCCGCTCATCCTCGAGGGTGATTCAGCGCTGGCGTGGATGCAGCCCGGTCTGCGCGCTGATGATCTCCGTGCCTTCTTCAAACCCTACGAAAGCGAGCAGTTGGAGGCCTATCGTGTCTCCACGGTAGCCAATCAGGCTCGGAATAAGACGGAGGCTGTCTTTGCCCCCATCTCTGATCCTGTCCCGCATGAGGGCAATGAATCGGTGGTTGAATAGACGACCACCTATTCGCTGTCGGGTCTTCGCGTGGTCAATCTCTAGACTACTTGAGCAGCTTCGCCGCTTCAGCCTTCGCTTTCGCGAGCACATCGGCCAGCGCGACCGGTTTGCCGCCTTGGCGGAGGCTTTCGTCGGCGGCTTCCATGAAGGTGAAGATTTCGAGTGTCTCGGCTTCGCTCACAGGCGGTGTTCCCGTGCGGAAGAAGGTGCCGATCTGACGACAAAGGGCTTCGTAGCTGATGGTTTTGGCTCCTTGGCGGACATTCTTGGATCCAAACACGAGCGCTCCGAACTCCGACTTGCCTTTCACAATGCCGCGATAGGTGCCCACGCGGCCGTCCTTCCACACGCCGGTGACTTGATCGGTGACGGGGCCTTTGGTGCGCGAAACGGTCTCGCAGCCGGTGCCCATGAGCGCGAAGAGCGACTCAATGCCGTGGATGGCGTAGAAGAAGAGGTCCGGCGTGCCGCTCTGATACGAGCACGGTCCCCAGGTCGTCACGCTGAGGATCTCACCGATCTCGGGATTCGTCTTCATGGCGATCAAATCGGCCCCAAAGCGCGAGGATGAGCTCGACCAGATCTTCACGTTGCTCTTCTTCGCGAGTTCAAAAATCGCGATGGCCTCGGCGAGCGTGCCTGCGACGGGTTTGTCGATGAAGACCGGCTTGCCCGCTTTGAAAATCTCCCGCGCTTCTTGCAGGTGGATGCGGCCATCCACGCTCTCCAGCAGCACCACATCGACCTTCGCGAGCAGTTCTGGGATCGTCGGCACGATCTCCACGCCCATGTCGCGAAGCTGCTGCGTGAACTTCTCTTTGCGATCCTTGCTGGCCGGCATGTCCGTGCCGCCGGTGTAGCCCGTGGTCACCTTGATGCTGGCGAGTTCGCCCGTGGTCTCGCCTTTGTTGAACAGCTTCGTGAAGGCCGGCACATGCGAGGTATCGAGGCCGATAATGCCCGCGCGGAGCGGTTTGAGGTCGGTTTGGGCTAAAGCGCTGCTGGCGACGAGGAGGGAAAGGAGGAGGCGTTTCATGGTCATTTCTTCAAAAGGTCCGAGATCGTCTGTTTCATCATTTTTTCGGAGTTTGGGGCTGCGTAAGCTTGCGAGGGCTCGTAGCCGCCTTCGATGAAACTTTGCTCCAGCGGGATGTAACCCGTCACGCCGTCGCCATAGCTCGCGGTGCAGACAAAACCACCCGCTCGCTGCTGCTGCGCGAAGAGTTGATACTCGACAAAGCTCTCGCCGGGCAGATGCACGAGGCAAACCTCCTCACCGAGATGCAGGCTGGTGAAGGGAATCGGCTCGCGGTGGCGGATGAAGCCGATGCGCAGAGCAGCGGCGATGCGTGTGGTGGGCGCGGTGGCGGTGTTTTGCATCACTTTGAGCATGCGCTCCTCCGGGAACTCGGGATCGGGCTGCAAGACGACGGGCACATGCTTCCAAGCGAGCTTGGTGAGCGGCACACGCTTCGCGTTTTGCTCGGACGCGACCATCGCGGCGTGTATGCGGGCGGCGAGCAGCGGGCGCATCGTCGGCGTGCCGTCGTTGTATTTGCCCGCGCCGATGTTGCCGCCGCAGCCGGTGAAGTAGATGTGCGGCACGCCATCCTCCTGCGTGCGCTTTTCACGAGCGATGCCGGCGAAGTCGTGACTGATGATGCCGTCGCCGTAGTAGCTCATCGGGTGCGTGGCGTAGTAGTGCAGCGCGGCGATTTTCTTTTCGCCGTTCCAAAAGCTCACGGTTTTCAAAAAGGGGTCGATGAGGCCTTCGGGCAAGGCTCGCAGCACCGGGTCTTTGCTGCCGCTGCCGCGCATTTTGCCGACTTTACCGTCGATGACCTGCACGCGGCGATTCCCGGCCACTTCGAGCACTTTGGCCTCGCCGGTGGAGATGTGCGTCACGGGCTTCGGAACCGACAAAGCGATCTGAATGGCTATGGAGATGCCTTCGAGTGCTTTTTCGGTCGCAGCGGCATCGAGGATACCGATCTCCGGCAGCAGCTTCTGTGCCTCGTTATCCACGAGCGGCGCGTTGTGTTGATGGAGTGAGTGCAAGGCGACGCGTTCGGGCGTGGTGGCAGCGGCTTTGGCCAAAACCTCACGCCAATGGATGTGATCCGCGCCGCGAATCTCGCAGAAGTCGATGGCGCAGAGCACGACGGGCTTCTCATCGCTCAAGAGCACCACGCCGAGTGCGAGCAGCGGCTCGCTGACACCGACGGCGGGTTTGACCAGACCGCCGCAAAGCGGAGCGCCGATGGGTGGAGTCACATCAGCGCGGAAGGGAGCGATTTGAATCGCTTGAGCCAATGCTGAACTAAGGAGAAGAAGCAGGAAGATGCGCATGACCTCGAATACGCGAAGCAGAGAGGTTCTCTCGCTTTAAGAGCCTATCGAGGTTCAGGCTTGGCTCGCCATTTCACGCCAGGATTGGTTTGATCACCTTCGCTGGATCGACCCCGGTCAGGCGGAAGTCGAGGCCCTGCGAGCGCACGGTGAGGCGTTCGTGATCGAGGCCGAGCTGATGCAGGAGGGTGGCATGGATGTCGTGGACGTGGACGGGATTCTCCACGGCTCCGAAACCGAACTCATCTGTCTGACCATAGGTGGTGCCACCTTTGAAACCTCCACCTGCGAACCACATGGTAAAGGCGTCGATGTGGTGGTTGCGACCCGTGGATTCACGGACTTCGCCCATGGGGGTGCGGCCAAATTCGCCACCCCATACGACGATAGTGTCGTTGAGCAGGCCTCGCTGTTTGAGATCCTTCACGAGGGCAGCACAGGCTTGGTCGATGTCCGCAGTCTTGAGGGGCATGTGCTTTTCCAGATTCTCCGTGGGGCCGCCGTGGTGGTCCCAGTTCGTGTCGTAGAGCTGCACGAAGCGGACTCCGCGTTCGACGAGGCGACGCGCCAGCAGGCAGTTGCGTGCAAAGCTGGTCTCTTTGGCGTCCTTGATGCCATACATGTCCAGCGTGGCCTGGGTTTCGCCGGCGGTGTCCATCAGCTCGGGGGCGCTGGTCTGCATGCGATAGGCCATCTCGTAGGCATTGATGCGGGTGGCGATCTCGTCATCACCGGTCTCGACGAGACGCTTCATGTTCAAATCGCGAACGGCATCGACGACCTGCCGCTGCTGCGCCGGGCTGATCTCCTTTGGCGTGGAGAGGTTTACGATTGGGTCGCCCTGATTCCTCAGCGGCACGCCCTGATATGTGGTGGGTAGGACGCCGCTGCCCCAGAGCACGGCACCGCCGCGCGGACCACGGGGACCGCTTTGCAGCACTACGAAGCCGGGCAGGTCATCGCACTCACTGCCGAGACCAT
>JAGKWZ010000497.1 GCA_021151605.1 Verrucomicrobiaceae bacterium
ACCTTCAGCATGTCTTCCCAGCACTCGCGCTTGGCGCGCAGACCATTTCCGGGCTGCTTCTCTTCTCGTAAAATATAACTCGGGTGATAGGTGACCATCGTCTGGATGCCCTGCACGTCGTAGAATCTTCCGCGCAGCCGCATCACGCCTTCGCCGATGCCGAGTCCTTTGCAGGCCACGGCTCCGAGCGCCACGATGACCTTGGGCTTGATGATCGAGATCTCGGTCAGCACATAGGGCAGGCAGGAAGCCATCTCGGCATCGTTCGGCGCACGATTCGAGGTGCCTTGATTGCCCTCCACCATAGGGCGGAATTTGCAGATATTGCTGATGTAGACGCTGCTGCGATCGAGGCCCATCGCCTTCAAAATGCCATTCAGCTTCTCACCTGCTGGGCCCACGAAGGGCTCGCGCTGCCGCTCCTCTTCAAATCCAGGGGCTTCGCCGATGAGCATGATTTCCGCCTCGGGATTCCCCACCGCGAAGACCATCGTTTCACGCAGTGTGCCGAGCGCACGAGCCTCGGGCGAAGTCTCGGCGATGGCGGCCAGAGCGGCGAGCTTCTCCGCTTTCGTCTCGCCATTTACCTCGATCAGCTTTGCCGCAGTCTTCAAAGGTGCCGGCCGTGCCACAGAAGCCCGCTCAGGAGCTTTGGGCCTTTCCGCCACGATCGGCGCAGGCGCAGCGGCTGGGCGAGTCGGCTGAGGGCGCACCACCTTCGGCTGGCGCACATCACGCATCCGCTCCAGCGTGCCTGGCCGCAAAGTCGCATGAGTCTGCCCCGCGAGCTGACGTTGCTCGAGGTAGTGCTTCAACATTCCGGCGGCTGGCTGAGACATGGTGTTCATGACTGGCGAGCGTCCTCAGGGACTCAAGCCGGGAGATGGGGAAACTAAACCTCGCCGTCCGGCTTTGTACTCTCGGTCTCCGTGGTCGCTGGCAGCACGACTCGACGGATGCTGACTTTGTCGATGCGCTGGCGGTCCATATCGACCACCTCGATTTGAAACTCGCCCATCATGAAGGACTCACCCTCTCGTGGCAGGCGCTCCAGATGCTGGACGATGAGCCCGGCCAGGGTTTGGAAGCTCTCCTCCTCGGCATTGACCAAGGCTTCCAGCCCAGGAATCACCGCCATGACGGGGTCGATCTCCATCATGCCATCCACCATCCAGGTATCGGGGGCTGTCTGGCGGATCTGGGCATCTCCGGGTTTGACCAAATGCCCGCCGAGATCGCCCACTACTTCCTCGACGAGGTCCTCGATGGTCACGAGACCGCGCACGATGCCAAATTCATCCGTCACCATCGCTGCATAGAGCGGGGCTTTGCGCAGTTCCTCCAGCAGCGTCAGCGCGGGCTGATTGTCGGAGACAAAGAGCGGCTCGTGCATGAGCTCGCTGACCTTCGGGTCCTTCCCGTGAGCGGTGGCCATATAAAGAGCGCGCAGGGAGACGAGCCCCACCACATGATCACGGGTGGCGTCATACACGGGAAAGATGATCTGGCGCGTGTCGTCCATTTTGCCCGCCACACTCGTTGCGGTATCGTCCAGGTGGACAAAGACCACCCTGGGCTTCGGGCGCATGATTTCCTCCGCACGAAGTTCCCGCAGATCGAAGACGCCCTCCACCATCTCGCTCTCCTCGTGGCGCACACTGCCCATCACGAGGCCTTCACGCACCAGCACCTTCACTTCGGCGCGTGTTGGGCCGCTTTGAATCTCGGCTTTGCCAAAGAAGCTCATCAGCGCCCGCGTGCTGAACTCCAGCACCCACACGAGCGGACTGCCCACCCGGGAGAGCCAGTGCATCGGCGCCGCCATCCAGCAGGCGATGCCCTCGGCATTGCGCAGCGCGAGGCTTTTTGGCACCAGTTCACCGATGATCAGAGACAGGTAGGTGATAAAGGCCACCACCATACCGAAGGCGATGTCCTCTGCATACTCCGTCAGCGCGGGCACCGACCGCAGCCAGGGCTCGACGTAACCCGAAAGGCTGGCTCCACCAAAAGCACCCGCCAACACGCCTACCAGCGTGATGCCGATCTGCACCGTGCTGAGAAAGCGCTCGGGATTCTGCGCCAGCTTCAGCGCCAGCAGCGCCCCCTGGCTGCCCTTCTCCCCCAGCTCTTGAAGCCGTCCTTTCTTGGCCGAGACAATAGCGATCTCCGCCATCGCAAAGAGGCCATTGAAGAGGAGAAGCAAAAGGATCAGCGCGAGTTCTGTCATGTAGGTGTCCGTTAGCAGCGATTGGGCTAAACGGCAATGTTTGAGGCAGCCTTCAAATGCCTCGCAGGCGTGAGGCGCATGGGATTTGAGTAACTTTCCACTCCGCCTGTCCGTTCCTCACGCACTTCCCATGCTCCGCACCAGCCTTTTACTTTTCTTTACCACCGCGCTCCTGCGTGCTGAGACCTGCGCCTGCACGATTCCCGTCTTCCGTTACGCTTTGGACCGGTGGGAGGCTGACCACTTCCAGCTTGTCGTTCCTGCCAGCACTTCTCAAAGCCCAGAACTCACCGATCTCCTCCGCCCACTGCGCGCCAACGGCAAGGCAAACCTCGACATCAGCACCTCCAAAGA
>JAGKWZ010000156.1 GCA_021151605.1 Verrucomicrobiaceae bacterium
GCAGAAACGCTGCCGATGGGACGCCCGAGGAAATGGCGGTTGACGCTGACGAAGCGTGCAAATTCTTCCCGCTGCTCAGCGGTGAAGTCAGTCTGAGCTAGGCGAAGGTGCAGAAGCTCCACGGCATCTGCCTCTGTAAGTCCGCGCAGCAGCACCTGAGAGGCGGTGAGCCGGTCTTCCAGAGCGCTTGGCAGGTGATGCCCAAAGGTGGCCTGCCACACATCTTGGTTTAGGCTAAGCAGCACATTCAGCCGATGTGACTCGACCAGCTCCATGAGCATGGAGGCGATCTTTACCCCCGCTTCAGGGTTCCGGTAAAAGCCGTCCAAATGGTCCACCAGCAGAATCACCGGCTTCCAAAGAGCGAGCAAGCGAAGCCAGGCGGGCACGCCAGTGTCATTATCAGAAGCGGTTAAGTCCTCCATCTCGGCGACACCAGCCAGCCCACCTTGGATGCTTTGCTCAAGTAGCGCAGCCACCCAGGAATCCAGGGCCTCTGCACGCAAAGGAACTTCGCGTGCGGCGAGCATGGCCAGCGGACCGCGTAGGCTTTCCCGATTTTGGGCGATCCAGGAACCTATTTTAGAGGCTCTGCCCGACGTCTCGAAGACCTCCTGACCCGATTTGGATAAAGTTTCTACTGCCTGCTCGGTATTCGCACAGGGGAGCAGGCCCTCCTCGATCATTCGCTTCAGAAGCAAGGACAGCACCTGAGCTGACGCCTCACGCAAGCGCGACCACCCAAACGGGTCTCCTGCCACCGAGTTCTCGGCCAGAGACTCGATCCCGCGCCGGGAAAGTGTGGCGAGGGTCAGGGGATCACCTGAGCGGAAGGCTACAGGCACGATCACTGCTTGATCGGCCGCAGCGATGGCGACTCGCCCCAAAAGGTGCGTTTTGCCATAGCCTGCCCGGGGAGCCGTGAGTAGCATCATCGGTCCGGCACTTCGTCCCCCGACCACATCCACGAGCTGGTCGAGAACATCCGAGTTGAGGCCCTCCACGGAGTCGTCAACCTGCCAGGGCGTGCGGCAAACATCACTCAGGAACGGATTCGACGATGGATTCGAATCCGTGCCAACCCCTGATGGGTGGGAAGATGAAAGCGGTTCAGAGTGGGCCACAGGAGCGGTGCGGAGATTTTCTGTCAGACAGAGTTAACTATTGAAATTATTCCCCGCTCGTAAAAATTAAAGCTTCTATTTCGACTATTTGCGAAAATTTTCAGATTCGCAGCTATCACATTCTCGAATTTGCAGACTTACCTCCCAAAACAAGAGGCGGGTCTTTCGACCCGCCTCAGAGCACTACGAAGGGACCAACAGCCAGGAGGTTTACCAACGAGAAAAGGGCGATATGGGAGCGGCCAGCCGCTCTCCGTTATCTGGGGGCATTCTGTCACATCCGAACTGGAATGCGTCAGGAGACTGTGAGTGAGTTGTAAGTCGTTTGTCAGGAAACCACGCTTACCTCACTTCTCCCTCACCCTCTCGGCGATCTGGATGATGGCCAGGATCACTTCCATCATCACCCTGGCGCTGATCATGTAGAGAAGGAATGCCAGAGGGCCGGTCACAAAACGAAAAAGCCCTGTGAGGAAACCATCACCACTGAACATCCAGGCAAGCGATGCCAAGACCGCCGCCCCCAGGCTCAGCGCGTAAAGGAGACGAATGAGATGCGGCGTGACGAAGCGCTTAAAGGAGAAATCCATCAGCAGATCCATCAGAGCCCGAAGCATCGACCGAAACTCCGTCCAGGAAGGCGGAGGCGTAGTCGCACTCGCTGGAGAGGTCGGATTTGGAGATTCGTTCATGGCTTTACTAGATCAGGCGGAGAGTGAGAAGGTGGCAGATCATCGCCATCATACGTTCGTCTTTGCTGGGACCAGTCACGCTGTTTTTCGGCGCGCCAACTTCTTGAGGAGGGGTGCTTTCCATGACGAGACAAAGCTCTCGCACGCTGAGGGGCGATGGCAAGCCGCAATCCGGTGGGATTTGGCAATGCTTCGAGGAACTCAAAGCCGGTCGTTTTACTCCTTGCTAGGCCTTCGACGGATGGCTAACTATGGAGCCTTTGAACGCTATGATGACCCCTCCCCGTTTCCTGTTGGTTTGCCTGTTGACTTTGATCACCTCGACTGGAGTGATCGCCCAGTCGTCCAGCAACGGTATCGCCGCCGTCGTCAATGGTCTTGTCATCACGCGTTCGGAAGTGCGGGAGGCTGTCACAGCCCAGGAACAGATGCTGCGCTTCCAGCTGCAAAGTGATCCCGCCGCTCTTGAGAGAGAGCTGGCAAACCTCCGCGCCACCGCGCTAGACAGCCTCATCGACCGCGAACTCGTGCTCAGCGAATTCAAACGCATGGGTGCCTCAATGAAAGCCCAGTACATTGATGACGATGTGAACTCCATCATCCGCGAAAGCTTTAAGGGCAACCGCGACGCCTTCGTTAAAGAACTCGCCCAGAATGGCATGACCCTGAAAAAGTTCCGGGAACTACGTGAAAAAATGATGATCGTCTCCGCCATGCGCGGCAAGCAGGCTGCTCAGCAGATCCCAGCCACACCCAAAGAGGTCGAAGCCTATTATCAAAAGAATATCGATAAATGGCGCGAAGGTGGGATGATCAAAATTAGCCGTATTGTCATCCCCAAATACAGCGGTGATGCCGGAACATCGCCCGAGGGACAGCGCAAAATAGCCGAAGAACTGCGCCGCAAGATCATCGCAGGCGCGGACTTCGCCACCACTGCCAAGGCCTACTCGCCAGAAAGCTTTTATGAAGATGACTGGGTGGCACGGGATCAGATGAAGCCCGCCATCGCCAGCGTGGCTTTTGGTCTTAAGCAAGGCGGCGTCAGCAGTGTGATCGAAGAAGAGGGCGTTTACATCATCATCGCGTGTGAGGCCATCAAGCACGGTAATGCCAAGAGCCTGAACGAGGTGCGCAGCGAGATCGAGCGCTCGCTCTCCTCTGAAAAATCTAAAGGCACGCTTGATCAATGGATGGAAGGCCTGCGCAAGCGTGCCGTCATCAAGAAGTTCGGCAATTAATTCGCCACGACCGGTCATGTCGGACGTTCGTCTGATCCTCTGCACCTTTCCAGATGCGGATCAGGCGCGCAGGATCGGCGGTGTACTCGTCGAGGCCCGGCTTGCCGCCTGCGTGAATCTCATCCCAGGTGTGGAATCGATCTACCGCTGGCAGGGGGCAGTGGAAACCAGCGCCGAGGTGCTGGCCATCATCAAAACCACCACCGCAGTCTTCCCGGCTCTCGAATCCCGCCTGCGTGAGCTGCACCCTTATGTGGTGCCCGAGATCATCGCCCTCCAGCCTGATCAGGTGGCCGAATCCTACGCGCGCTGGGTTTCTGAATCGGTGCTTGTGGCAGAGCCGTAGAGTGGCTACATCCAAGCCGCCATGCTTACCCTTCAATTCTACCACATCGCCCACATCGTCGGTCTTATCTTTGTCTTCGTCGGTTTCGGAGCTCTGCTTTCCTCGGACTCAGCGCGCAGCGCCATGAAATGGCATGGCACAGGACTGCTGATCAGCCTTATCTCTGGCTTCGGACTACTTGCCAAGTTGGGCATCTTCAAGTCGATGCCCACCTGGGTTTACGTTAAGATCGCTCTCTGGCTCGTCCTCGGATTCCTGCCGGTGCTGGCACGTCGGCGCGTCATTGCCGCGCCTCTCGTGATCATCCTGGCCATCATCACCGCTGCGGTGATGGGCTACCTTGGCTACAAAAAGCCCGCTTTCTGATCTGTCAGGTCCGATGATCGGAGGGAAACCTCCGATCAGTCCACCAGCTGCTTTACCAGCACGGACGAGTTGTGACCGCCGAACCCGAAGCTGTTGCTCAGGGCGGAGGTGACTTTCGCTGGGCGGGCGGTGTTGGCGACAATGTCGATATCGACCTCAGGATCGAGATTTTCGACGTTGATGGTCGGCGGGACAATCTGATCGCGGATGGCGAGGATGCTGGCCGCTAGCTCAATGCCACCAGCAGCTCCGAGAAGGTGACCGGTCATGGATTTCGTGCCGGAGACAAGCAGGCCCTTCTGGGCGTATTCGCCAAAGGTGCGCTTGATGGCGCGCAGCTCGCATAGGTCGCCGACTGGAGTGGAAGTGGCGTGAGCGTTCACGTAGCTGACTTCGTTGGCGTTCATTTTCGCATGGCGAAGGGCCATCTCCATGCACTTCGCAGCACCGAGACCATCGGGATGCGGTGAGGTGAGGTGATAGGCATCGGCGGTGACACCGTAACCAGCCAGCTCAGCATAGATCGTGGCTCCACGCTTCTTGGCGTGTTCATATTCTTCGAGCACGACGACGCCCGCGCCTTCGCCCATGACGAAGCCATCGCGGCCCGTATCCCAGGGGCGGGAAGCGCGCTCGGGCTCATCATTGCGCATGGAGAGCGCCTTCATATTACCGAAGCCGGAAAGGCCGCAGGGGCGGATGCTCGCTTCGGCCCCGCCAGCGATCATCACGTCAGCATCACCAAACTTCATGATACGCCAGGCTTCGCCGATGTTGTTGTTCGAGGTCGCACAGGCGGTGGTGATGCACATGTTCGGTCCCATGAAGCCGTACTCAGTCGCGATCATCCCAGAGGCGATGTTCGTGATCATCATCGGGATCAGGAAAGGCGAAACACGATTCGGGCCCTTGTTTAAAAGGATCTCATACTGGGTCTCGATGGTGCTCAGGCCACCGATGCCGGAGCCGACCATGACGCCAACGCGCCAGGGATCGAGGCTGTCGGGGTTCAGGCCACTGTCCTTGACCGCCATCTTCGAGGCGGCCATGCCGAGCTGGAAGAAGCGGTCCGCACGGCGGGCTTCCTTGTGATTGTTGAAAAAGGGCGTCGGGTCGAAGTCCACCACTTCACCGGCGATTTTGCACTCGTACTTCTCCGTGTCCATGCTCTGGATGCGACGAATGCCGCTCTTTCCAGCGATGAGATTTTTCCAGAAGTCATCCTTGTTGTTCCCGAGGGGGGAAACGACTCCGATGCCTGTGATAACGATGCGTCTCTCGCTCATGATTGGGGTGGTTGTAGGGGGGTGAAAAAGGAGCCTGAGAGAACACGCTTTGCCATCTGCGGCAAGGTGTTTTTCCCCGCCGTCTGGCGCGGCTTTCCCAAAGGTAGGTGGAGTTTAGGCTTGCCCGGTCAGGCCTCTGCGCTTGAAACATACCCTGCCATGAAGTTTTTGTCCCTCCTTCTACCCGTCCTGCTCACCACGTCACTCGTTCAGGCTGAGCCACCTCTTCTCCTCAAACCGGGAAGCTCCCAGTGGAATGAACTCTTCGACCCGCCCTATGCAGAGCCGAAGGAACTGCCCGCCGACCTGCCTCTGCGGAAAGATCTTTTCGACCTCCTGCGTCCCACTGTGGAGAGGGCAGCCGGGCAAAAGGTGCTCTTCGAAGGGAAGCTGCGCGCTTTCAAAAACTGGGCCTACTTTGGCGGGCGTAGCCTCGATGTCACAGGCAAGTCCCTCAAGCTGCCTCCTTTCGAAAACGACGACACTTCAGCCCTCTGGCTGCGCACAAAGGATGGCTGGCGTCTTGTTGACTACAGCGCTGGGCACAGCGACGCCTTTTTCCTCATCTGGCCCGAGCAATACGGAACGCCCCGCGAGCTGCTGCACGCACCGTAACCTGTGATCTTACAAAGCCAGAGATTGCCCACATCTCCCACTCCCGCTAAACTCCGGCTCAAATTCCCCCCAAATAATCATGGCACGTCGTGCACAATCAGGGCTAAAGCCCGCTCATCTCATCGCCATCGTGGCGCTTCTCGTAGGTCTCATTGGTGGAGGTCTGGCCCTGCTGAATCGCGGTACTGATCCCATGACCGGCCTCACCGCCCTCAGCACGGAGGAGTATCTCGACAGCTCGAACGCCCTCTCCGGCAATACTTACAAAGTCGAGGGCACCATCGACAACCGACTCGACTCCTGGAAAGGCAGCGACCGACTCTTCTCCGTGCAGATCAGCGAGGGTGGCACCTTTGTTCCCGTGCTCGTGCCAGCATCGCTCGAAGCCAACATCCAGCGCGGCCAGCGCTATGTCTTTAAAGTCCGCGTCCAGGAAAACGGTGTCCTCGAAGTCCTCCAACTGCTCAAAGCCTGATCTTTATGAATACGACGAAGCTCCTCCTCAGCCTCACGCTGCTCAGCTCCACCGCTTCAGCCCAGGTTTTGCCAGCGCCCGGCCCGGCCCAGCCTGCTCCCGCGTCCAATGCCAACCCCTCCTCCGGCGGCGGCAATAACAACAACCAGTCCCAGAACAACTCCATGATGGGCGGTGTACTGCCCCATGCCGACAGCGGCAATGAAATGGTCACCTGGGATGGCAAAATGTGGCAGGTGAACAACAACCGCCTCGTCCGTTCGAAGTTCGAAATCTACCTCGCCACGCCAGAGGCCAATGGTGCTGAAGATCAGGCTTACCGGGATCTCATCGCTCAGATTGTCTTACTCCTGGCCCCCACCCGCAAAGGTGGCCCCGATGTCTCTGCCGCCTTTGCCATGCTGCCTGAGGCGGGTGCTTTCCGCATCGACGCCGGTCTTTGCAACACCATGGCGAATGCAGTGTATGACGTCTGGCTGGCTCAGCGAAAGGTGAACAACCTCCGTGCCGCCAATGAGGCCATGAGCAAGCGTCGCAAGCAGCTCGAATGGAACAACGAAGTCGCCCTTTCCAATGCAGAAATGTCACCCCAGTCCGGCAGCGGCGGTGCAGCCAAGGGCAATGGAGCCGCTGGCAACGCGCAGAAGCAAACCACGGCGGCCACCGTCGGCCGTGTATCCGGCTACATCAAGGACATGGCCGAGATCGAGGCGCGCAAGAAGCTCAACGAGACCGCCATGGGCCTCTCTGAAGTCACCAGCAAGGTCCAGTTCCAGGCGCTCATCCTGCAAATGTTCCTCCAGCGCCGCTTCGAGCACGCCCTCATCGCCTGCCGACTCTACCCGCACATGTTCAAGGATGGCGACAGCGTCCTCCAGCTCGATGACAACTCGGATATGAAGAAGGCCTTCTCCGCAGGTCTCGGCGTGCCGCCCACCGTCAGCCTGATCGACAGCCTCGCCTCCGAAGCTATCCGCGGCGTCGATGAAGCCATCGTCGCCTTTGAGCAGCTCGTCCTCCGCCAGGATTACCAGAGTGCCAGCAACCGCCTGATGGAGGCCTTTGCCATCGGCGAATATCTGCCCCGCGTCCGCCGCCTGCCCATGTCTGAAAAGCTCAAGGTGCTGGACTACGTCCGCGATGGAAACCAGCTCGTGAACGCCCTCGAAATGAAGGACTTCACCCTCGCCGAAGAGATGGTGACCAAGATGCGCAAGAACTCGAAGGACTTCGACTTCTCCAAGCCCCAGGCCGCTATCGAGACTGCCCGCGCTTTGGCCGACATGCGCCTCACCGCCGCCAAGGCCGCCATTTTAAAGGGCGACCAAGCCACCTATGCCACCGAGATGAAAGGTGCCGCCGAACTCTGGCCCACGAACCCGAAGCTGCGCGGCCTCTCCGAGATGGTCGGTCAAAACAGCGACGTGCAGGCGCAGGCATTGCTCGATCTCGACCGCCACCTCAGCCAGCGCGCCTATCGCCAGATCTTCAATGAGCAGGGCCGCTACCTCGCCGCCTCAATCAATGACCCAGCACGGCAGGAGCAGATCAAAAAGGTCATCACTGACGTCACCGAAGTCACCATGGTGGTAAAGATGGCCGAGGAGCAAAGCAAGACCGGCAACGCCTTCGGAGCCTGGGAGGCCGTGGAGCGCGTTTATGTCCGCTTCCCCGAAGATCCCGAAGTCACCAAAATGCGCTCCGAACTCAGCGTGAAGGCGAGCGAGTTCGTCAGCGCCATTGAAAAAGCCAAGCAGCATGAGCAGCGGAAGCAGTCTGGCTCCGCTCTCGGTTGGTATCTGAAGGCCCGCCACATGTATCCGCCGAGCGACTATGCTAAAACCGGCATCGACCGCGTGGTCACCAGCCTGAAAGACGGCGGCACCAGCGCTGCCGCCAGCCCAGACACACCGCCGACTACTGCTCCGTAATCCGGTTCGGCTGCCAATCGAATCTACGCGCAAATAACGCCCATAAGAGGCGTTCACTGTGTTCCATGATTCGACTCGTCCGCCTGACTTTCGCCCTCGCTCTTTTTGCCACTCACGCTTCCGCAGAGGACTGGGGCTACTACTCGATCATTCAGGTGAGTGCTCCGGCGATGGTTTTGGAGGCTGCAGATGGAGCGACTGTGACGATTGGCAAACCGACAGATGCGGCCAACCAGAAGTGGATCATTCAGCCAAAGGCGGCGGGGCAGTTCTGGATCATGCCGGCTTCGAGTCCGATGACGGCACTCACGGTGGCGGATGGGGCGAAGCAAAACGGCGCGAAGATCAAGCTGGAAAAGGACAGCGGCCAGCCGTGGCAGCTTTGGTCGATGAAGCGGCAGGACAATGGCAGCTACACGATCACGCCGGGCCATGCGCCGGAGAAGGGACTCGATGATTTCGGTGGCAATACGAAGCCCGGCGCACGCATCGACCTGTGGGAGAACAAACCGGGTGACAAGCATTTGCAGTGGTTCATTCGACCGCTCGCAGGCAGTCCTTTGCCCGTAGCGAGCGCCGCGCCAGCCTCGACGTATGTGCCGGTGGAGATCAAGCCGGAGGACATCTTGCCCGGCACGATCAAGGAGACGAAGTTCACCACGAGCAAGGTCTTCCCCGGCACGGTGCGTGATGTGACGGTCTTCATCCCGGCGCAATACGACGGCAGCAAGCCCGCGTGCGTGTATGTGAAAACCGACGGCTACAATCCACGCGAAAAGACCTTCATGGAGAAGCTGATCGCCACAAAGGAGATGCCGGTGACCATCGGTGTCTTCGTGCGGACCGGCACGCTGCCCGCGCCGATGAAGGGCACGCTTGACCGGCGGAATCGCTGCTTTGAATACGATGGCGTGGGTGACAATCAGGTGCGTTTCCTTGTCGATGAACTGCTGCCGTTCGTGGCGAAGGAGTTCGACCTCAAGCTCTCCAGTGATGGCAATGACCGCTGCGTCTCAGGTGGCAGCAGCGGTGGAATTTCAGCCTGGAACACGGCCTGGGAGCGCCCGGAGGCTTTCAGCCGCGTTTATTGCGCCAGCGGCAGTTTTGTCGCGTTTCGTGGCGGGCATGAGTTCCCCACGTTGGTACGGAAGTTTGAGGCGAAACCCATTCGCACCTTCATGACGACGGGCATGCGCGACATGGAAAACGCGGCGGGCGACTGGTTACTCATCGACCAGGAAATGGACAAGGCGCTGAAGTTTGCCGGCTACGATTACCAGTTCCGCATCATCGACGGCGGCCATGTGGCGGGCTACGCGGAGAACTACCTCGAAGCCATGGCCTTCCTCTGGAAAGGCTGGCCGGAGCGCGTGAAGGCAGGACCCAGCGCTCCGCGTGCTCAGGAGATCATCATCCCTGGCGAAGGCTGGCAATTGCTCGAGGAAGGCTTCAAGAGCACTCGCGGTCCCGCGTGCAATGCGACTGGCGAAGTCTTCTTTGCCGATACCACGGCGAATAAAATTCACCGGATCGACCTTGATGGCAGCGTGAAGGAATTCGCTTCTGACACCGGCAATGCGCACTGCGTGACCATCGGTGCCGATGGCAAGCTCTACACCATCTCCGAAAAATCCGGCAAGCTCATGAGCTACGACGAAAAAGGTTCAGCCAGCATCGTGATGGAAGATATCCTCGGGCACTCGATCCTCGCCACGCCCACGGGTGGACTTTACGTCACCGACAACGATGCCAAGAAGCCCCACTCCGGCGGCAGCGTGTGGTTCGTCAAAGACGGGAAAAAGACTCAGGTCGATAAAGGCCTAAAATTCGCCACTGGCATGGCGTATCGCCCCGATCAGTGGCTGCTCTCCGTCGCCGATGGTCACTCGAAGTGGGTCTATAGCTACCAACTGACCGCCGACGGCACGTTAATAAACAAAGAGCGCTTCTTCCATCTCCATGTCGCCGATTGGGAAGACGACGCAGGCGCGGAATGCGTGTGCTACTCGCTGGAAGGCCGCCAGTTCATTGCCACCAAGAGCGGCGTGCAAATCAGCGCCGACGACGGCCCCACGCAGGTCATTCTCCCCGTGCCAGATCATTCGCGCGTGATCGGCGTCGCCATCGGAGGCAGGGACAAAGACACTCTATTCGCCTTGTGCGGCAACAAGATCTGGAAACGCAAAATCCAGCAGCACGCCATGGGTGCTTTTACCCCTTGGACGAAAGTGAACGGCACGAAGCTGTAGCTGCGATTCGCAATCGAAGCTGCCGCTCATCCCTGGCTAGAAAGCCTGTGTCACAGCCGTTTGCATCGCCCCGCTCACGAATGATCCCCCTGATTGCTGCTCTCGCCACCCTTCTGCTCGTCTCGCTTGCCGAGTGGATACATGAGCGACGCATCCGAGTGGCGGCGCGGCTGGCGTTTGGGCCGAGGGGGAGCGGGCAGCCTTGGACGCGGGTGGTGCCGTGGCTACGAGTCGCAAGTCTGACGGCGTTTGCTTGGGGGGTGACGACATTGCTGATGCTCAAGCTCGAAGCGCCCGATGATGCGACGGCCAAAGAGCGCCATGATGCGGAGGCGACGCGTTTGGTGTTCGTCGCTGATTTGTCGCCGAGCATGTATTTGCCGGATGCAGGGCCGGACGGCACGGTGACGCGGCATGATCGGATGAAGGATGTGGTCGAAGGCATCTTGCAGCGCGTGAGTGGGAACCTGCGCTTCGGCGTGGTGGGCTTTTACACCGACTCGTTGCCCGTGGTGATGGAGGCGCGTGATCCTGAACTGGTGCGGAATGTGTTCAATGGCTTGCCGCTCACCTATGCGATGCCGGTCGGCCAAACCGATCTCGGCACGGCGATCAATCGCACCTTGGAAATCGTGGAGGGCTTTCCGAAGAGCAGCACGCGCATGTTCATCCTCACGGATGGCGATTCCATCCCGCTCGCGGCGATCAATCCTCGTCCGGCCTCCGTGCGCGAGGTGCTCGTGCTCGGTGTCGGCAATCCGAAGAAGGGCAGCTTCATCGACGGTCATCAATCGCGGCAGGAAGCGGACACGTTGCAGCGCGTCGCGACATCCTTACTCGGTGCCTATCATGACGTGAACGAGAAGCACCTCGACACCGCCGCGCTTGGCGATCTCGTCGTGCCGCTTGCGCTGCCGCACACCGGCCTCACGCTCGCGCAGTGGGCTGTGCTCGCGATGGTGCTCGGGGCGGTGATCAATTCGTTGATCCCCATCGCGCTCGAATTCTTCGGCACCGATTGGAAGGTGCGCACGGCCGCAGTGAAGCCTGCAGTCTTGATGAAAAAGGAGGCGCTGGCTCGATGAGGAAGTTCTTCACGCTGCTCTGGCTGCTGTGTCCCGTCGCGGCGGTGTATTATCACTTCAACGAAGGCCAAAACGAACTGGCTCGCATTCAGGCGCGCAAGCACGTCGAGCACATTCGCGAACTCGAACACGCGAAGGAGCCGGACTGGGCAACGATCATCGAGGAGTATGACAAACTCAGCGCCGAGCTGCCAAAGACAGAAGCGCCGATTGTGCGTCATCAGATCCGTTTCGCGAAGTCGAAGGCGCAGTTGGAGCTGCTGGATGTTGCGGGCAGCATCGAAGAACTGACCGATCTTCTGCGTGAGGCCGCACAGACGCACGGCGAAGACGCGAAGATCACGAGGGCCACACGAGAGATGCTCGGCAAGGCGAACTATTACGCGACCTATCTCTTGAAGACGAACGGTGCCGCCGAAGAAGAATGGCGACCCTTTGCCGAGCGCACGCGTCAGATCTTCCGTTTCCTCGCTGAGCATCAGGAGGCCGGCGCGCTGGAGAAGTATGAAGACCGCGTCGCAACGGAGTTTGCAAAGACGACCAACCAATGAAGACGCCCACGCTCATCATCCTTTCATTACTTGTCACATGCCACGCGCATGCCCAGCAGCTACCGTCTGCAGATGCCATCAACGGTGTGAAAGGCGTGAAGCAGGAAGCCGTCACCAGCATCAAGAAGATCGCGCCGCCAACGGTTGTGCCCGTGACACCACCGCCACCCACGGGTGTCACCCAGCCTGTTCCGCCGCCGCCTCCGCCTCCGCCTATTGCGCAAGCCATGAACAAGGTCGATGGCATTCAAGCAACGCCACCGAACACCGTCAAAGGAGTGCCACCTCCGCCCGCAGCCGCCATCAGCACCATCCGCGCAGTGCAAGGGGCGGCGGCTGCATTGCTGAACGGCCCCAAGGGACTCGTGCCAGCGCCACCGGCTCCAAATGGTGATGGTCGCGGCGCGCTCCAAGAGTTCGAGAAACTCGACAAGCCGGGTTCATGATCTCACCAAGCTGCAACGTCCCGCCTCCGATTTCACTTTTCCACTGACTCTCATGAATTGCCTCCGACTCTGCTTTGCCTTCGCCCTCATCGCGACCGCGCAAGCTCAACAACCTGCCGCGCAGACTCCCGCTCCACCGCCTACCGCGCCTGCGCCGGACCCGAAGCTCATTAAGGAATACGAGTCGATCCTTCAGCAAAAGTTCACACGCGATCCCAACGAACTCCTGCGTCATCTCGAACGCGTCGGCACCAGTGATCCCGCGACGTTGACCGCCAACGACCGCTTCCAACTGCGCTTTGTCACCGGTGATTGGGCAAAGCTTGGCGAGGAACTCAAAGCGATGCCGCAGGACCTCGCCGTGAAGATCTACAACAAGATGCTCGTGGACCTCACGGAGAACCGCAAACCCGTGGTGCGCCTCGATGACATCATCGCGCTCTCCGATGTCTCACCGACGGAGCTCAACAACGACAACATCCGCCGACTCGGCCAACTCCTCGGCGTCGCGGTGCCGATGAGCGAGAGCTTTTGGCTGGTGGATCGTTTGCAAAAAGGCACCGCCAAGTTCGGGGGCACCGATCCAGGCAAGCGCTTGCTCGCCGCACGCGTGCTCATCGCGGGCAACTTCCGCGATCTCGCGCGCACGTATTTGCCAGCGAATGACAAGATCGCAGAGATCGCCGACGAGGGCGTGCGCAATGAATTGATGGCCTTTGTCGCCACACAGGAGCAGCGCGAGAGCACTCAGCGCAGCGAAGTGCAGAAAATCTGGGATGAGAACATCCGCGAACTGCTGGAGCCACCCAGCAATGGCAAGAACAAGGCCTGGGAGAAGCAGAAACCCATCAGCAACATCTCGAAGATCATCACCCAAGTGCCGGTGAGCACGCTCGCGCCCGTCTTTACCGAACTCGTCAAATCAAACCCCGAGACCGCGATGAAACTGCTCACCGCGCTCGAACGCAAGGTGCAGAGCGACCGCAACGGCGAAGTCGTCACGCGCACGCAGAACATCGCCGTGCAGGCCAATGTCGCAAACTTGCTCTGCGACCTCGTGAAGCCTGGTGAACAGCCATGGACGCAGGTCATCGAGATGATGGCCGATGTTTGGGCCAGCGAAGCGGAGAACACCTTCACGCAAAAGGCCACGAACAACCCGCAGCGCTTTGTCCTGCCCGAAGATCTGATGCCGCAAGCGCCGACAGGCAAATGGCTCGCCGCTTTGAGCGCGGGCATGAGAGACCGCATCGATGTCGGCATGTCGCGGCTCATCCTAACGGGTGCGAACTTTGATCAGGCTGCCGAGCGCATCGTCGAGATCGGCAAACGCAGCGCGCGCGCCGGAGCCGCACTGGCGGAGGACTTTCTCGGTGTCTGGGCGAAGACGCACAATCCGCAGATCCCCGAGCAACTGCGCCGCAAGTTCAACTTGCCCGATGACGCGCGCATTCCAGTCACGCCGATCATGATGGAGAAGAATATCGAGAGTCTCGCGCGCATGATGGCGCTGTTTCGTCAGGCCGGCATCGCACCATCGGATTACAGCAAGGTCGTCGAGGCCTTCGATCTCGCTTACAGCAATGCGGAGACGTATCGCACCACGCACATCGAGAAAGTCTTCGGGCCGATGGACAAGATGGATGAGCCGTTGTTCTTCCTCATCATCTCGCGCATGAGCAAGAACCTCGGCGAGCGCTGGCGCAAGATGGACGTGCAAAAAGCCGGCATGACGCAGCGCGATGAAACACAGACACTCGATCTCGTTCGTGAAGGCTACGGCACCGCGCTGAAGCTCATCGACGGCTGGATCGCAGGCCACGGCGACAGCTCACGCGCGCTCACGCTCGCAGGCACACTGCTTGTCGAGTGGGGCGACTTTGAATACTTCCAGGAACTTGTCGCGAGTGAAAACAAGATGCGCATGGCCGGCTACAAGGAGAAGAACCTGCAAGCCCAGGACTATTTCAACCGCGGAGCCGCCGCGTATGGCAAGCAGGTCGAGAAACTCGCGCCTGGTGACTACAGCGTCGCGGCCTACCTCGGCTGGTTCAATGGCCTGCTCGGCATCAGCTCGAACGGGCAGATCAATCTCAGCAAAGCCATGAACCGCGCCGCTTTGACGCGCATTCGCGAGCATCTCGCCGCGTTGCCAGGCAAGGCATCAAAGGCACACATCAGCCTGTTTGCCAAGATCGTGAATGACCGTCTTGCGGATGAAAAAGACCCGCTGCACGAGGATTTGAAATACCGCTACCTCGCCAGCTCGCTCGTCATCACCAAGGATGACCCCTTCACGCTCGGCGCACAAAAACAGGTCGCGTATCTCGATGAATTGCTCAGTGAAGTGCGGCTGCAAACTCGCGTCGATGGACCGAATACCGTGGGTCGCGATCAAGACTTCGGCATCATCGTCAGCATCGTCCACACCGAAGCCATGGGCCGCGCTGCGCACTTCGGCCAATATCTCACGAACGACGCCAACGCCGGACTCGTGAAGCAGCAGAGGAAGCCATCCGCGCTCGTGAAGAAGATGCGCGCCGCGCAAGGCCCGCGCGACGAACTCGAACTCAACATCACCGAAGCGCTCGCGCCCTTCTTTGACATCAAGAGCATCACCTTCGCCACGCCCGACATCAAACCGCGCCCCACCGCACAAGCGGGTTGGGACGAGACCGTGCTCGCCTACCTGCATGTGCGCGCGAAGGACGCCAGCGTTGATAAGATCCCGCCGGTGCAGCTGGAGCTGAAGTTCGTCGATCTCAGTGGCCCCATCACCATCCCCGCCGAGTCTGCCGAGACCGTCATCAAGGTCGCCACGGATAAGATTGAAGCACGCCCAGCCAACAACATCGAGATCACGCAAACGCTCGACAACCGCCAGCTCAACATCAACGGCGCGCTCACGCTCGAAGTGAAAGCCACCGCCAGCGGCTTGGTGCCCGATCTTGAGCAACTGCTCGACATGAAGGCCGCGAACGCCATCGCGGTGAAGAACGTGAACCCGCACGAAGGCCTGCAAATCACCGAGCTGAACACCTGGGCCGACCAAGTTGCGCCGAAGTCCGAGCGCGTCTGGACGATCTCATTGGATGGCGATCAAGTTCGCGCCTCCGAGACGCCAATCACGTTCAGCTTTCCTCAACCCAAGGCCAAGGATGCGAAGGTCGTGAACGAAAGCTACACTGACATGAACCTCACCACCTTGAAGGAGCCCGCGGTGCAAGTTGGCCGCACCATGACTGCCAAGGAGGTCGCCATCGTCGCCGCGAAGAGTCCGTATCTTTGGCCATCCATCATCGGCGGCGCGGTTTTGGCCCTGGCATTGATCCTCTGGCTCGCACTACGCGGCAAGGGCAAAACAGAGCGCCCAGTGCGTGCCCGCGATGTCTTCACCATGCCCAAGGAAGTCGATGGCTTCGCCGTTGTCGCCCTGCTGCGACGCTTGTGTTCGAGTCCGCTCGTGAAACTGAAGGAAACGCAGCACAGCGAACTTCAAACCGACCTCAAGCGCGTGGAGGCAGCATGCTTCGGTGCGAATGAAATCAAGATGTCCGAGACCGACCTTCGCGCCATCGCCTCGAAGTGGCTTAGAAGCGCTTGTTGATTGAACCGATCAAAGACGCGCTAGGGATGACTGGCATCAGTGTGTGCCTTCTTCCGCCAGGGCACAAAGGCGCTCGTGGTGCGCTGATACTCGCGGTAGGCATCGCCGCGCTTTTGAACGGAGAGCTTCTCGGTCAGCGGGATGCCTGTCACGTTCAGGAGGAAGTGCAGCATCGCCAGCGGGGCAATGATGGCCGTCCAGCCCCAGGGCGCAGGCAACGCCATGAGGAAGAGCCCCCACCAAAGCAGCGACTGGAAGAAGTAGTTCGGGTGCCGGGAGTAATACCACAGACCTGTCTGACAGATGCCACCGCCTGGGTTTTCACGGCGGAAACGTGCGAGCTGGGCATCAGCCACACCTTCACCGATCAGCGCCGTGATCCACAGGAGTAGCCCGATGACCTCCAGAAGGTGAAATCCGGGCTCTATCTGTTGTGCAATCAATCTCACCGGAAGCATCAGCAGCCAGACCAGCACGGCTTGAACGAGGAAAAAGCCCAAAAACGTCCTCTTCAGGTTGGCCTGCCATTTTTCCCGAAGGACGGCATAGCGCACATCTTCATGCGGATGATGGCTGGCGACTCGCCGCCAAAGGTAGGTGCCCAGCCGCAGGCTCCAAGCTCCCACCAGCAGAGCGATGGCAAGCCGCCGAGGTAACCAGCCGTCTCCTGAAACAGCATACCAAGCCACCACAGGCGCAAAGGAGAGCGACCACGTCACATCAACGAAAGAGTAGTTATCCAGCCTCACACTGAGCCACCAGGTGAAGAGGAACAAGGCCAGCAGGATGAGCGCGGAGATGATCATGAAATCGAAGTCACAGGTGAGGGCCGTCGCAGTCTGGCAAGTCGCTCAATGAGCGGTTCAGTGATCCACGAGAGAGCCAGCAGCAGGAGCGGAGCGATCAAGCACCAGACCGCGATGCCATACAGCGCAGTCATGCCGTAGTCGCGGAAGAAAGGCCCCGGCTCGTCAAAGAAGCGCTTCATCATCGTCGGGATGTGAATGCTGACATGCGGCGCATTGAAGAGCCACTCGCCCGCCCGGTAGAAGATGAGCAGCAAACTCCACTGAAGCGGATAAGAGATCGTCTTGAAGGCTTGCAGCACCGGTTGATTCAGCTTCAAAGGCACCCCGACCAGCAAGGTGAGCAGCGTGTTTGAACCGATGATCGGGAAGATGCCCAAAGTCACACCCCAGGAGATTGCCTGGGCGATTTTTGGCGGCGTCACACCTTGGGTGAGCTGCTGCACGATGGGCCGGTCAAACCAGCGATGAAGGCTGGCTTTCATCCCCGTGTCCTCCGCAGCAGCACGTCTTCCATCGTGGCATTCAGTGGCACTTTGAAGAGCTGGATCAGCGCATACACCGCCATGGCGATGTTTCCCAGCAGCAGGATGGCGATCAACCATGCTCCGCGTGCCACCCACGAGACCTCTTTGTAAACCACCCAGCACCAGAAAGTCAGGAAGCCCCAGTAGGCATCAAACAGCGTCGCGATGAACCACGGATGCGTCCACGTCTCATAGGGTATCTTCCACAGCGCCATCTGCTTACTCGCCCAGGTCGTGACACAGAGCATCGAGACGAGCACGATGATGAAGAAGAGACGGAGGGGGAGGATCACGAGCCAGAATTACGAAGGTCACGCCACGGATGGATTGCTGAAATGCGGCGTTTCGTCTATCTGGGCAAAATGGCTGTCACCGAAAAAGCCCCAGCTCTCTTCCCCGCCACCGCTTGGACGTTGGTGCGGCGGGTGCAGGGTGGTGAGGCGGTGCCGACGGCGGAGGAAGCACTGGATTCCCTTTGTAAAACCTATTGGGAGCCGGTGCGGCGGTATCTGCGGGCGTTGGGATGCCGTGAGGAGGAGACGGCAGATGTGACGCAGGAGTTCTTCGCTTCCTTTTTGCGGAATGGCGGCTTTGGGCGGGCGAGCCCAGATCTCTCGAAGCTGCGCACGTTCATTAAGCACGCGGCGGGAAATTTTTTGGTGAATCACTGGCGAAATCAATCCACGCAGCGTCGCGGTGGTGGTGCCCTAGCGGAGAATATCGACGAGGTGCCGGAGATCGCCGAGACGGAGCGCTCGCTGGCTGAGCAGGCTTATGATCGCGAGTGGGCGCAGGCGGTGCTGGGGCGGGCGCTCTCGAAAGTGGCAGAGAGTTATGCGAAAAGAGGCCGCAGCGAGGTGTTCGAGGCGATCAAGGGTGGCTTATTGCGGCCCGGTGGTATCGCGGATACTCCGGCCGTGGCGGAGCAGCTTGGCATTCCTGAAGCCCAGGTTCGGCTGGCGGTGCATCGGGCACGACAGCGCCTGGCGGAGATGCTGAAGGCGGAAGTGAGCGCTACGGTGGAAAACGTAGCGGAGGCTGATGAGGAGGTGCGTTACCTCATCGGTGTGATTGCACATTCGCAGTGAAACAATCTCCATTCATCCGGGGATGAACTTACGATGACTTCCACCACTCACTGTCCCGAATGCCACGCCGAGCTCCCGGCCGATGGTTTTGCAGGCCTGTGTCCGCGCTGCGTGGCGAAATCGCTAGAGGGTCATCTTGCGCCGCCTCCTGCGGTGGAAAATCGGGGTGAAAAGCCTGTCTTGCCC
>JAGKWZ010000157.1 GCA_021151605.1 Verrucomicrobiaceae bacterium
GGCTTTGGTGGGGAGGGTTTGGGGCCAAAAGGCAGGATCTTGGGACGCGGGCGCATCTACTTTCGTGGGAACTCCAATCAAGATGGTTTGTCGGTTCTTTGAGGAAGGCACCACAGCTGTAACAATCGAAGGATCGTCGGTTGCTAGTCTTACTTGCACCCCTGTTTCCCAACCCGGTTTTTCACCCACCATGATGGTGGGGGCCTCTTTCGAACTGATATTCACGATGCTGCCATTCGGCATACGTTTCACAGTATTTTGACCTGTCGTCTTTGCGATACTCAGTTCTAGCGACTGAGTATGTGCTGGCACATGAATTTGCCGCATGAGGAGGCGGGAGCCGTCATCATCGCGAGTCTCGCTTTCAATGTAGATGACCTCCAAGATTTCGAGCTTACCGACTGTGTATCTCAGTTCTACGAGATGTGATCGCAGTGGATCTGCTGCCTCGATCAAAGAGACCGATTTGAAGAGACCGAGCTTAGAACCAAGAGGCCCCCGCCCCACCTCCTCCTTGTCCGGCGCAGGCTCACGAGGGTCAGTGAAGCTCGGTTTATCCCCCACCTGCCAGCCGGGGTAGATGCCATTCGCTAGCCAGACCTTGCCAAGCGGCTTCGGCAGGTTTTCCTGGCCGTCTTTGGTCTTTTGCCCGGCGATGTGATACGACCCTGGAGCCAGGGCGGCGGCGCTGACGGGCGGTTTGCCGGGCTCACTCTCCCAGATGCAGGCGATGCGGAGGAGGTCGGTGTCGAAGCAGGCCCAGAGATTGTGGCCGAGGTTCAGGATGAGGCCACGCGGGGTCAGATTGTCCTTCGGGAAGCCTTCGCCGACATCTCGGCAATCCAGCACGCTGCTGAAGAAGGGGAAATCCGGCTCCACCCAGTCCGCCCAGTCGCCTTTGGCGGGCCCGGTCAGAGGTGCTTTTGCCTTTTCCTTCTTCGCAGAGGTCTGGGCAAACCCCGGAAGCACAGAAAGAGTAAGCAGGGAACAAAGGACGGTCGGGGCGAGGCGCATGAGGCTGAAACACCCGAGGCCGGGCCAGTCTGTCAATGTTCATAGCGGGCATGGTCGGGGGGATCGCTTTTCATGTAGGAAAAACAAGCCGTCCTGATGAGAAAGTCCTCGTATCCTCAAAGGCCTCCGCTAGCGTCCGCACTCGTGATGAAAAACGGCACATCGATCAGGAGGGCGGCACTTGCGTTGTGCCTCATGGGGGCATTCGCGACAAAAGCGGCAGACACCTCCCGGGTGGTTTTGAAAAATGGCACCGAAGTCCAGGGGCTCGTCCTGCGTGAGCGGGATGATGCGGTCCTGCTCGATCTCGGATACACCGTGCTCAACGTTCCAAGAACTGAGATCGCCAGGCTGGAAAAGGTCGCGCCAAACGCGGCATCCGTACCAGCGGTGGCGACTCGCAGCGAGGACATCTATTTTGTGGAGCCAGACCGTGAACCGCTGACGGTGGAAAAGAATGTCGATCGTGTGGCGGAGGCGGTGGTGCAGATCCAGACGGCCTCGGGCCTGGGCTCCGGCTTCATCATCAACAAGCTCGGCTACGTGGTCACGAATCAGCACGTGATCGCCGGTGAGCGTGAGATCACCGTCGTCGTCTATCGGAAAAAGCCCGGCGGGCTGGAGAAGCAGCCTTTTACCAAGGTGAAGATCATCGCCATGAATGGCTTCCTCGACCTCGCCATCCTCCAGATCGACGATCCCGCTGCGGAAAGCCTGCCCTTCGTTCCAATGGGTGACTCGGATGCGCTCACGCAGGGGCAGCAGGTCTTCGCCATCGGCAGTCCGCTGGGGCTGGAGCGCAGCGTCTCCCAGGGCATCGTCAGTGTGAAAGCCCGCGAGACACGCGGCACCTGGTGCATCCAGAGCACGACGCAGATCAATCCCGGCAACTCCGGCGGGCCGCTCTTTAATTCACGCGGGGAAGTCGTCGGCGTGAACAACATGAAGATGGCCGGTGTCGGTGTGGAGGGTCTCGGCTTTTCCATCCCGGCGAACGTCCTGAAACCCTTCCTGAAAAACCGCGACGCCTTCGCCTTTGACCCACGGAACCCAAACGCCGGCTTCCGCTACCTGCCACCACCTTCACCGCCGACGAAAACGGAACCCCCCAAAGCCCCCTGAGTGGAAGCCAAGAAATGGACCGCGCCCATGCGCAAAGACGGCGAGGCCATCTGGGATAAGGAATTAAAGGAGAGCACAGGCGAAGGGCTCGAAGCCAACCTCAAGCGCATCCAGGGTTCCGTGCTCATGGCCTTCGCCGCCGATTCACCGGATGATTTCGAGAATACTGACAATAACAGTCCCTTCGTCATGCTCCTGGAGGTCGGCGACCAGCAGGCGAAGGTGGAGGAGATGCTCGTGAAGGAAGTCGATGAAGACATCACAGCAGACAGCACGCTGAAGAAGATCACCAAAGATGTCGCTGGCGTGCCGCTCAATGTGCTGGCGGTTTCTGAAGAGGCCGATGCCAAATGGAAGCAGGCTTACGCCTTCGTCGATGGAGTGCTCGTGATCGGTGACAAACCTGCGCTTCTCGAATACTTCATCGCAGCTCTGAAGACAGGCACTGCCGAAGCCTCCGATGTCGTCCCCAGCCATCTTGCCCGCCATGCGCAGCTCACGGATGGCACGACGGACATCTCCATTTACGCCAATGGTGAAGTGCTCATGAAGTGGCTGCAGACAAGCCTGAGCGAGACGATGAAGAATGGCAAATCCCAGATGCCGATGGACCCGAAGATGATCTTCGAAGCCCTCGGCACCCAGGAATTCCAGTCTTTCGGCGTCGGTATTGATCTGACCGACGCGCAGTCCCGAGTCGATGTCACGCTCCTGCATCCGGCGAAGCCCACAGGCTTCCTTTCCCTCCTCCGCAGCACTGGCACAGAGGTCGCCCTGCCTCCTTTCATCCCGGCTGATGCCCTTGCTGGCCAAGTCTCCCGTCAGAGCCTTGCCGAGGTTTGGGACAGCCTGCTCGGCATGGTCAACAAGCTGGGACCGCTCGCCATGATGGCCACGATGCAGGTCGGCCAGATCGAGCAGCAGATGGGCTTTAAAATCAAAGATGACCTCTTCGGCAGCCTCTCGGACGAAATCGTACAGACCTCCGATGGCACCGCCACTGCCCAGAGCCAAGTCATTGGCATCAAGGTCAAGGATCGCGCGAAGCTCGCAGGCGTGCTCGATGGTTTGAAGCGCTTCGTCAGCCAAGGCTTCGGCGCAGCCTTTGAGGAGAGTGAGTATCTCGGCTACACCATCAGCACCTACAAAGCCAGCCAGGCCGCCGCTGCCGGGCCTGCCTCCAATGAAATCGGCTACTGCCTGACGGATGACTATCTGCTCTTCAGCACGGGCAAGCAGGAGCTGCTCAAGAAGGTGCTCGGACGCATGAAGGAGCCCAGCGGGCCCAGCATCTGGGAAAGCGCACGCACGCAGGATCTCATCGCCATGCTGCCGAAGGGCTTTAGCGGCGTCGGCGTGTCGGATGCCAGTAAACAGCTCCTCATGGTGATCGACGCCATGACCGCCGTGCAGAAGCAGGCCGCAGGGAAGAAGAAAGCGCCTGCCGCGAAGAAAGGCCCTGGGAAAGGCCCAAAAGCAGCACCCAGCGACGAGGCCAAATCAGATGGCCCCACCGAGTGGTTCGACCCTTCTGCACGCCCCTCCGAGGATGTGTTTAAAAAATACCTCGGCACCGAAGTCAGCGGCACCTATTCCCATCCTGAAGCAGTGCACTTCCGCATGCTCTCGAAGCCTGTCGACTGATGAGTGTGGTCCGCACAGTCCTCTGTGCGGAATGCCTGCCCACGACCCAGACCGCACAGAGGACGGTGCGGACCCTTTTTCCCCATGCGCCCGTTAGCCCTCGCCCTCCTCACCACCACCGCTCTCGCTGCTGACAGCCTTTACTTCGATGGCCCGGAGGTCGTGAAGCTGGACTGGAACACGGCTTGCCCACGCTCCGCTGATTTTAATGGCGATGGGCTCACAGACATCGTCGTCATCAATCAAGACCGCGCGCGGATCGAGTTCCTGCTCCAGCGGAAAGACGGCGTCCGCCCTGGTGAGCCAGAGCGCAGTTCACGCACGGATCGTTGGAACCCCATCCTCGAGATCTCGCGCTTCGACAAACAACCTCTTGTCATCGGCCACAGCGCCTTTGCTTTAACCGTAGGTGACTGGAATGGCGACAAGCGCTCCGACATCGCCTTTGTCACGGATGAAGAGAAGCTCATCCTCCGCACCCAGGGCGCGAAGGCTGGCGATTGGACACAAAAGAAGGAGTTCATCCTCGACTCCACAGCTCAGGATACGGAGTCCCTCATCTCCGCCGACCTCAATGCCGATGGCAAAGCCGATCTCGCGCTGCTGACGAACACACGCCTCATGATCTGGCTCCAGGCCAAAGAAGGTTGGGCTGAGCCCAAAAGCTACGTCCTCGGCCAGCCCGGCTGCGGCGGCCTGCGCACAGGCGATCTGAATGGCGATGGCAAAGCGGATCTCTTTTACACCTCGCCCGATGCGGATGCTGTGCTCGTGCGGCTCCAGCAGGATGCTTCCTCCTTTGGTGAAGAATGGCGGCTGGAAACCGAGACCAGCCGCTGCTGGGCGCACCCAATGAAGCTCGGCAAAGATGCCAAAACCACCGGCATCGCCTACATCCATGACACCACCGGCATGATTGAGGTGGCCCAGCTCGCCACTGGCGAAGTCGAGCCCAACGCCGACCGCGCCGCCAGCATCCGCTACGCCATGCCCGCCAGCGATGCGAAGGGCGGTGCCGTGGCTTTCGGTGATCTGAATGGCGACGGCATCGACGACGTGGTTTTGACCGAGGCCAAAAACGCCCGCCTCTGGTTCTTCGCCGGTGGCAAAGACGGCTCCTTCCGTGAAGGTCGCGAGTTCCCCGCGCTCAGCGGCATCGAGACCATCACCATCGCCGATGTCGATGGCGACTCGAAGGCCGAACTCATCGTCCTCAGCCCCGGCGAGAAATCCATCGGTGTCGCCCGCTGGCAGAAGGACCGGCTCGCCTACCCGGATGTCGTTTATCAAAGCCCCGACATGCTGCTCACCCTCACTACCGGCAATGTCACCGGCGAGAAAACCACCGCCATCCTCGCGCTCGCGGAGGTGAAGAGCAAAGTCAGCCTCGTCAGTCTGAAATGGAGCGCGGCTGACAAGAAATTCACCCCCACCACGCAGGAACTCAGCAGCAGCCCGAGCAAGCCAAACGCCGTCCGTGTTGTCGATGCCAATCAAGATGGCCGCGGCGATCTCGCGCTCTTCTCCACGCTCTCGCCGATGCAGATCCTGCTCAGCCAGACCGACGTAAAGATGCCATTCAAGCGCGCCGAAAGCCTGCCCGATTCCCTCGTGAACAAGCTGACCCCCATCGCACTCACCAGCGCTGATGTGAATGGTGATGGCAAAGCCGAAATCATCGTCGCCAAAGACCAGCTTGCCCGCGCCTTCCGAGTCGGAGCCGATGGCAAAGCCGTCACCGTCGAGCAGTTCAACGCGCCCGATTCCGGCTCCCAGCTCAGCGCCGTGCTCGTCAGTAAAACGAGCGAGGGCAAAGTGCGCGTCCTGCTCGCCGACAGCGCGCAAAAGAAGCTCCACGAGATGAGCGCTGGAGCGGATGGCGTCTTCCGCGTGGCTCACACGCACGCCATGTCATCTCTGACTGCCGACCAGATCCACCTCATGGGAGACAAGCTGCTCGCCATCGGCAAAACCAGCTTTGAACTCACACCTCTCTCCGGCACCGCGCTGCGGCTGAATCCCATCAGCACTTTCGATTCTGAACTGAAAGACACCAAGCCCTCCGATCTCATCCCCGCCGCCTTCTCCGGTCTCGGTACGGATGACCTCGCGCTTGTCGATTTCAGCGCCAGCCGCGTGCTGGAGTTCTTCCAGCCTACGGAGAAGACTCCATCCGAATGGCAGAGCGCCATGTACTTCCGCATCTTTGAAACCGACCCACATTTCCGAGGCAAATCTGGCCGCGAAAACGAGCCCCACGACTACACCGCGCTGGATCTGAATGCCGACGGCAAGCTAGATCTGGCCCTCCTCGTGCATGATCGCCTGCTAATTTACGTGAGAAAGTAGATCGCCAGTCACTGCCACAGATTGCGGTCAAGAGTACGGTAGTTCACCGCTTCGGCGATGCTGTCGGAGTTGATCTTCTCCAGACCGCGCAGATCGGCCAAAGTGCGCGCCACTTTCAGGATTCGGTCATGGGCACGGGCGCTGAAGCTCATCTCGCCCATGGAGTGCTCCAGCATAGCGCTGCCCTCGCTGTCCAGCTCACAGTGCTTCTTGATCAGGCGCGGAGTCATGGCGCTGTTCGTGTGGATTCCTTGGCTGCCTTTGAAGCGCTCTACCTGGATCGCTCGGGCTTGCTCCACGCGCTGCCGGATCGTGGCGGAGGACTCCCCTGGTGCGGTGTTCTTCAGCGCCTGGAAGTCCACCAGCGGCACCTCCACATGGAGGTCGATACGGTCCAAAAGCGGCCCGCTGATCCGCTGGCGATATTTTTGCACCATCACCTGGCTGCAGCGGCAGGCGCGCTTTAGATCCCCGTAAAAGCCGCACTGGCATGGATTCATGGCCGCCACGAGCATGAACAGTGCAGGGAAGGTGACCGTGCCGGCCGCACGCGAGATCGTGACGCGGCCATCCTCCAGCGGTTGGCGCAGGACTTCCAGCGTGCTGCGGCGGAACTCAGGCAGCTCATCCAGGAAAAGCACCCCGTTGTGCGCCAGCGAGACCTCACCAGGACCTGGATTCGTCCCGCCGCCGAGCAACCCCGCGTCACTTATCGTGTGATGCGGCGAGCGGAAGGGACGCGTGGCCACGAAGGCCTGCTGTGCGGTAAGCAATCCTCCCACGCTGTGAATCTTTGTTGTCTCGATGGCCTCCTCCTCGGTCATCGAGGGCATGATGGTCACGACACGTTTGGCGATCATGGACTTCCCCGTGCCTGGTGGCCCGACCATCAAAATATTATGCCCACCAGCCACGGCGACCTCGATCGCGCGCTTCGCATCGCCCTGCCCCTTCACATCAGCGAAGTCGATATCGTAGTGCGCGGCTGCCGCGAAGAACTCAGTCGCTCTGCAAGGCTCAGTTGGCAGACTGATGTCATCCTTCAGATAATCCACGACCTCGCGCAGATGCCGCACGCCGATGATATCGATGCCTGAAACGACACTCGCCTCGATGGCCTGGGACTTCGGCACGAGCAGCCGCTTCCGACCCTGCGCCCGCGCCTGGAGCGCCACCGCCAGCAGACCACGCACAGGCCTGAGTTCGCCATTGAGAGCGAGTTCGCCGATCATGGAAGTCTCGCCGAGCACTGGGATCGGGATCTTTGACCGGTGGGCGATCAATGAGATAGCGATGGGCAGATCAAAGCCCGGGCCTTCCTTCTTCAGATCCGCCGGGGCGAGATTCACCGTGGTGAAGCCTCCATTCATCGCAAAGCCGCAGCTCGAAATCGCCGCGCTGACTCGCTCACGACTCTCTTTTACCGAGGCATCTGGCAGTCCAACGATGGCGATTTTTGGGTTCCCGCCTCCGTCATGGGACTCGATCTCGACCTCAATGGCATTCACGCCGAGGAGGGTGGCTGAGTAAGTGCGGGCGACGTTGTTTTGAGACATGCCTGGAGCGGATCAGATTTTTCCCATCTCATCACCTTTGGCGGGAATTGGAATGGAAAAGTAAAAAAGCTGCCGACTTACCGCCCGACGATCACAGGTGAACATCCAGGGAAGCCTCAGCCCAGTCGATTTCAGGTCGTCGGCGTTGGCTTTGCCATTTTTTATTTTGTGATGAAGCCCGGCATAACATGGTTCTGAGATTCGTTCTCTGGCACCCTTTGCCTCGAATTTGAAATTCGACTTCCCTCATGTCCCAACCCAACAACATCCGCCGTGTCGTCATCGCCAGCTTCATCGGCACCACCATTGAGTGGTATGACTTCTTCCTCTATGGCACGGCGGCGGCGCTGGTTTTCAACAAGCTCTTCTTCCCGAATTTCGACGCGCTCGCGGGGACGATGGCGGCCTTTGCGACGTATGCGGTCGGCTTTTTCGCACGACCACTCGGCGGCATTGTCTTCGGGCATTACGGCGACAAGATCGGGCGCAAGTCCATGCTCGTGACCACGCTCATGCTCATGGGTGTGGCGACGGTGCTGATCGGCCTTCTGCCGACCTATGAGCAGATCGGCGTGGCCGCGCCCATCCTTTTGGTCACGCTGCGTTTCGTGCAGGGCTTCGGTGTTGGTGGTGAGTGGGGTGGCGCGGTACTCATGGCGGTGGAGCATGGGCATGAGAGCAAACGTGGCTTTCATGCGAGCTGGGTTCAGGCTGGGGTTCCGGTGGGTCTGCTGCTGGCGAATGGCGTGTTTCATCTGGCGTCTTCGATGGATGAAAAAGCCTTCCTCGCCTGGGGCTGGCGCATTCCCTTTCTGCTCGGCATCTTGCTGCTTGGCGTCGGTATGTTCATCCGCCTGAAGATCATGGAGAGCCCCATCTTCACCGAGGCCAAAGCTGCCGATCCAGGCCCGAAGGTGCCCATCCTCGCCGTGCTGCGTGATCATCCGCGCAATGTCGTGCTCGCCATGGGCGCACGTTTCGCGGAGAACGCCTTCTTCTACATCTTCACTGTGCTCGTGCTCAGCTACGGCTCGCAGCAGCTCGGCATGGCAAAGGGCAGCCTGCTCAATGCGGTGCTCGTTGGTTCGGCGGTGCAGCTCATCGCCATCCCCTACTTCGGGGCTCTGTCAGACAAGCTCGGGCGGCGGCCTGTCTATCTCGGTGGCGCGCTCTTCCTCACCGCGTTCGCCTTTCCCTTCTTCTGGATGCTGGAGACTCGGCAAACAGGGCTCGTCATGGCAGCGGTGGTCATTGGCCTCATCGGCCACGCGGCGATGTATGGTCCGCAGGCGGCCTTCTTTTCGGAACTCTTCGGCACACGCGTCCGCTACAGCGGTGCCTCCCTCGGGTATCAACTCGCCTCACCGCTGGCGGGTGGACTCGCGCCTCTCATCGCCACAGCCCTGCTGGAGCGAAGCGGCGGCAAACCCTGGCCTGTCGCGACCTATCTCATTGTCATGGCTGCCATCACACTCGTGTCTGTGTGGCTCGTGGAGGAGACGAGCAAGAAGCGGCTGTAGCTTCACCTCTCCACTGCCATCGCGATGCCCATGCCCCCGCCGATGCAGAGGCTGGCGATGCCGCGCTTGTAGCCTTTGTCTTCCATCAAATGCAGCAGCGTGACGAGCACACGCGCTCCGCTGGCACCGATGGGATGCCCGAGAGCGATGGCTCCGCCGCGTTGATTGAGCTTTTCGAGATCGAGTGACAGCTCGCGAGCGCAGCCGAGCGTCTGCACGGCGAAGGCTTCGTTGATCTCAATGGCATCGACCTCTTCAAGTTTCCAGCCAGTGATAGTGCAAAGCTTGCGGATTGCTCCGACAGGTCCGAGCCCCATGACCGCAGGATCACAACCGACAGCCGCTGTAGCGATGATGCGGACTCGGGATTGCAGGCCGTGCTTCTGCATCGCCGCTTCACTGGCGAGCAGGACCATCGCAGCTCCGTCGTTGATGCCGGATGAGTTTCCTGGCGTCACAGTTCCATTTTTGCGGAAGGCGGGCTTCAGTTTGGCGAGCGAATCGAGCGTCGTGTCAGCACGCGGATGCTCGTCACTCGTGACCTCGGCCACAGACACGATCTCGCGGATAAATGCTTCACGACTCGCAGCGACTCGGCTTTGACTGAGCACGGTGAATTCATCCTGCTGCTGGCGAGTGATGCTGTGTTTGTCCGCGATTCGCTCCGCCGTTTCACCCATGCCGATCTTCAGCAAAGGATCGCTGAGGCCATCGACGAACATGGCGTCCTGCATCGAGATGTCGCCGAGCTTTTTCCCCCAGCGCGCATCCATGACATAATGCGGCGCACGGCTCATCACCTCGACTCCGCCAGCGAGCACGAGATCACTTTCACCACTGCGGATGGCATCGGCACCGAGCGCGACGGCTTTGAGCGAAGAGCCGCAGGCCATGTTCACCGTGTAGGCAGGTACATGCTCAGGAAGGTCGAGCTTCAAGCCCACCTGCCGTGCCACATTCATGCCTGCGCCAGCTTGCAGCACCTGGCCGAGAATGACCTGCCCGATGTGCTCACGCAGCCCGGCAGGCACGACGGCATCAGCGATGGCAAAACCGAGGTCGGTGGCGCTGATGGATTTCAAACCACCGCCAAAGCGGCCGATGGGAGAGCGTCTCGCTTCAATAATGTGAACGGTGTTCATGAGGTTCAATTCGGTCAAAGGGTCAATACAGTCAAAGCGCCACGAGCGGCGCAAACTCCATCTGATCGAGGATGTCTTTTTGCAGATCATACCCCTCAGAGATTTCGATGAGCCTCAGCCCACCAGCTGTCAGCTCAAGAACGGCGCGTTCCGTCACGTAAAGCACCTGCTGGCCTCGTGCGAAGCCCGTCGGGCCATGAAAACATACGTGCTGGATCTGGCGCACGAACTTCGGCTGCCCTTTTGCCTGAAACGTGCAGCAAAACACGAGTCGGCGTGCGCTTTGGGCGATGTTGACGAAGCCGCCGACGCCCGCAAAACGATCCGCGAAGCTGGTCACGTTCACGCTACCCTCCGCATCCACCTCCACCGCGCCGAGCACGGCGATGTCGAGCCCGCCGCCGTCGTAGAAATCGAACTGCGATGGCTGATCGATGATCGCCTCGGGGAAATGACTGCAACCAAAGTTCAGGCCCGAAGCTGGCACGCCGCCGATGGGGCCGCTTTCCACGGTGAGGGTGAATTCACTCAGCCGCCCGGTCTCCGCGGCGACCATGGCCACACTTTCTGGCAGGCCGATGCCGAGGTTCACGATGTCGCCTTCACGAATCTCCCGCAGCGCTCGGGTGCCGATGATCTTGCGCTCGGATTCCGGCATGGTCGGCAGCGTGAAACCGCCATCGCTGGTAACGACGAAGTCTTCATTGAAGACCTCACCAAAGGTCTGGTCGTGCTGCACACCGCCGCTGACGACGAGGTAATCCACCAGGATGCCCGGCACGCGCACGGACTTCGGGTCCGGCAATTGATCGACGATGCGCTCGACCTGCGCGATGACGATGCCACCGTGATTCTTCGCCGCTTGAGCGATGGGCAGCACCTCGCCGATGAGGCCTTCTTTATCCATGCTGAGGTTTCCACGCTTATCGGCATAGGTCGCACGAATGAGCCCCACATGAATGGGCACCGACTTGTAGCGCAGCCACGTTTGCCCATCGAGTTCCAGTCGCTCGACGAGTGGCTCCGTGGTGCGAGCATTCATTCGCCCGCCGCTTTGAGCAGGATCGATGAAGGTGTTAAGTCCCACCTGCGTGATGAGTCCGGGCCGCTTCGCCGCGATCTCGCGCAGCAGCACACTGAGCACGCCTTGCGGGAAGTTATAGGCTTCGATCTCATTCGCCAAAGCCAGCGTGCCGAGCTTCGGCGCGAGGTTCCAGTGGCCGCCGATCACACGTTTGATCAAGCCCACGTGAGCGAAGTGGTTCAGCCCTCGCTCAGCCCGATCTCCCTGCCCAGCGCAGTAGTAGAGTGTGAGATCATTGGGTGTGCCGGTTTCGATAAACCGCCGCTCCAGCGCCGCCGTCAGCATCTCAGGATGCCCCGCTCCCACGAACCCACCCACCGCCACCGTCGCTCCCGAAGGAATGGCGGCGATGGCTTCGTCAGCAGTGGCGATGATGGCTGGGGCGCGCATGGGTTAGAATGGTTTCGAGACTTGTGAGCTGTTGGAGTCGGAATCCCTTCTGCGGACAGGGAAACCAAACGCGCTCAAATCTTGATTCTCGGCTTCCAACATCGCCGCCAGTGTTTGTGGCGTATGAGTGGTTCCATAAGCGTCCTCGAACTCTTCCGGGGATAGCTGGGCCTGCCATTCCTCATGTGAATGCAGAGCCACATCAATCGCTGACATGATTCCATCTGGCTGCTGGATAAAATTGCCGTTGTGAACCTCGCTCATCACGATTCGGCCATCCGGGCTATTCCAAACGGTGCCAGAATGGCGATACTGACTCCAACCAATCTCTGTCAGAGACTGATGCAACTCTTGGGTGGAGGGAACCCTACCTTCCACGAACAACTGACTGATGACAAAGCGCCCGTCAGGCAGGATACCTTCGATTCGAATATCATCGCCAAACAGAAGATTGGAGTTCTGCCAGCGGCTCAGGTAGGTAGCCGGGGTTCCTGAGATGCCGTAGATGGCATGTTTGCCGCGAGTGATTTTGAAGACTCGACCGATGCCATCAATCTCACGAAACCAGACATCATGTTCGTTCCCGTGAGAATCTGGCGAACCACGAACGACTTCATCCCTGCTCATCAAGAGCCGGACACCTGCCCGGCATGCCGTCGCAACTGCGCTTTGGCCTCCTGCGGGTTCAATCGCGAAGGCTTGCGCAAGGGCTCCAAGCTGCGCAAGGGACGATTCTCTGAGATTGGCTGACATAGTGGATCAGGGGTCTTTCGGACCACGTTTGAAAGTGTGGGCGCTTGAGTCTTCGAGATGTTCATGTTCGGATCATCCTATCCTGAATCTTGAATCGCAAGATCGAACTGCTGGCTCCTAACCTCTCCAGCCCCCATTGATCTCGATGGTCTGACCCGTGACATACGAGGCCAGTGGCGAGCAAAGGAAGAGCACCACATTCGCCACTTCCTCAGTGGTGCCGAAGCGGGCAAGCGGGACGTTTTTGAGCATCTCGGCGCGCACGGATTCGGGAATGGTTGCCGCCATGCTGGTATCGATCACGCTGGGGGCGATGGCATTGGCGCGGATGTTTTTCCGCGCTGCTTCACGGCTGAGCACACGCATCATCGCCTGCACGCCCGCTTTCGCTGAGGCGTAGTTGGCCTGGCCGAAGAAACCCTGGATCGCCGCGATACTGCCGAAGCTGACGATGGCCCCATGATCTCGCATGATTTCGAGCGCGTATTTACAGCCGTAAAAGACGCCGGAGAGATTCACGTCGATCACCGCATCCCACTCTTCGAGACTCATCTTGGCGATGGTTCGGTCCTTGATGATCGCCGCGTTGTTCACCAGATAATCGAGACCGCCGCAGGCCGCCTGGATCTCGCCCATCATCGACTGCACCTGCTCTGGCTGCGAGACATCGGCGGCGATCACGCGAGCGCTGTCGGTGCGGTGGACATTCAGTTCATCGGCCAGCGCTTGAGCATCCGCCGCCGTGTTCGGAAAGCCCGGATGATTGATCACCACCGTGGCTCCAGCGCGATGAAAGGTCCGCGCGATCTGCGCGCCGATGCCCTGTGAGGCTCCAGTGATGAGGGCGACTTTGCCGCTGAGGTCGATGGGGATCATGATGAGGTGGGAAAGGACGGAAGAGAGAGCGGCATCCTATCGGGTGCTTGGAGTGACGCTCGAGCCAAAATTTTTTGGAGCCACGCCATTCAGGCATCTTTGAAGATCAGCCACCAGAGAAAAATGGTAGCTACAGCTTCCAGCCTGCGTTCCTGTCTGCCCTCGCATGAAACTTACCAATCTGCTCCGTTCCTCCCTACTTGTCCTCGGACTCGCACTGCCTGCATTGGCGGTGGCTGAACCGAAGAAACTGCTCGTCGTCACCGTCACCACCGGCTTCCGCCATTCGTCCATCGAGACGGCGGAAAAAGTGCTCAAAGAACTCGGCGAGAAGTCCGGCGCTTGGACAGTGGACTATGTGCATCAGCCAGAAGGCCAGCCGAAAAACCCAGGCAAGCCACCGGAGAAGAAGCCCAACGATTCCGACGAGGCCTTCAAAGCCAAGCAGGCGGCTTACAGCACCGCCCTCGCCGAGTTCAATGCAGCCAACAAAATCTGGAATGACAAGATCAAGGCCTACATGTCTGAGCAGATGGCGCTGGAGAAGATCAAGGGCTACGACGGCTTCATCTTCGCCAATACCACAGGCGACCTCCTGTTCCCTGACCGCGATGGCTTTGTAGAGTTGATCAAGAGCGGCAAGGCCATGGTGGCGATGCATTCCGGTTCCGACACCTACCATCCCTTCCGCGGCTATGTGGACATGCTAGGCGGTGAATTTGAGACCCACAAATCCCAGGTGGAGGTGCAGCCCATTCTGCATGACCC